>NC_015391.1:522500-607500 GCF_000195575.1 Carnobacterium sp. 17-4 | reverse complement strand
ACCTTTTAACATTAAGTAATAAACAAATGGTCAGCAATTACGATTGGGAAACCTTTAGTCAAAAAGAAATTACTTACTCTTCTTTCTATGGAGAAAGCACTCCTGAGTCGTATATGAATTTATATTACCAAGAATTTTGGATTGATTATTACAAAGAATGGCAACATCTCAACGTCCAAGCCGATTCAGAAGCTCAACAATCATTTTACCTTGAGCATGCCGATGATTTTCTGACAACTTATGCTGTTACCCATCCTGAAGAAGATATTGCTGAATCATGGGCATTCTTTATTCTCTCTCCTAAGCAAAGTAATGATACCGTTGCTCAAAAGAAACAAAACTTTTTTTATCAATTTCCAGAATTAGTTGAAACACGAACTGAAATTTTAAAGAATCTTCTAACTGAAGCAAAAAAAGACTAAACCTCAATTAAGGTTTAGTCTTTTTTGCTATTAAGATAAAAACGTCTATCATAACTTACTTCTATACTTTCTTTATTGTGCTGCAGCTGGTTTCATACGAGCCCAAGCATTCTTTACAGAGGTTCTCATTTTTCCAGTCAATGGAACAGCTACTTCTTTTACTGCACAATATTTATCAACAAACGTTACAATGTAACTTTCTTTATACTTTGGAAGAGCTACAGTAGCTAGCCACATATGTTTAATAATAATATCGCATTCTAATTCACTTAGTTCAGTTAATTTTTTTGCGTTTTCACAAGCCATACGAGGATGGACATATGCGTGAGTTCCCTCATCAAATTTTGTTGTTCTCCAATCATAATAAAACAAATCATGAAGCAAACCTGCACGAGCTGTAGCTCTAGCATCCAAATTATGTTTTTTAGCAATACAGTAACTGATATAAGATACGCTAATTGAATGATCTAGTCTTGTAGTAAAATGATGTTGAGTATAGTCATTAAGTTTCTTTACTTCTTCACATTCCAATAAATCCTCGATAATTGCAACGTATTCTAAATCTTGCTTCCATTTTGGTTCGGTCATTAGACAACTTCCTTTTCGTAATAATATATGATGTTTCTAACTGGTTCCCATCATACAATGTATGCTTTGGATTTTAAAGCATAACACTTCAAATTTAAAGAATTATTAGGAAAGTTCATTTTTTAGACATAATTTTGTAACACTTAACTTTCAGTCTTGGTTAACGAAAACATTAATATTCCAGCAGCTACTGCAACATTTAGAGATTCAGCTTGTCCTACAATTGGAATATAGAGATTCTTCGTTGTACGTTTTAATAATTCAGCCGCCATTCCATTGCCTTCATTTCCCATAACTAATCCATATACAGCTTGAGGTTCAATTTCTCGATATGAAACGGCTTCTTCATTTAATTCAGTACCAAATACTGGAAATTCAAGTTCAAAAAATAAATCAAACCATTCATTTAAATCCCCCTGGTAAACCGGCAAATGAAAATGACTCCCTTGCATAGAACGTAACACTTTACTATTGTAAAGATCTACAGACCCTTTCCCTAATACGACTCCCCCAAAACCGGCAGCATCTGCTGTGCGAACCATTGTTCCGACATTTCCTGGGTCTTGAACATTGTCTAAAAATAAAAAAGGCTTCGTAAGAATGGGTTTATCTAATTGATCTATTTTTTTTACAACTGCAAAAATACCTTGAGAAGTTTCAGTCTCACTTAATAGTTTTGCGATTTCTGTAGAAATTTCAACTTGTTTTGCTTCATCGAATTCAGGAATATCTCCCACAACTACTTCTTCACTTATCATTATTTCTAAAATTATCGCATGATTTTTTAAAGCTTCTTCTATTAAATGGAAACCTTCAATTAAGTAAGCACCAGCTTTTTGACGCCCTCTTCTTGATTGAAGTTTTTTCCAATTCTTTACGCGTTCATTTTTTGTGGATAAAATTAGTTCCATTCGTAATCCTCCGCCCATTTCATCTATTGCTTATTCATTCTACTAAAAAAGTCCTCTCTTTGAAAGAGAGGACTAAAAGTATCTGTTTTAAATTCTTAATCTACATACCACTATTTTGAAAACTTTCTTCTTATAGATAGCCTGCTGGGTCAACACGAGAACCATTTACATATACTTCAAAGTGTAAATGAACACCCGTAGAAGAACCAGTCGTACCCATTGTTCCAATTTGTTGCCCTTGTGATACCTGTTGTCCTGCTGTTACTAATAAACTTCCAGATACCATGTGAGCATATAATGTTTGCACGCCATTTCCGTGATCAATCTTCACATAATACCCCCATGAACTATGGTAACCAGCAAAAACAACTGTTCCACTTTGTGCTGCAACGATCGGACCTCCGCCGCCAAAGTCAATACCACCATGTAATTTGCTTACGCCAGTAATTGGGTGAATACGATAGCCATAAGAAGAAGTAGTATAACCTCCACTTGGATTAATAAATCCTGAACTGTTTGAAGATGATGGAGTGCTTGCTTGTGTTTTATTACTTGATTGAGCTTGATTGCTTGATTGACTTGAAGAACTTGTTGTTTGTTTAGTTTCCGCTACTTTAGCTTCTTCTTGAGCTGCTTTAGCTTCTGCCTCAGCTTCTGCTTTTTTAGCAGCAGCTTGTGCTTTTTCTTCTTCAGCTATAATGCGTTGACGCTCTTCTTGTAATTCACTAGACAGGACACTTGTTTGAGTTGCAATAACAGCTTGCTCTTTAACAAAGTCATTTTTTTCAGATTCTGTCATATCGTATTTAGTTGCTACTTGAACAATTTTATCATCTAATTCCGCTTTTTGAGCAACTAAGTTGTTTTTATTTACTTCGATTTCAGCTTTTAATGATTCAATTGCTACTTTTTCATCTTGTGCTGCTTTTTCATTCTTTTCTACTTCTTTTTTATCATTCTCTTGCTGAGTAACAATATCTTTATTTGCAGAAACTAATTGATTTACTACACCCACACGTCCGATTAAATCAGACAAACTCTCTGCAGATAATACTAAATCGACCATATTAGAAGTACTGCCATCTGTTTGTACATTTCTAGCTTGATGTTCTAATTTTTCTTCACGCCTAGCAATAAGATCTTTTAATTTTTCAATCTCTGCTTTTAATTTTTCAATTTTAGCTTTTGAGTCAGCTAATTTTTGCTCTTGTACTTTTAGCTCTAGTACAACAGTATCAATATTCGTTTGTAATTTTTCAACTTCTGATTCAAGATTTGCTTTTTCAGATTCTAGGTTATTTAAGGTTTCTTCTTGAGATTGGATTTTTGAGTTTAAATCAGCTGATTTATTTTCTAATTCTGCTTTTTGACTTTCAAGTTCTGAAACGCTCGCTGCTTCTGTCGCAGTCGGCATTACAATTGGAGCTGCAAATAACAATGCTGCAATCATCCCGGTCATCAATTTCTTATTCAAAGCATACCCTCCGTGGTTTTTTATACCCTTTTATTTACTCACGCCAATTAGTATAGCATAGTAATCACAAGAATATGATGTTAATTCTTTAACAAAATCATCGGTATTATTACATTATCATTTCTGCAATCGGTTACATATTGTTTTTCATTTAAGAAACGCTTGTTTTGCATATTTAGCCATATTTTGTTCATATTTAATAAGTTATTTAAATAATTTGCATTAGTAACTATTACTTTTTACTTAAAAATATTTTTAAGCAACTAACAGACTTCTTACTATTAAGGTCAACCTTTCTAAAGTACGAATTAGTTTGATATTCGGTGTTATAATAGTTTTATAACTCTATCATAAAGAAGTCTCCTCTCACTATTAACTACCTATTTAGATACTGGGATTTCTAGAATTTTTTCAGCATATTTAATAAAGAATATTGGACTATTATTTATATTTGGTATTTGAAAAAGATAAAAGCTTGATTAGATATTATGGGAGGTTTAATATGTCAAAATTAATTAGTCTATTAATCAGTGTTATCTTACTTGGCGGGTTATTTATGGGAAAGCTTCGATTCAATAAAAATGTAAAACAAGAGATTGTAGCACTTTTTAGCAATATAAAACTCAAAAGTGAAATTGTAACTAAGGAAGATTTAGAAAATCTACCAGAAAATGTTCAGAGATGGCTTGAATATTCTGGAATTAATGGACGTGAAAAAATATTAACTGTACGTTTAAAACAAAAAGCAAATATGAGATTAAATAAAAATAAGCCATGGATGTCAGTTCAAGCAGAACAATATTTCACTACAGAAGAACCGAGTTTTATCTGGAAAGCAACCATTAAACCCGCACCCTTAATTCATATTGTAGGAAGAGATAAGTATTGGAACGGAAAAGGAAGTATGCTAATTAAGTTTCTTTCATTATTTACTGTTGCCGATTCTGAAGGGAAAGAAATCAATCAGGGGACCTTGTTAAGGTATCTTGCTGAGATGGTATGGTTTCCTACTGCAGCTTTAAACAACTATATAATATGGAATGAGATTGACGATAACAATGCACAAGCAACAATGACCTACAAAGGTGTAACTGCCTCAGGTCTATTTTCATTTAATGATAAAGGTGAGGTTATTAAATTTGAAGCTGAAAGGTATGGAGAATTTGATAAAAGGTTTAAACTAGAAGTGTGGTCAATTTTTTTGCGTGATTATAAAGCATTTGAAGGGATTATGATACCTTCAAATGGCGAGGTTACTTGGAAATTAAAATCTGGAGATTTTAATTGGTTTAATTTTGAGGTTACCGAAATTGAATATAATGTACCACTATCCTATTAGTGTACCGTCAAAATTTTTGTGCTAAAATATTCCGTACAATTACTTCTTAAAAACAGACATGAAAATGAAACCATTGAAAGCTAATCAAACCTATAAAAAAAAGAAGCGACAGAAAACTGTCGCTTCTTTTTTTTACTAATTAATCAGTCTATTAAGATTCTTCGTTTCCAACTTTAATAACAATTTTTCCAACTGCATGGTGTGTCTCACTTAATGCATGGGCATCATAAACACCTTTTTCAGTTAATGGATACGTTGCTCCAATAATAGACTTCACTTTTCCTTGTTCCATTAACTTAGCTAACTGGCTAAGCTGTTTTCCATCTGGTTCTAACCAAATATTATTAAAGGTAATATCAGCTTTCTCAATCAACTCTTTATCTGCGTCTCCAACAATGGATACGATTCGTCCAGTATGAGGTTTAACAACTTTAAAACTATTTTCTAAAATTTCTCCACCCATAGTATCAAAAATAACATCTACATCACTTAACAGTTCAGTAAAGTCTTCATTTTTATAATCAATAAATTGATCTACTCCTAAACTCAGTAGCAAGTCACGATTACTTTCACTGGCTGTTGAAATCACAAAAGCACCTTTACTTTTAGCTAATTGGATAGCGTACGTTCCTACTCCACCTGAACCTGCATGTATCAAGACTTTTTCGCCTTCAACAAGTTTGCCGTAATCAAATAATGCTTGCCAAGCAGTTAATCCAGCTAATGGAGCTGCTGCTGCTTCTTCATAAGATATATTTTCAGGAATATACGCTAGTAGGTTATCATCAACTGCAGTATATTCAGCATACGTTCCAAAACGTGTTGTATCTGGTCGTGCAAATACTCGGTCTCCAATTTTCCAATCAGTTACTTCACTACCGACCTCTACAATTTCACCTGCTACATCCCAACCCAAAATAATAGGGAATTCCCAAGGCATTTTTTGTTGCAAATAGCCTTCACGTAATTTCCAGTCAATCGGGTTGATTGACGTTGCTCTTTCTTTTACGATGACTTGATGCTCTCTAGGCTGTGGCATCGGTACTTCTGCTTCTTTCAACTTTTCTTTCCCACCATATTCTTCGATAATAACTGCTCTCATTATTCTTTCCTCCAAACACTAATCTCTTTACATAATTTACATTAACATACTTCTTACTAATAAGAAGTATAACCAAAAAAATAAAGAAATCCTAATGATTTGTTCAGATTAAAAATTCCATCTAGCTTCTTCTTTTTTGAAGTGAATACATGCTATGATACTTACAGGGACAAAGAAATCTAATTTTGGTTTAATGGGAAAGGAAGAATAACAACTTATGACAACAATTCGTACACTAACCATAAAATATGCTTTGCTACAAAGTCTATACTGGATGGTATTTTGCTCCATCTATGGATTTGCTTCAGTCTTTTTGCTCTCTCGAAGCTTCGAAAATCAAAGCATTGGGCTTATTCTTGCCATCTCCAATATCTTATCCGTTATTTTACAACCTACTTTAGGTGCTGCAGTCGATAAGTTTGAAAAACTAACATTGAGATGGAGCTTAGTTATCCTTACAATTTTATCTATTGGCCTTCTTGTTTCTTTGCTTCTTTCTACTGGCGCTCCTGCAATTGAAGCATTAATATTTATAGCTGTAGTTTCATTAGTTTTATCCATGCAGCCATTCATTAATTCTTTTACATTTGAACACATTAATAGTGGGGTAGAAATCAATTTTGGTTTAACAAGAGGAGCAGGTTCCTTAGCGTTCGCTCTAACTTCATACACGTTAGGTCTATTGTTAACACGCTTTAGCACAATTATTTTACCTATTGGCTGTATTTTTTTATTATTAGCTTTTTTGGTACTTATTTTCACCTTTCCCGAAACTACTATTTCTGAAGTACCATCTGCTCCAAATTTAAAGTTGAATAACCCTTTAACCAAAGAGAAAGAAATTTTTTTCAAAAGATACCCTCGATTTGCCTATTTTCTAATAGGAGCAGCCTGTTTGTTTCTTTTTCACACTATTGTAAATACTTATTTAGTCCAAATCATTCATTCACTTGGAGGAAACGACAGTGACTTTGGTTTGTCATTAATGATTACAGCTTTGTGTGAACTACCTGCCATGTTAGGATTCAGCTATTTACTGACTAAACGAAAAAGCGGTATTTGGTTGAAAGTAGCAGCCATTTTCTTTGTAATAAGAAGTATTCTTTTTCTATTATCGGGATCGGTATTTATGATTAATGTCACTCAATTATTCCAAGGATTAGCATTTGCTCTTTACATTCCAGCCTCTACTTATTATGTCAATCAACTAATGCAGAAAACAGATTATGTCAAAGGACAAGCATTTAACATAGGTGCTGTTACCCTAGGCAGTGTGGCTGGAAGTTTTATAGGTGGATGGTTGCTAGACAATGCTGGTGTTCCAGAAATGTTAAGTGCTGGAATAGTGGCGGCATTTATTGGGTGTTTATTACTCTTTTATTCAGTAAAAACCGATATTTAAAAATAGAAAAAAGCAACCAAAAGCTGTAAACATACCGTTTGCAACTTTTGGTTATTTTTCTGTTACTTTCAATAATGGATGATTTCTTTTTTTAGTTCCTTCATTAAATACATCAAATCTTTTTCAAAAACAATTCCATACAAGGGATCAATTTGGTCTTCAATAGTCCGTTTGACAACTCTTGAAATGTAATTTACCGCTACTTCATTCGCTCTTTTTAAACTGTGTTTTTGAAATAAAAATCCTGCTACTACGCTTGTAAACAAATCTCCTACCCCATCGAAATGCCCCGGATAAACTTCTGAAAAAGCATAATGGATTTTTGAACTGCCTTTGGAAATAAACGCAGCGCCAACTTGTCTTTCATTTCCAGTTACACCAGATAAGACGATACTTCGGTTATTTTTGTCCACTAATTTCCTTATAATGGGTTCTATTTTTTCTTTAGTATGTGGCTTTTCTGGATAGTTTGTTTCCGTTAGTAAGCAAGCTTCAGTTACATTTGGTATCAAGACATCTGCAAATTGACAAAGTTTGCGCATCGCTTCAACATGCTCAGAGGTAAAACCCGGGTATAAAGTTCCGTGATCACCCATCACAGGGTCTACTACAATTAGAGCTTCTTCTGTTGAAAATTGTTTAATGATGCTTTCCATCAATTTAATTTGTTCTATAGAGCCTAAATACCCAATGACTATCCCATCAAATTTTATTTCTAACGAACGCCAATGATTTAAGATAGCTGGTATCTCCGCACTTAAATCTAAAAAAGTATAATCTTCAAAACCTTTACCAGTATGTGTAGACAACAATGCTGTAGGCAAGATACTCACCCAATTTTCTAAACAACTTAGAATTGGGACAGCCACATTCATTGAAATACGACAACTTGCTGAAATATCTTGGATAACTAAAATTCTGGGCTGCTTCATCTTTTTCTCCTCTTCTGCTCGTTTCTTCTCTCTATCTAGTCTAGCATAATTCTTATTGTAGAATCTGTACTTTTTAGTTTTTTTAATTAAAAAAACTCATGACATTGTTGCTAAAAAAAGATAAGATGGCTTTATACATATATAAAGGATGAGAATTATGCGAAAAATTACTACAAAAGAGATTGTAACAGTTGCTCTATTCATGGCCATGACTATAGTAATGACGATTCTTATTCGTATCCCCACATTTCGCGGGTATATTAACTTAGGAGATATGGTTTTATTATTTGCTGCATTATTTTTAGGAAAGAAAGCTGGTTTTCTTGTCGGTGGATTAGGTAGCGCACTTGCTGATATCATTTCAGGTTACGCTTTCTATGCTCCCATTACTTTTATAGTAAAAGGACTTCAAGGATATATTTGTGCTTGGATTTTTCAAAAAACTGGTTATCATAAACCTCTTTTAGCCACTATCCCTGCTGGTATATTTATGGCATTGGGTTATTTTGTTGCTGAAAGTTTTATGTATGGTGTAGCTGGGGCAGCTATTTCTATTCCTGGAAATTTACTTCAAGGAATTGTTGGGGCATTAGGAGCGGTCCTATTGCAAAAAAGTGTAGGTTCTAAAATAAAAAAATAATAAGTTCTAAAAAAAGTGTTGCTGAGTATACTCAGCAACACTTTTTTTGTTTACATGAACTAAAATAAAAAATAACAACTTAGCATTAGAAAAGGACAGCTATTTTTGCTTTCAGATCAAAAAGTTTATCATCTATTTAATTCAGCAGGTTTATAATTATCTTCCAATTTTTCCATCAACAATCCTACAGATAAACCAATAAAGAATAATACAACTGCTACTACTATTCCACCAGTAGATATCCCAATATATTGTTCGGGCAATGGAGCTATTATGACCGTTGAAGCTATTACAACCCCTAAAATAAAGTGGAAAATAGCTGCATAAGCGATTTTCATTAATTTACTTACCAATTTAGACAGTAACAAAACACATAAAATTGCACCAATCGCGACAGGAATCAAGATAGAAAAGTTCAAATCTTTTATACCTTCTGTCATGGGCTCATACAAATGCATATACATCAAAAAATTAGATGGACTTAATCCAGGAACTATAAACCCTAAGGCAAAAATCCCGCCGGCCATTACCCAAGACAATGTAGATTGTTCAACTACTACATTCATATTAAATTTTGCGTAAACCAAACCAACAAAAGCAAGAATCGCAACCACTACAGTAATCACAAGGTGATAAGGCTTACGTCCATTTTTTCCAGCTTCTTTATACAAAGCAGGTAATGTTCCCAAAATACAACCAATAAAGCACCATAAAACCTGAACCTCATTGTTTTTCAAAAAATAATCAATCGGATATGCCAGCACAAATATACCGAACAAACCGCCAATCCCCACTGGAATAAAATAACGTACATTTTTAACGAAATCTTTGCGAATATTTGATAGAAATGCAATCATATTTTCATAGATTCCAAATACAGCTGCTAAAGCTCCTCCACTTACACCCGGTAAGATAGCACCTGAACCAATAAACATTCCTTTCACAAAACGGAAAAACCAATCAATAATACCTTCATTATTTTTCATAATAACTAACTCTACCTCCACTCACTTTACAAAAAAGTGATTATTATTCTATTTATGCTGCTTTTAATATTATGACACATTTTTAATTACTTTTTGTTTAATTTTTAGTTATGTTTAACTAAATTAAGAATACGGATGAATCTAATACCATAAACAACTAACAGAAAAACTATACTTTTCCATAATACTTAACCACATACCAATTGACAAGTATAACAATATAAACCATTTCTGTCTTTTTTATTTTTAAATATAAAATATTAGATACGTTATTCTTTTATACGCATGCTACAATGAAAATGGCCACGCTTTCAATTGCGCTAATCTTTTAAAGTATGTGACTATTAAAAAAAGGAGATGGTAAAAATGAAAAAAACGATTTCAATGATGTTCGCTTTAGGAACAAGCCTATTATTGCTAGGAGCATGTACTAGTTCTCAACCTAATCTAGACACAATCAAGACAATTGAAGATGCTACAGAAAAAAATGAAAGTATAGAAAATGCTCGTTTCAAGACGATTAAATCTATAGTGATTGAATCAGAAGAATCCCATCAAGAGTCAGAGGGCGCATTCATAAAGAATTCTGACTGGTATCATAAAACAACTATTCAAACAGGAGAAGATTCCAATACAACAGAACTGGCAGAAATTGATGGCAATCACTATCAAAAAAGCACTATAAATCAGACAAATTCCACAGGCTGGTTAGAGTTGCCAAACTCTGGAGAAACAATAAAAAGTTATATCTCCTCGTTATTTGAAAATGACCTTGTAGCTTCAGAAATTGCAGACACACAAGTTACTGAGAAAGAGTCAACCACTCAATATAAACTAACTCTAAATAAAGAATATTCTGATAGAGTTAAAAATGGAAATTTGGAAGCCTTGAAACTAACTATAGAAGAGTCAAAACAAAATGATACAGATGATCTAATAGTCCAAAGCCTAGAAAATCAGCTGAAATATATAGAAGAAACAAACTATGAAGATAGCAGTATTACATATGGTATTAGTTCAAGCGGTTATTTAACTTCTGTGAGCTTTGAATTGACTGTTTCACCACCCGATGAAGCACCATTTACTTTAGTTAGTAGTCACCAGTTAATAGACTATAATAGCAAAAGTACAGAGGGATTTATACCAGAAATAGTAAACTAAATTTTTAACAACTAGACTACATAAATAGAGTAAGAAAAGAGGTCCTCGTCGTAATGTTTTATCGAATTTCCAATCCAATATTTGAAAAGGATTATTTAGCTATACTCAAAATTTTAAAAGATCATTCAGATACAATTGCCATAGTTGATTACTATACAGTACCAGATAGTAGCGACATGGAAATAAGAACGACACTAAGGAATTTCCATCTTGAAACAGATTGGATGAAAAAATGGCCTGGAACGATTAGTAGCAAAAAAGCTAGAGTCGATTTTTATGAATACAATTATTCAAGTTATACTTTATTAAGGAAATCTCGTTCTCTCATTAGTGTAAATCAAGAACAGACGATAGATGCATTCTTCTTGTTGAATGGTAAATGTGTGTTCTATTCTGTTATTCACGAAGATATCCACATGATAACAAATCCCGAATTAGCAGAAGCGGTTCGGACATTAGGATATACTTTGCTTAAGATGCCGGCTTTAAGTTCAAAATTTTTCTAAGATGTAATCCATCAAGGTAAACGGATACAATAATATTTTACTTAGCTTCTAAAAAAGCATACAATAAGAAAGTAACATCTTTAAAAATGAGGAGGAAATGATTTATGATGAAAGAAAATTCTTTTGTATTTCACAATGGTGTGGAAATTCCAAATATCGGTTTTGGTACTTGGCAGATCCCAAATGAGGAAGCATTCGATGCCGTAACGATGGCTCTTAGAAATGGCTATACTCATATTGACACAGCACTAGCTTACCAAAATGAAGAGAATGTTGGAAAAGCAATCAAAAATTTTGATTTACCGCGTGAAGAAATCTTTATCACTAGTAAATTACCCGCTCAAATTAAAGGTTACGATGAAACCTTAGAGGCTTTTAATACAACTATCACCAATTTAGGTGTGGATTACTTAGACCTTTATCTTATTCATGCTCCATGGCCTTGGAATGAAAAAGGCGCAGACTACACTGAAGGAAATATTCAATCATGGAAAGCGATGGAAAAATTATACAACGATGGAAAGATTCGCACTATTGGAGTTTCTAATTTTTCTAAATCAGACATTCAAGCTCTTATCGATGCTTGCGATATCGTACCAATGGCTAATCAAATTCCATTCTACGTTGGACATGATCAAGAAGATTTACTTGCTTTTTGTAAAAAACACAACATTGTTGTAGAAGCTTATTCACCATTAGCAACTGGTCAAACATTGAATAGCCCAGAGATCAAAGAAATGGCAGAAAAATATGGCGTGACTCCTGCCCAATTATGCATCCGTTACTGTTTAGAACGTGAGACATTGCCGCTTCCAAAATCAACACATGAAGAACGCATCATTGAAAACAGCCAATTAGACTTCTCAATTTCACCAGAAGATGTAGAAAAATTAAATGCTGTTGAAGATGTACGCAAATAATTTATTGGCACATAAAAAGATTTAGAGATTGATCAATCTCTAAATCTTTTTTATGTGCCAATTTTTTATTCTTAAAAATTTTCTATCCCGTAGTAATAGTTAGTATAACTAAACTCGCGTTGTAGTAACTCAAATGGAATAGAGCTTTGAGTTGCTCGAATTATGTCTCATTTCACTTACTCAAATTGAATTTGAGTCTGAGTGAGTAGAACTAAAGCTCGTTACATCTACTCAAATGGAAATTGGTTTTGAGTGAGTAGAACTGAGACCTTTCTTTGAACCGACCTATCACAACACGGTAGGATAACCTCGCAAATTTTTTAGTCTTTGTCTATCTAGCGGCTATTTTCCTATTAATGAACTAGTATAAAGTCTTCCCCTACTTTTATTAATAATTTCTCATTTTTTTATTTTCTTATTCTTAGAATTGTGCTACGCTATTTTTATCAAGCTGTTTGATAAGGAGAATCAGTGTATCTATTTTCTTATGGCTTTATAAAAAAATGAGATAAGGACACGAATTAAATACTTATTCACTGTTCCTTTATTTATTAAGGAGATTATTATGCTATCATCTTTTTCAAAAAATATTCAAACAACATTAATTACTTCATTTTTTAGCAGTTTAGTTTATGCTTGTACGATTCCTTACCTTATCATTTATTTAGCTGGTATATTCAGCAAGGAAACTATTGGTCTATTGGTTATGATAAATGTTGTTTCCTCTTTTTTAGCCGGAATCATTGGTGGTTATTTAGCAGATAACTTTCAACGAAAAAAAATATTATTGATCTTTCAAAACTTATATGGAGTATCCTTACTTCTGGTTGCAGTAAATTTTGCGGGTATTTTACCACAAAATTTTTGGCTAATCTTTGGTTACCTTATTTGTGGCATTACTTATAATTTATATTATTCAGCCTTTGATGCGGTATTGCTCGATTCTACTGTTCCTCATGAACGTAAAAAAGTTTATCAACTACAGTATTGGACCTTTAATTTATCGATGGCTTTAGGTGCTTCAATCGGAGGCTTCTTATTTAAGCATTATCTGGTTTATTTGTTTTTAGGTGCGGCTCTTTTACAATTTATCGCTTCTGGTTTTCTGCAAAAAAATCTTAATTATAAAAATAATGTTTCTCTGACTAAAGGGAAAACAATTATTCATGATTTATTTAACAACTACTATATTGCTGCTAAAGACAAACGGTGGGTCATTTTAATTTTAGGAATAGCTCTTTATAGTGCTGCAGAATTTTCATTACAAAACTATACCGGAATACGTTTATCAAAAGAGTTTAAACCAATCACACTTTTTTCTATCCCTATTGATGGGGTGAGAATGCTTAGTATTTTACAAGTAATCAACACTATTATGGTCGTTTGTTTCACTTTCGTTGTTTCGCGATTAACAGAGAAGAAAAAAGAACGTACTATTGTACTCATTGGATTACTGGTTTATGTCACTGGATATGGCTTAATGGCTTCTGCCAATAGTATTTACTTATTGATCCCGTTAACAGTTTTAGCAACGTTTGGTGAGCTAGCTTCTGCACCTATCCTAAGTGCCCGACAAGTCAGTTTGATACCCGAAGACAAACAGGCTTCTTATTTAAGTTTTGCCTCTCTTTCCTTTCAAGGATCTCAACTTTTAGCTGCTTTAGGCATAACATTAGGGGGTTACCTTGCTGCTGGGTTAATTAGTGGTTACATTATTATTTTAGGAATAGCCGGTGTTTATTTTGTGATTTCTAGCTTATACGACAATAAAAAAGAGGTTGTAAAATATAATTAATGATCTAATTCAATTTTCTGAAATTAGATTTCTACTATTTTCTTTCACGTTATTTCAAAAGATACTGATAAATACTTTTTAAATTTAATCAGAAAGTTTACGAACTGTTAGATAAAACAGATTCGTAGACTTTTTTTGAGCGCTATTATTTCATTATTTACCTTGCAACGTTTATAATTGGTTTATAGTAGAAATCTATCTTTTTGAGTCGTTATGTAGATTATCTGTCTCTTTGGCCAATCGTCAACTACTCCGTGTTTTGTATCAATAAGACTTACTTAACTCTTTACGCTGTCTTTATTCAACTTAAGATAAACTAGGAAGGAGAATGGTATTTATGATAATAATTGCGATTATCTTATTGGTCCTGGTTGCGATAGTGGCATTCTTAAATATCCAAATGGCTACTTTGAACCTTTACTTTATGTCTTTTGATTTACCTTTATGGTTGCTTTTCATCGGCTTTTTATTACTTGGTATGTTGATTGCTGCACTATTTGCAATGTCTAAAGGGGCACGCAATAGACAAGTGATCAAAAATAAAAATGATGAATTGAAAAATGCAGAATCTTCAAGAGATGAAGCCGTTAATAGAGTTAAACAAGAGTCCGAAGCACAATTGGAATTACAAAAGAAAGAGACTGAAATTCAAAGTCTTAATGCTCGTTTAGCTTCTTTAGAAGAGAATCAGACAACTCAGCAAAGTGGACCAACTTCAACTGTACAAACTACCGAAACAACTGATACGCAAACTCGTCCATCTACTAGCAAAGACATTCATGTAGAAGAATATCATATAGATGGTACGAATACAGCTAAACCAAAAGATGACGGTCCTTATCAATCTTAAGCTTCACTAGATCATCGTTTAGTAAACAAAAAGAAGTCGGAAATAAGATTATATCTTATTTCCGACTTCTTTTATGATTCTTTATTTATTTTTAAGCAGTCAATGGATAAATACTACACATTTTACTCATTGTTGTTTGTTAGATGTGTATTGCCTTTTTTATCGACAGTAACATCTTCTTTTTTTACTGTTCTATTAACTTGTTTTGTATCTGTTACTTCCTCTTTATTCAATGATACTTCTTCTTTAACCACTGGGTGCTTCGTTACTTTAATTTCTTCTTCTGTGACAGGAATAACAACTTCTTTATTTTCTGTAGCATGATCTGAATGGTTGTCTTTTAAGTTATGTTGTTCAATAACTATTTCTTCGTGTCTAACAGGAACTTGGATTGTTTTGGTTTCTTCTACTACACGCTTTCTAGCACGCACTTCACCAGTTTGAACTTCCTTAGTTGTGACATCTAATTGCTCTGCTTTCAACTGAATTGTTTCACTTTCTGATTTTTGATGTTGTTCTTCCTTTTCTGAAACTGGGGTGTCAGAAGATTCAGCTGAATCTAAAATCATCGGTTCAGGATTAGCCAATGGATCTGCTTCTAACATAGAAAGCGGGTCTAATGGAGTAACTCGATCTGTCGAATATGATTCATTACTACTAATTTTTTTTGGTTCACCCTTTACTACAACAATGATATTACCATTCGCAATATCTTGTCGGTAATCATCCAAAAGATCGTCGTTTGATTGCGAGGAATCAGATTCGTTAGAGTCATTTGAAGAAAATGATTCTTTTATTTGTTTCCAAATAGAGCGATCATCCCTGCTCTTTTCACTCTTCTCAGTATCTCTATCACTATCATTAGTTGTTCCTAATACATCTGTAGTATTAGAAATAGAATTTTTAGATTCTGTACTAGATATTAAAGTGATATCTTCTTTCTGATAGCCCTCTTCTTGCAATTTATTGACTGCATTTACTGCCTCTTGAGGACTTGCATAGCTTCCTACAACATATCTTTCCATTCTTTTCCCTCCTTAATGATTATCTAAAAAGTTAGTGTGCCTTTAGGTTTCATCTTGCTCATCTATTTGTAGACACCAAATCGCAATAACAATGCCTAACGCTAGTGGAGCATCATTCTCGTCTTTAGTCTCTAAAACAAAAGTATCCCCGTAAGAAAACCATTTTTTCTTAAAAGAAGCAACTTCGGTAAATCCTTCTTTTATTTCATAATCGTCTTTTTCAACATTTCCTTTGATTTTCCAATTTATTTTTTCAATATCGTAATCTGGACCAAATAAGTTTTTTTCTCTTTTTACTTCAGCAATTTTTTCATTTTGTTGATAGATGACGTATTTAGGTGAAAAACCTATTTTTTTCTCTTCAATAGATACTATTATCTCATTAGTTTGATTGTAAACGTGCACTTTATTCCCTATGGATACCCGTTCACTTTTAACAGTATAAACTGTTTCATCTTTTTCATTTCGTACAATTAATTGGTCACGCCATGAAAACCGTTTTTCCTTAATATATAGTTTCATTAGTCAAACACCTGCTTTCATCTACTCGTATTCTAGTTACTCTAATTATAACCATCCATTCCACTGCAAGCTACTCATAAGCAAGATGTGAACATTTATTTACACTATTGTCTCTAGATTTCTCCTTTATTTTAGATGACGTTCTCATTTAAAGTTCGATATGCTATGATAACCTTATCAAAACTTATTAATACTAGAGGTGAAAACGTTTTGAATTTCGAACAAAATTACACTCAACTACAAAAACAGCAATTGACCATGACACCTCAATTGCAACAAGCTATTCAGATGCTGCAATACAATCGAAAAGATTTAGTCGATTTTTTAAAACAAAAATCACTGGAAAATCCTTTTATTTCTATTTCTGTAAAATCAGCACCCCGAACACAAGGGACTTCGACAGAAAAATACAATAGTAACCAATCAAGAACTAATCAATCAACTAGTGGAACAATCTGGGATACATTGGCAACTACAGCATCTACCACTTCTCTTTATTCTGCAGTCATCGAACAAATTCATTTGTCTTTCAGAGATACCGCCTTGCGTGATTTAATTATTTGGCTGGCTCAGTATATTGATCATAATGGTTATTTAACTCTGTCAATGGATGATGCGATTACCCTTACTCAAGCAGAACCGTTAAAATTATTAGATGCATTGACACTTTTACAGCAATTAGAACCTGCTGGTGTAGGTGCCAGAAACTTACAAGAATGCTTGATGCTTCAAACAGAACGAAATGGTCAAGCACCAAATCTTGCTTATTTAATCCTTGAAGAAGAGTTTGAAGCTTTTGCTAATCGAAAATGGGATCACATTGCAAAGCGTTATGCTATTTCATTGAGTGAAGTTCAAGAGGTTTCTGATTTTGTCAAAACTCTTACACCACATCCTGGAGCCATTTTTTCAAATGCTCCTACGCAATACATTCGTCCAGATTTATCCGTTAAAGTAACGGATAATCAAGAGATTGTTGTGCATTCTATTAAGACTGGACTTCCAGTTATTGTCTTTCAGAAAGAATATTATGAGGAATTAAGCGTGTTACAGGATAAAGAAGTTTCAAAATTTATTAATGAAAAACAATCTGAATATGAATGGCTTAAAAAGACACTTATTCAACGAGAAGAAACGATACTTAGAATTGGTATTGCTATTGTAAATGCACAAAAAGAATTTTTTCTATCTGAAGATCGTCCAATTCAATCCTTAACATTAAAATCAATTGCTGAAGAACTTGATATTCATGAATCGACAGTAAGCCGTTCCATTAACGGGAAATACATCACAACAGAATTCGGTGTATTTGAATTAAAAAAATTCTTTACAAACGCTTTGGTAACAACTTCTAAAGATGGTAATGGTTCCATCTCTTCTAACCAAATAAAGAAAAAAATTGAACTCTTCATTCAAGATGAAGATCCTAGAAAACCATTATCGGATCAAAAACTTGTGGATCTTTTAGAAAAAGGCGGTATTGAAATATCGCGAAGAACAGTCACCAAATACCGTGAAGCTCTTTCTATTTCTAGTTCGCCAAAACGCAAGCGATTTGACTAATCATGTGTTACTTTTGAATGACCGTATATTTAAAAGTCTAACTATTTTTCGTTCAGCTCTAGTTAACTAACCAAAAAAACGTGATTGATTCCTGAAGGATCAATCACGTTTTTTAATTCATTTATTTGATATCAATAAATAGATAAAATTCAGCATCATACTGATTGTCATAAATATTAATAGATGTAAAGACTAAATTCATCTCAGCCTGTTCATTCTCAGTTGTCACTGTTGCTTCATCAATCGTGAGCATATTCTCTGTTTCAGTAGTCGAAGCGACTTTCTCCATTGTCTCTTGAAGATCAATACTCATTATAGCCTCATCACTTTCATCCATTAAAATAAGATTTTCTTTTCCATCTGTCTCTTCGGTATATACTGTATATCCCTCATCATCCACTTCAAACTCAATTCTTGGTTGTGGGCTGGAATCATAGTAAGAAAATACAACCATCTTGTCGTACTCTTCAATTGAGATCACAGGACTATCTCCTAAATCTAATGTAGCATAATAAGAGTCTTGTAAGGGTTGTTCATTCAAAAAACCGTTCTCATCATAGATAGGTTGAAAACCAAATACCTCTTCAAATTGATAGGATAGTAGCTGATTATAGGGTACCAGCCACTCGATATCTTCATTGTAGTCCATACTTGTTAAATAATAGACGGTTTGACTGATTTTGATTTTATCCTCTTTAGGAATATCAGCATTCGGAATAATGGAATTTCCTTCCAACATCTGATTTTGTTCAAGTGTTCTTTCTAATAAATTCGTTTGTGATACACGGCTAACAGTGAATGCATCAATTGGAGGCACAATTGAAATCAAAGAAAGTACCATCAACACCACTGCAACCCAGCCATTTTTTCGAATAGGTAAAATGCTAAACAAAACTCCCGCTATGGTCGCAAATATGCCGAACAAGATGACGTAATAGCGTCCATAAGTTAAGCCGGTTTCTTGAATTCTTAAAACGGATGCAATCGTTTGGAACAAAACAATGGGTATCAACACTTTGGGAAATATTTTTCTGAAAAGAATTGCTGATTTTGTCTCTATATTACTTGCTAAAATATACACTACAATAACCGTAATCGAATAAGAAACCAACATGGGCTCTAGCAAATTATTGGTCCAAAAATCTCCTGTAATATTTTGTAAAAGATAGACCAACAAAATAACTGTGAAGATCGTTGTTAATGGGATGATAATATATGAAATCAACAATTCAAGCATCTTAGGAACCGAAACATCATTTTTTATAACAATCAGTTTAGCCGCGCGTTCTTCAGGTGTTAAAGATGATTCCTCTTTTTCACTTAAATATAAGGGGGTATAGGAAAGGAAAAAGATAGGCGCAAATAGTGAGAGCACTAGGTTAAAAGCATGCAAATTCACTTTATAATTTACCGAAAACAGTAACTGATCAATTGCTAATATAATAAATCCAATACCGGCATACAAAACAAGCGTGAATAAAAGTGTCGTAAAAAAAGCTTTAAAAGCGGATAAATAACTTTCATTAAACGTAATCTTATTTTTTATAGTCGGAACCCATATAAATGCAATGGTTAGTATAAAAAAGATAATACCTGTTTTAATAGTCATCTCAAGATCATAATCAGCTGCAGAACCAATTGTAAAATAATAAGCAATCGTCAAAATAACTGCACCAAACATCAATAAGATGCGTTGCGACCTTTTTTCAAAAAAGCGTTCGTAGATTTGTTGTGCTACCGCACTCAAAAATATGCCAACTAGAAAACTATAAACATACTTTGTGTAAGTATCTGTTTCTTGCTGAATCAAATAAGCATTCAGTCCTGCAAGAGCAAGTAAAAATACAACTGTTAATGGATACCTTTTGCTTGCTTGAATGATTCCTTGAAATTTATCCTGGATATTCTGTATCAATTTCATAATTCATCACTCCTTTTTTCCTTCTTGACTCTTAAGACTTATCTTACTCTTATTATGTAGTTAATCTTTATCTTCTGTCAATCATTAGTCCTACTCATTTAAGTATACAAAAAAAACTGACACTAAAGTATCAGTTTTCCTGCAATGCTATTCTTTAATCAACATAATCAGTTTGATCCTTATTCAACCACGAGTACAGCACTCCGATCACTAATGCTCCACCAACATAATTACCTAATAAAGCTAAGAGCCAATTTAGTGCTACAGCTCCTATGGTCATACCTGGAACCGTTCCGCCAGATGCAAAGAAAGCCAATGAGAAAGAAGAAAAGTTGGCTATAACGTGTTCAAAACCTAAATAAGCAAAAATGAAGATAATAAAAATCATGGCAATGATTTTTCCAGCATCATCTTTCATTCGGATGGTACAAAAGACAGCTGTATTAACAATAATATTTGCAAATATACCTTCTGAAAAGACCTGTAAGGGAGTTTTAGCTAATTTTCCAGCCACAGCTGTGAAAAGATAATGATCGCTCGGAAGAGCATGGAACTTATATGTGAAAGATATAACTAAACTTGCAATAATTCCACCAATCAAGTTGAATAAAATACAATAAAATAATATTGCTAGCGCTTTTTTAGGCTTTAGCCACTTCCGTTGGACCGCAACTGTCATATACATCATATTTGAAGTCCCTAATTCAGCATTCATATAAATAATCATGACTAGTGACCAACTAAACATAAACGCATAAAGCATTTTACCTAGTCCAGGTACAATCTCTTCACCGGCTTGGCCAATCATCACAGCAACTGCTGTTCCCAATGTTAAAAATAAACAAGCTAACATCGCACGTACAAAATAACGTGATTTACTATTATCAAATAAATTTTGCTTTTTCATAATGCTTTTTTCAATGTTGTACATTAAACCAGTATTTTGAGTTTCCATTATTTTTTTACCACCTTTAGTTTGTTATCTTTTTAACAATATAATTATTATACCGCATTTAAAATCATTTAAAAGAAGAAATACGCTTTCACAAACTTTTTTTTTTGGACAACCGTCAAATTTTATTCACGACTACTGATAGGAGTTCTAAAAAAACAAAAATAAAACGACACTAAATGAATCAGTGCCGTTTTATTTCTTCATTAAACTAAGCTTGCTTCTCACCTTCAACTATCCAAACGTATTCATTCATTTGTTCAATGGATACGTTAAATCCTGCTAGATTGAACAAATTTAATAAAGTTGGAATAAAAGTATAATATTCTCGTTCTAAATCATCTGCTAATGTATAAAATTGATGTTCTTTAGCTTGTTCGATTTTTTGCTCGAGGGCTTCTTGTGATTCAAACATCGTATCTGCAAAGACAATTTTGCCTCCCTTTTCAAGTTGGTCAGCGTACTTCTTCAAAGCAATTCCTTTTTCTGTATCTGTCAAATGATGGAACACATAGGAACTAACAATGGTATCCACTTGCCTTGTCGGTTTTGGATAATTTTGTAAATCCCCGTCATAAATCATGACTTCACTTGGCAACTTCTTTTTAGCTAGTTCACGCATTTCTTTAGAAGGTTCTATTGGGAAAACCCATTTACCTGATGAGAGTAACCGCTGCGTTAGATTTCCAGTTCCAATCCCAAACTCTAAAACATTCATTCCACTTCTTTGAACAATCTCTTTCAAGATGTTACTGTATCCTTCAAAAACAGCTTTGTATTCAGGGTCATTTCCTTCAACAAAATCATCATAGTCACTTGACCAGTCTGTAAAAATATCTAAAAATTCACGTCCCATACTGTTTATTCTCCTTTGTTGTTCGATACAAATGCTAATGCTTGATCCAAATCATCAATGAGATCTTCTACATCTTCTAAACCAACGGACAAACGAACCAATTCATCTTTTATTCCTGATTTTAAACGAACTTCTTTTGGAATAGATCCGTGTGTCATCAAAGCAGGTATTTCAATCAAACTTTCAACTGCTCCCAAGCTTTCGGCTAGTGTGATGATCATTAATTTTTCAACGAAGTTCTTAGCAGAAAATCCTTCTTTTAATTCAAATGAAATCATTCCACCAAACCCACTCATTTGTTTTTTAGCAATCTCATGTCCTTGATGGTTCTCTAAACCGGGGTAATAGACTTTTTCAATACTCGAATGATTGACTAGGTATCGCACTACTTCATGAGCGTTTTTTTCATGTTCTTCCATTCTGATGCCTAACGTTTTAATCCCTCTTTGTAAAATCCAGCTATCTTGAGGCCCTAAAATTCCGCCAATTGCATTTTGTAAAAAGCCGATTTTATCAGCTAGTTCTTCATTGTTTGTCGTAACTAATCCTGCAACAATATCGCTATGTCCGCCTAAGTATTTAGAGGCACTATGAACAACAATATCTGCTCCTAGTGTAAGTGGACGTTGATGATAAGGGGTAGCAAAAGTGTTGTCAACAATAGTTATCAAGTTAGACTCTTTTGCAATTTTAGCTACAGCCTCGATGTCGGTTATTTTTAGCAAAGGATTGGTTGGTGTCTCTAAAAAAATTGCTTTAGTTTCTGGACGAATTGCTGGTTCAATAGTGCTTAATTCACTTGTATCTACCGTAGTAAATGTTATTCCAAGATGCACGAGTACTTTATTCATTAAGCGATACGTTCCTCCATAAACATCATCTCCCACAATGATATGATCTCCTTTAGAAAATAATGATAGCACAGTATGTGTCCCTGCTGAGCCTGATCCAAAAGCAAAACCTCTAACGCCTTCCTCTAAGTCCTTGATTAATTCTTCTACTGCAAAACGAGTAGGATTTCCTGTTCTTGAATATTCATACCCTTTGTGTTTGCCAACTTTTTCTTGTTTATAGGTTGATGTTTGGTGAATGGGGACATTTACCGAACCTGTTGCTTCATCATGACTGATACCACCGTGGATTAACTTCGTTTTCATTTTCATTTTTGACACTCTCCTATTGATATATTTTTTTACTTAAGTAACGCTCACTGCTGTCTGGAAAAATTGTAATGATCGTGCTTCCTTCAGGTAACTCTTTAGCTTCTCTTAAACAGGCAGCAAACGCTGCGCCGCTTGAACTTCCAACAAACAACCCATTTTTTGCGGCTAACTGCTTAACATAGTAAAAGGCTTCATCATCAGAAATCGTATAGACGTGATCGATTAACGTTTTATCTAAAAATTTAGGTATGAATTCCATTCCTATTCCTTCCGTTTTATGTCCATGAGCTGCTCCACCACCTAAAATCGAGCCTTCAGGTTCAACGATAGTTGTACGAGTCGCAGAATTGTTTTCTTTTAAATAAGCTGCAGTTCCAATAAAAGTTCCACCACTACCTGCCCCAGCTACAAAAGAAGTGATTACCTGTCCTTCCATATCTTTTATAATTTCTGGTCCAAGGGTTTCATAATAAGTTAATGGATTCGCTTGATTTTCAAACTGCATCGGGATATAGCTATTCTTAATTTCTTCAGCCAACGACTGGGCTTTTTCTATTGCTCCAATCATGCCTTTTTCAGTTGGGGTAAAAATTAGTTCCGCTCCAAGGGCCTTCATTAATTCTTGTTTTTCTTGACTAAATTTCTCTGACACTGTAAAGACGACTCTTAATCCAAATTCTTGAGCTGCTAATGCTAAACCAATGCCTGTATTTCCAGCAGTGGGTTCAATAATCGTTGTATTTTTATTTATTAGCCCTTTATCAAAAGCTGCTTTTATTAATTTGACTCCTAAGCGGTCTTTGATGCTCCCACCAGGATTGAACATTTCTAACTTTGCGAATATTTTACTGTTATTCGGTAGGTCAAAACCCTGAATTTCTAACAATGGAGTATTTCCTATCAAATCTTGCGTTTTTCTGAATAACATGTCTTTTCTCCTTATCTTCATTCTCAATTCCTAAAAAAAGGGACAAAAAAAGTGCATGAGTTTTACACTCATGCACAGATCATCTAATTTAATTTAGTTTCTTCTAATGAAAGCCATTTCAATACACCTACTCATGAACTGTTTCCTAACAGCAATCTATAGGGTATAACAAATAGTTGTGTTCACAAAAAAGAAGAAGCTTGATTAAAAGATGATACTTGTCGACATGAGTGGTCTATACAACATAAACAACAACACACGTCTAAACAGTTCATCTTTTTCATTAGGCTTCTTCCTTTCTTAGTTTATTTTTTAATTCAGTGTAAGTGAAATCTTACATCGGTATAGACTCATATTATCAATCCAATTTTTATTTGTCAACTAAAAATAAATAACCCTAGACCAATTTCACTATTCTGCCATACTGTTACTTAAAAAAAACATGATTGCAATACGGAGGTTTTTTTGAGAAAATATACAAGGAAGAATAGTTGCAGTGATTAGCAACACTTCCTATAATCCAAAGTGACAGGAGCAACCTTTGTGTGGACATATAAAACGTTTGATGAATTAACCAAAGATGAATTGTATTTATTTTTAAAAGAACGCAGTGCCATTTTTGTTTTTGAGCAACAGTCTCCTTACCACGACATTGATGGTAGAGATCCTGACAGCATTCATATTTCTTATATCGAGGATGAAGAACTGCTAGCTTATTCCCGCATCTTCGTTACTGATAATGGAAATATTCGTATAGGGCGCGTTCTCGTTACAGAAAAGAGTCGCGGAAAAGGGCTTGCTCGTACATTATTCCGTAATGCACTAACCTATTGCCAAGAACATTACCCAGAAAAAGCAATTGAATTAAATTCTGAAGAATACATCAAAGATTTCTATGCTTCATTTGGCTTTAAAGAAATCGCTGATCCATACCTTGACTCCGGTGTTATCCACGTCACCATGTTACTAGAATAAAATGAGACTGAACTACTCTTAATTAGAGTAGTTCAGCCTCATTTTTTTTAAACTAACTGATACAAATCTTCTGCTGTGACAAATTTTTCTATTAAAGTTGCTTTTTTTTCTTCACCGGTTGTTACCACTAAACAGGATGGTGTATCTGTTGCTCCCATAGCACTTGAAGCATCTTGGTCAAGATCAAATAGATGTTGAACAAAAGGAGAATGGAAATCAAACAAGAATATTTCCATATCTAAATCAGCCAGTTCAGCTGACTCAATCAGTAAATCTTTTGAAAGACCTCTTTTTTGAATAATCATTTTTCGTTGAATAGCCAGTAAAAATTCTCTACCTTTTTTCTTTCCTTGGATAGTAGCTGCGATAAAAGCCAACGATAAGTGAAAACTTTCATTGTATAGCTTATTCCATAAAGCTATTTCAGTCGGAAAATCATTTTCTTTCATATATCGGTAAAGAGTCTGCGTATTGTGATAAGGATAAATTGTTATTTGTGTGTTTTCTTCATAAGCATCCACAAACTTAAGCACTTCATCTTCCATCTTCAAAGATGCTTTACAGATTGGATTAACAAATAAGAAAATTTCTACTTGTTTAGTTCTTTCTACCATAAAATGATTCACCTCAATTCGATATCAACCTATGCTTATATACTAACAGTAATCGGCTTTCACCAAAAATCATTTGCTCAATACTGCATGGAGGGTAGGTTTTTGAATTCTCTTTTCATGGTTTTGATAATATTATTCTTCTTCAAAAAGAGTTCCTTTACGTAAGTAGACTTGCTGAGTTTCATAAATACCTTGATTACCTGAAAAGAGATAACTGATTACACACGTCAAAAAGAGATAAGGCAATGCTCCAGAACCAAAAAGTTCTAGTCCCATAACAAAACAGGCAACTGGTGTATTGCTAGCAGCTGCAAAAACACCAATAAATCCTAGTCCTGCTAAAAAAGGAATCGAAATATGGAAAAGCTGAGCGAGTGTACTGCCTAAAGTGGCCCCAATCGTAAATAAAGGTGTCACTTCTCCTCCCTGAAATCCAGAACCTAGTGTAACAGCTGTAAAGATTAATTTACCTAAGGAATCAAAGGGACCACTTTCCCCTAGAAAAGCTTGATCAATTAAAGGCAGACTTAGACCTAGAAATTCTCTAGTGCCAACAAGAAACACCAAAAGAATAACGATTATTCCTCCAATAAAGCTTTTTATGACCGGATTGTTGAACCAGTTAGACATAATCACTTTTGTTATACGTGTAGTCCAACTAAATAAACGTCCAGTAAATCCAAAAAGAATGGCTGCAATTACTATTTTAATAATAAGACCAGAAGTTGCCTCAGGTACAATCCCCATACTATAATGCGTATGCGAAACACCCAGAAAAGTCGTCACCCAATTGCCGACCAACGCTGCCCACAAGCTTGGAAATAATGCCTCTTGACGGACAAATCCAATAGCTAATACTTCCATTGCAAATAATGTTCCAGCTATAGGTGTTCCAAAAACAGAACTGAAACCTGCACTCATTCCGGCAATTAATAAAATACGTCTTTCATTTTTTGCCATATGAAACACGCGACCTACCGCATCGGCTAATGTTCCTCCAATTTGGACCGCAGTACCTTCTCGTCCAGCAGATCCACCAAATAGATGGGTAACCAATGTTCCAAAAAGAGTAAGTGGAATCAGTCTTTTAGGAATCGATTCTACTTCCTTTTTAGTGCCACGAGCTTCTTGTATGATCAAGTTATTGCCTCGTATAGCATTGCCACCTAGTTTCCAATACAACCAACTAATGGCTGCTCCACCCAGCGGCAATAAATAAAGCAGCCAAGGAAGTGTCGTACGAGTGTTTGTTACAAATGTTAAACTGATAAGAAAAAATGCGGATAAACTCCCTACTCCTATCCCTACTAAGCTGCTATACCATAGCCATTTAAAAAAATAGTACACTATTAGTACAATCTCTGTAGTTTTCATTTTTTTTAGTATAAGTCCCATCAAAATCCCTCTTTAGTTTCGTATTATATTCACTTTTTTATTTTACCATTAGTCCATAATAGTTTCCTATTTTGTTTAAAAAAAGATGGACCGCCAGGGCTGGCGATCCATCTTTTCTAAAATTAATTAGATTGAATCAAATCTTCATAAAAGGCAACTTTTGTCGCATTTTGGTAAGGTAGTAGCCATAATAACCCTATACCTAGAGATAAAACAGATAGTATACCCCAACCTATAAAACTTAGATCCAATACGAAAAGACGCCACTTATGACCCTTCATTAAGTTTTTACTTTCCGTAATACAGTCTAGAGAAGAAATTTTTTCATTTGGTGATAGGTTAGAACGATCCTTATATATTAAGTAAGCTTGTGAGTAAGCATACGATTTTATAATTCCTGGAATAATAAATAACAGGGTCCATAAAGTAGTGAATATCGCAGATATAATATAAATCAACAGTACTCTAAGAAAATATTTTTTTGAAAATACTTGTAGCCCCATTTTTAGTGGTTGAATCTCCATACTGGGATTTCTAAACCAATCTAAAAATGTAAACGAAATACCCACTGTAAAGAGAGTCGATAAAATTCCGCTACCAATATTACTTGTTCCATTTCCAGTTCCATCGTCAGACATCATATAATTATTTACCCAATAGTTAGAACCAGCATCTGAATAATTAACTAATGCAATCACCAAAGCCGCAAAGAGCAATGTAATAAGGATTGAAATTATTGTTGGAATAATATTCAATAGAATCGCATCTTTCCATCTTCCTTTAAGTAGTGCTTTCGTATCATATTTTAATTCTTTTCTTGTTTTATAATTTTGCATTTCTTGCAGCCTCCTCAGGCAGTTGATTTCCTACAGTTTACCAAAAATGAATAGTAATTGTTATTTATTATGAAAATTTAATCAAAAAAGATCGAACAATTTTTCTTTTCCTTACAAAGACTTATCTTCCGTCTCAGATGGTTTTCGTATAATACGCTTTTTTAGAGTAGTCTTATAATTTTCTTTATAGAAACTGCTATCATCCTGCAATAATTTTATCCCTACTTTATAATAAATAGGAATTTTTTTATCGTTAGCTATTTCTTCTTGATAAAGTTGAATGTCTTGCTGAAGTCTCTGTTTAAAGGCTTCATTATCAGAATTACCAGAAGATTGGCTCAATTTATACCCAACAGAAATCATACTTTCCATAAGTTTTTGCAAACCTAAATGTTTTAATTCTGGAAAATCTATTTTTAATAATGCATATAATTTTTCTGTCTCGGTTAGGATGTCATAATATTCTGGTGAAAAACTACTACTGACGATTGTATTTGAACTTCTCACATAATGATAACCAACTTCGCTTGTTATGACTGTTTTACTAGATTCTTTAGCTAATTGATAAGTCGTCACGATATCTTCAAAGATTTTCCCCTCTGGAAAAGCTATTTTTTGAAACAAACTATGATGATAAATTTTATTCCACGTGTAGAAAGCCACTCCTGAAGAATTAAAAATCAGTTCAATCAGTTCACTAGGTTCAAATATAATTCTATTTTTATTTTTCTTTTTAGGAACACTGATGCTGCCATATACTTTATCAAAATTCATGACATACAAAGTCATATCTTTATGCTGAACACTTGCTTTATAAAAATTTGAGAACGCCTCTTTATCAAATCGATCATCACTATCAATAAAAGCAAGAAAGTCACCTGAAGCTACTTCTATACCTTTGTTTCTAGCTGCTGATAATCCTTTATTTTCTTGATGAACAACCTTAATACGCTTATCCAATTTCGCTAATAGCTCACATATTTCTGGGGAACTATCTGAAGAACCATCATTAATTAAGATCAGCTCAAAGTTAGGATACCTTTGCTGCAATACACTCTTCACAGCATCTCCTAGGGTTGAACTTGTATTGTATACCGGCATGATGACACTTATCAACATTTTCTTTCCTCCTTGAAAACGTTCAACTGCTTAAAATCTGTCCAGGCTACACTGAGTATGGTTCAATAGTTTAAAAATAATTTCTTTGCTAAATCGCTTTGATGCTTCCACCGTCAATCATTAAAGATGATCCAGTAACGTACGTATTTACATCTGATACAAGAAAAGTAACAAATTTTGCAAATTCTTCCGGTGTTCCATAACGGCCAAGTGGAATAGCTTCTTGCGCTTTTTTTGTAATTTCTTCCATAGACACATTTTTATTTTTAGCCGTAATTTCATCTAGAGTTGTTATACGATCTGTTGCAATTCGCCCTGGCGCAACCGTATTGATTAAAATATTATATGGCCCTAACTCTTCTGCTAACGTTTTACTAAGACCAACAATTCCTAAACGAAAAGTATTCGAAAGAATCAAATTCGAAATCGGTTGTTTAATGGAAGAAGAAGCAATATTAATAATCTTTCCTCCGTTTTCTTTTAAATCCGGCAAAACTGCTCGAATCGTTCGAATATAGCTCAATAAGTTTAAATGAAAAGCATTTTCCCAATCTTCATCTGAAAAATCTTCAAAAGAACCAGAGGATGGTCCCCCAGCATTATTAATCAAAATATCGATTTTGCCAAATGTTTTGTGTGTTTCTTTTATAAGTTTTTGAATGTCTTCGTTTTTAGTAATATCAGTGGGATAGAAGGCAACCTTTCCTTTTCCAATGGCCGTCAATTCTTTTTGAACCATTTGTAGTTTTTCATAATTTCGACTAGCTATCATGACATTAGTTCCTTCTTTTACTAATTCTGCTGCTATTGCTTTGCCTAATCCTTGACTAGATGCCAACACTAATGCTGTTTTCCCTACCAAATTTAAATCCACTACTACCCCTCCTGTTCTTTCATTTATCGTTTGTGCACTCTTATGTCATTTTTTCATATTCCAGCAAAAAAGTAAACTCTTACCTTCTTGTCTCTTTCGCATATCTTTCGCTTTTATCAAATAGTTATGCTATAATTTTGTCATTTAAGAAAACGTTTTCACCAATTAAACCCTCTATCTTCGTTTAATAACCTCAAAGTTCCCTATCTCTTATCTTTTTCCTTGAAAGGACTGTTTGCTTATGCCAACTGCTATTGAATTACAGCCTTTTATTCCCATTATTTTAGGAGGCAATTTAGGTGCCTATAGCACAGCAAGGTCATTTTATGAAGCTTACAAGACAGCTTCTCTTGTTTTATGTACGATGATTACTGGGCCTATAGATCATTCTATCTTTATTGACCCTATAGTTGAGCCTAACATGATGCAACCAGAAGTACTAGTTAAATTGTTAAACGATATTGAAGACCGCTATCCCAATACAAAAAAAATCATTTTGGCCAGCACAGACAATTACGTTGAACTAATCATCAATCATAAAACACTCTTTCCCATTAGCTGGGTTATCCCTTATGTGGATAAAGAACTCTTTTATTCTGCAACAAATAAAGCAAGCTTTTATAAAATTTGTGAGCAAGAAGGGGTTCCTTACCCTAATACCTTAGTAATAACTGAGTATGAAGCACAATTGCCTTTTGACTTTCCAATTATCATTAAACCTACTGATAGTATGAAATACCATTCAATCGATTTCCCAGGTAAAGAAAAGGTTTATATTTGTAAAAATCAAGAGACTTACAAAAAAATCATCCAAAACATGAAATATAATGGATACGACGATGAAATTATCTTGCAAGAGTATATTGCAGGGGATGATTCCTGTGTCGGAGTTGCTACAGTCTATTCTTCTCATAGAACAGGTGAAGTGAAAGTTGTTTCTTTCGGCCAAACCCTACTTGAAGACCATACTCCATCAGCTATTGGAAACCACCTTGCTATTTTAACAAAAAATGACGATCAAATTGTTCGAGACGTGAAAAAGCTGGCCAAAGCTACCGGATGGACTGGGTTTTCTAATTATGATGTCAAATACGATTCGCGTGATCAAACGTATAAATTTTTCGAACTAAACGCCCGCCTTGGACGCAGCAATTATTATGTGACTGCTGCCGGGAAAAATACTGCTACTTATTATGTGAAAGATTTTATTGAAAATTGTCCAATTGAATACTCCGTAGCAGATAAACAAATTTTGTACTCAACCGTTCCAAAAAAATTATTATTGGATAACATTCAATCAAACGAACTAAAAAAAATCGTCAATCAATTGTACAAAGCCAAAGAAGTTTACCATCCTTTAGCTAGTCAAGAAGAACCTAGTATGAAACGAAAACTGTATGTAAATATTGCTACATTAAACTATTTCAAGAAGTTTAAAGATTACCCTCAACCTTCTCAACTTTATGATCCTATCTAATAACAGAAAGGTCGTCTTAGTCATGAAGAATTTCTTTGCTATTTTAGGCGGCATGGGTACATTGGCCACCACTAATTTTTTAATTGAATTAAACAAAAGACATACCCCTACAAAGGATCAAGATTTTTTTAATTACATGTTGTTCAATCACGCTGAAATTCCTGATCGAACATCGTATATTCTTGATAATTCAGCCCCTAGTCCCCTACCTGCACTATTAGCAGATATTGAGCAACTGAATGTCTTAAAACCTGACTTTATTGTTATGCCCTGTAACACTGCCCATTATTTTATTAACGATTTGATAGATGCAACCTCTATTCCTATCATCAACATGATAAAAGAAACAGTAGCTACGATCCCTTCTAATACTACAAAAAAAATCGGATTAGCTGTGACTCAAGGAACACTAGAAAGTCAATTATACGAACGTGAACTTCTCTTTAATGGGTATGAGGTTATCTTGCCTGATACTACATTGCAACATAAGATCAATGAATTAATTTATACTTATATAAAAGAGCAAGCTATCATCAATCTCTTACTCTATGAAGAAATTCTTGAAGAATTCCAGCAGTTAGGAAGCGATATTACATTGCTTGGATGCACCGAACTCTCCTTAGCTAATAGCCATGACCCATTAAAAAAATTCCCAGTCATTGATGCTGAAAAAATCCTCTTAGAACGAACGTACCAACTCGCCCAACAATTAAAAATGAGAGTTTAAAAAAAACAAGATCTCTAATAAGAGGTCTTGTTTTTTCAATAATTTATTTAATCAACTCGTAGATTGCTTCTGCGTATATACTCATTGCGTTCATCAAGTCATCAATAGCCATAAATTCATTGGCTTGGTGCATTGTATCAATGCTGTTAGGGAACATAGCTCCATAAGCTACTCCACGCTCTAACAAGCGTCCATACGTTCCGCCACCAATTGTTTGTTCGTGAGCTTCTAGGCCAGTTTGTCTTTGATAAACATCTAGCAATGTTTTCACTAGTGGATCTTCAGCAGATACATAATGCGGCATTTGTTCTTTGCCTCGGCTAAGTGTTACTCCGAATTCTGCAAGCTTGCTTTCCATTTTGATTTCGATTCCTTCAGGTGTTACGCCTTTAGGGAAGCGCAGATTCACTGCAATTACTCCACCGTCTTCAGGTGTGAACGTAAATACGCCTGAATTCATAGTAAGATCTCCCATAACGTCATCGATATAGTTCAATCCTAATTTTCCAGCTTTTGTATCTTCATGTAAATATTCCGTTGTCAGTTGTAAGAAGTTTTTAGCATCTCCACCAAATGAATAACGGTTTAAGAATGCAGCTAGATAAGTTCCAGCATTAACACCTAGATGTGGTGCCATACCGTGAGCTGCTTTTCCTCCTACTTCAATCGTAACTTGATCACCAATTACTTTTATCGTTCCAGTAATTGGGGAAACTTCAACAAAATCATAAAAATCTTTTTCAATTTGTTCAGCTTCTTGAGTTGTAAAAATAGCAGTAGCATCTTGTGGTACCATATTTTCACGCAAACCAGCATCAAAACTGATCAACTCATTTTTTCCGCCTTTGTTATTCCCTTTTGTGTTTACATAGACAGTCAAGATTCCTTTTTCACCGTTAATGATAGGAAATTCTGCATCTGGTGAAAAACCAAAGTCTGGAATCGGTTCATGAGCTAAGTAATGATCCATACACATCCAGCCGCTTTCTTCATCTGTCCCAATAATAAAGCGAATTTTTTTAGAAACTGGAAGTTCTAAATCTTTAATCATTTTCAAAGCATAATAAGCAGCCACACCAGGTCCCTTATCATCACTAGAACCACGAGCATAGATACGGTTATCTTTGATTATAGGACTGAATGGGTCAGTTTCCCAACCTGTTCCAACTGGGACTACATCCACGTGAGCAAAAACACCCATTGTTTCGTCTCCACTACCGTATTCAATATGTCCAGCTAAGTTCCCCACGTTCTTAGTAACAAAGCCATCTCTTTCTCCTAAAGCCAAGAATGCTTCCAACGCTTTTTTCGGTCCTGGACCTACTGGTGCATCAGCTGTAGCTTTTATATCATCGCGGACGCTGTCAATTTTAAGTAATTCTATTAAGTCTGCTAAAAAATCTTCTTTTCGATCAGCAGCTTCTTTTTTCCAATCAATTGCCATTTATACAACACTCCTTAATATTTTATCAACACATCTATCATATCACTTTTCGTTTCTAAGACCAACGACTAGTCCTAATTTTTCTTCCACTTTCGCCACAAAGGAAGTTTCGTGCAAAAAATACCTATTCGTTCTATAATCAATTGGAACATGCTACAAATTATTTGTCGTTAATGGAGGGTCTTATGTGAAAGAAATAAATAGAGAAACAATTCAAGGTATGATCCCAAAAAGAAGTACTGATAGCCACAAAGCTGATTATGGGCGTCTACTTGTGATAGGCGGAAATGAAGATATGGGTGGAGCAATCATCCTCACAGCTAGCGCTGCTGTCTATAGCGGGGCTGGATTAGTCACAGTGGCCACCGCTAAAGTGAACCATGCTGCTTTACACGCTCGACTTCCCGAAGCGATGGTAATTGACATGTACAATGAAGATCGTTTGCTTAAAAAATTGTCGACAGCGACAGTAATCGTCATTGGACCTGGACTAGGTCTCTCTGCTGAGTCACTAGCTCTGTTGAAGTCTGTTTTAGTGACTGTCACAAAAGAACAGCGGTTGATTATCGACGGCAGTGCCATCACTTTAATGGCTAAAAATAATTTAAAAACTCCTGTAGCTAAAACAACGTACACACCTCATTTAGGAGAATGGCAAAAACTTTCTCGCTTAAAACCTACTGAGCAGAATGAGACTTTAAATATCCAAGCCAGAAAAGAACTAAAAGCGAACGTAGTTTTGAAACAATCTCGAACTGAAATTTATTTTTTAGATGAAGTTTGGAAAAATAGTGTTGGAAATCCTGCAATGGCAACTGGTGGTATGGGAGATACCTTAGCTGGTATGATAGCAGGTTGTAGTGCTCAATTTAAAAATTATCGTTTTGCGATCATTACCGCTGTTTTTCTACACAGTAAACTTGGAGATGATTTAGCTAAAAAACAATATGTTGTGCTTCCTTCACAAATTATCGACTCTATTCCTTTTGCAATGAAAGAATTTTCCACGAAGTTTATTTTTTAAGGACGTCGATCAATCTAATTAGATTTTTACCAAATAGTTATTTCTTCATTCTTTTTATTCCAATTGGTTAGCCACACCTTATTAATTGTATTCTCTTTTCTTTACAAGTATACTCACTATAACTAAATAACAGTTAAATTATTTATAGGAGAAAGAGGAGTGGTAGATATGGCAAAAAGCGTTATTGGAAGTTACCCATCTGAAGCAGCAGCTTTGCAAAAAGTCGATCAACTCTTATCTGAAGGCAGCTTAAAGGAATCTATTACGCTAGTGACCAATGCTACAATAGGCCAATCAATTCGCAATCAAACCGATATAGATGTATTTATTCAGCCCTCTAAACCAGCTACTGACAACTCACTAGGAGATAAAATAAAAGCTGTCTTTTCTTCAGGTTCTGATGACGATACAAAACTTTATTCCTTAAAACATCGTGAAGATAGTTTTGCCGATTATAAAGAGGCTATTGAGCAAGGTGAAATTGTTGTTCTTCTAGATAATGAAGCTTCTATTGCCGGCAGTAGCGTCACACCTTACCCTATTGATACAGATATTATGAAAGAAGATGCAACAGGTATTTACCCAACGGATGTTTACCTTGAAGATGATCCTTCCGACTTAGCCCGAGGTGAACGTCAACCGCGATCCATTAGAAATCAGCATTTAGAGTTTGATTATGATGAAACTGATTTAGATCCTGGCATCATTACGGATGGCGACTTAGAAATTGAAGATGATTTTCCGCCTACAGAATCACCAGATAGATCTGATTTTTATTAACAAACTAAAAAAAGAGGAAGTTGAGATAAAATCTCAGCTTCCTCTTTTTGCTTATGCATCAATTAAAGACTCTAGTTCTTCATTCGTCAGTGGCCTATAGTTGCCTATCTCTACTGTTTCATCTAGCTGTAGCTTGCCCATAGACAATCGTTTCAAGTAATTAACCGACTTATCTACTGCTTCAAACATACGCTTTACCTGATGAAATTTCCCTTCATGTATTGTAACGTGAATAAGAGTTTGTTCTTTTTCAAGATCTGTAGATAGAATCTCTAATTTAGCTGATTGACAGATAAACCCGTCATTCAGCGTTATACCATCCTTAAAAGCCTGAATGTCTTGCTCATTCACTAGGCCTTCTATAATCGCTTCATAACATTTATCCACATGTTTTTTTGGCGAAAGCAAGTTATGCGCTAATGTTCCATCATTAGTTAATAGCAATAATCCTTCTGTATCTTTATCTAATCTTCCTACAGGAAACGGATCAAACACTTGATCTTGTGGCTGTAGCAAATCAATCACTGTTTCATGTAAATTATCTATTGTTGCACTGACAACTCCTTGAGGTTTATGCATCATGAAGTAAACAAATTCTTGGTAGTGAACAGCTTCTCCTGAAACGACAATAACGTCTTTGTCTGGATCCACTTGTGTTTTACCATCTTTCTCCATGGTTCCATTTACAGTTACTTCTTTTGCTTTCAATACATTTTTCACTGTTTTTCTTGTTCCAAATCCCATATTGGCCAATAATTTATCTAAGCGCATTTACGTTCCTCCAATTTCATATGATTCAAATAAAAGAACTAGTTGAAGCCTTTTGGGTTCCAACTAGTTCCTTTTATTTGATGCGTAGCTTGTTTCTCATACTCACAACACGAGCTCCTAATAAACGATCCGCTAAACGGGTTTTTAAAGAGGCATACATGTAAACAAATCCACCAAATCCAGCTGATATGGCTATCACAAAAAGTGCACTAGTCCGATTTTTTGGATCAATTACTAAGTAAAGAACTTCTTTAACTACAAATGTTACAACAGCCATCGCTAAAGTGATGATCAGCATCAATAAAACACGTCTTAAAATCAATCCGATATCAAAGCGAGTAACCTTGTACATCTTTATTAGCATCAATAAGACTGTAACACCAAAGCCAAATATATTAGAAAGGAACATTCCATTTGTACCAGCTAATGCCAGCATTGGATATTGCATGCCTAATTTTACAACTAATCCTATTACAAGAGCCCAAAGTGCGGGTCTTGTTTGATTTGCAGCTTGCATGGTTGATCCCATAAGGACAAACAAACCTAAAAATAAACTCATAAAAGAAGCAACTTGTAATACTGTAGTGCCAAAATCACTATGCCCATAGAAAACCGTGTATAAAGGTTCGGCTACTATCATCATTCCAATGGTAGCAGGAAGCATGATAAAGAAAAACAACTGCAAGCTATCACTAATTTGACGGGCGATTTTTTTCAAATCATTTTTAGCTATCAACTCAGAAATCAGAGGCACAGAGGTAATGGCCATGGATCCTCCAAAGGAAATGACAATCATAATCAACTTATTGACATTTCCTGAAGCCACTCCATAATTATTTACAATTTGTTTTGGCGATAATTCAGAAATAGACGTCATAATTTGTTGGAAAGTAAATTGATCAATCATTTGAAAAAGGGTAATACCTGAACCAATAATTATAAACGGAACAGCTGTACGAATAATCGATTTAAAAATTTCAGTTGTGGAAATAGAAACTTTATTCAAACTCTGGGCTGCTCTTTCATCCAACTCGGGCTTTTTGCGCCAGATAATGTAAAACAAGTACCCAATACTAAACACAGCTCCGATAACGGCTGCAAATGTAGAAGCTGACACAGCATTTACTACAGAACCATTCCATACTTGACGAATTAAGTAAACAGCCGCAAGCATAAAAATAACACGGGCTAATTGTTCAATAAATTGTGAAATAGCTGAGTACTTCATCACGTGATGCCCTTGGATATATCCACGTGTCACACTCATACAAGGAATAATTAACAATGCCCAGCTTAGCGATCGAATAACTTGTGTTGCATTATCAACAGATATATTGGGACTGCTTGCTGCTATAAATGGTGCCGCAACATACATGATCAATGCTGACACAACACCTGTAATCGCCATGATTTGTAATCCTTTTTTGTAAATATTCCGACTTATTTCATATTCATTTAAGCTATTATAGTAAGCAACTTGTTTAGCAATTGCCGATGGAACACCAGCTGTTGCAATGTTTAGAAATAATGCATAAGGCGTATACCCAATCGTATAAAGAGCATTCGCAGATTCTGCTATATCTTGATTCCCCATCCAAGCCATCCAAGGAATGATGTAGAGAGCTCCTAATAATCTGGATAAAATACTTCCACCTGTCATCCAAGCTGATCCATTAATCATTTTATCTTTAGAACTTATTTCTTTTATTGGTTGTTCAATTTTATTATCACTGACTGTGTCTTTTGACATGACTCAAAAACCTACTCTCATCCTTTTGTATATCAAGCTCTATTTTACTTCTTAAGTAAGTGGGTTGCAATGCTTAATGATCCTCTAAAACAGAACTTTAAAGAAAAATTAAAGTCTATTCAGATTAGATAAGTAAAAAGGAGAAAAGACCAAAGTCTCATCTCCTTTCCTACACGTATAATAACACTAGAGTGTCAGCCATAAAAATGGTTAGTTTGCTACAATATTTACCAATCTTCCAGGAACAACAATAACTTTACGGATTGTTTTTCCTTCAATCGCTTCTTTGATTTTTTCATTATTCATAGCTAATGTTTCTAAATCTTCTCTCGAAATTTCTTTTGAAGCTTGAGCTTTTGCTTTTAACTTTCCATTTACTTGGAAAACAACTTCAATTTCATCTTCAACTAAGAATTTTTCATCAAATGTTGGCCAAGTAACATAAGAAATACTTTCACCACTATGAGTCAAATTAGCCCATAGTTCTTCTCCCATATGCGGAGCAATTGGTGCCAGCAATTGAACAAAAGCTTTAATGTAATCTACTGGTAAAGCAGTTGCTTTATATGCTTCATTAACAAAAACCATCATTTGAGAAATAGCCGTATTGAAGCGTAAGTGTTCAAAATCTTCTGTTACTTTTTTGACAGTCTGATGATAAACCACATCTAAAGATCCATCATTGAATTTCGTGATACGGTCACGGACTTTACCATTTTCATCCATGATCAAACGCCATACGCGATCTAGGAATTTACGACTTCCTTCAAGCCCGTTTTCACTCCAAGCAATAGAAGCATCTAATGGTCCCATAAACATTTCATACATACGCAATGTGTCTGCCCCAAATTTTTCGACAACATCATCAGGGTTTACAACATTTCCTTTTGATTTAGACATTTTTTCATTGTTTCCACCTAATATCATTCCTTGGTTGTATAACTTTTGGAATGGTTCTTTTGTTGGAACTACGCCGATATCGTAAAGGAATTTATGCCAGAAACGTGCGTACAATAAGTGCAATACCGCATGCTCAGCTCCACCAATATAGATATCAACTGGAAGCCACTGTTTCAATTTTTCAGGATCAGCCAACATTTCTTTATTTTTAGGATCGATAAAACGCAAGAAGTACCATGAACTTCCAGCCCATTGCGGCATTGTATTTGTATCGCGACGGCCTTTCATTCCTGTTTCAGGATCTACTACATTTACCCATTCAGTAATGTTTGCTAACGGAGATTCTCCGGTTCCACTTGGCTTGATTTCATCTGTTTTAGGCAATATCAATGGCAATTCAGATTCAGGTAATGTTGTTGATGTGCCATCTTCCCAATGTATAACGGGAATAGGTTCACCCCAATAACGTTGACGAGCAAATAGCCAGTCACGCAAACGATAAGTCGTTTCTTTTTTACCAACACCATTTCCTTCTAGCCATTTATTCATTTTATCGATTGCCTCTTCTTTGCCAAGACCGTCCAAAAAGCCAGAGTTGATGTGCGGACCATCTTCTGTAAATGCAGCATTTGCTACATCTCCGCCTTCAAGTACTGGGATGATTTCCAGTCCAAACGCTTTAGCAAATTCGTAATCGCGTTCATCATGTGCTGGAACTGCCATAATCGCACCTGTTCCATATGAAGCCAAGACATAATCTGCAATCCAAATCGGAATTTCTTTACCGTTTACTGGATTAATTGCATAGGCACCTGTAAATACTCCTGTTTTGTCTTTGTTTAAGTCTGTACGATCTAAATCACTTTTCAAGCTAACTTTTTCAATATAGGCGTTAACTTCTGCTTCTTGTGCCGGAGTAGTAATTTGTTTAACTAAATCCAACTCTGGAGCCATAACACTGTAAGTTGCTCCAAATAATGTATCAGGGCGTGTCGTAAAGACAGTAAACTTATGATCCGTTCCTTTAACTTTAAAGTCAACATTTGCCCCAATTGATTTTCCAATCCAATTGCGTTGCATATCTTTGATACTTTCAGGCCAATCCACTAACTCTAGATCATCCAACAAACGGTCAGCGTAAACTGTAATTTTCAGCATCCATTGTTTCATTGGTTTACGGTAAACTGGATGTCCTCCACGTTCACTTTTCCCATCAATCACTTCTTCATTAGCTAGTACAGTTCCTAGAGCCGGACACCAGTTAACAGCTACCTCTGCTTCATAAGCTAAACCTTTTTCATACAATTTAGTAAAAATCCATTGTGTCCATTTGTAATAGTCAGGATCTGTTGTATTTATCTCGCGCTCCCAATCGTAGCTGAATCCCAATGAGTTGATTTGACGGCGGAACGTTTCGATATTGTGAGCTGTAAATTCAGCTGGGTCATTTCCAGTATCCAATGCATACTGCTCAGCCGGAAGCCCAAATGCATCCCATCCCATTGGGTGCAATACATTAAATCCTTGAGCTCGTTTCATACGAGAAAGAATATCGGTCGCAGTATACCCTTCTGGATGTCCTACGTGTAATCCTTGTCCTGATGGATAAGGAAACATATCCAATGCATAGAAATTTTCCTTCTCAGCATCTTCTGTTGTACGGAATGTATTATTAGATGCCCAATATTTTTGCCATTTTTTTTCAATCGTTTTATGATTAAAGCTCATATTTATCCCTCTTTCATCTCTTTTTAAAAACAAAAAATCGCCCTATGAATGCAGATTACTATCTGTACTCATAGGACGACTAAACAATTAATTATTCGTGGTACCACCTATGTTTTCTCCAACCATTCTCTTACTGACAGAATACTTGCAGACTCCTCATACCCTTAACGCAGGTGCTACGTCTTTGTCTACTCTAATTTCAACAAAGCAACTCTAAAGGCGAGTTCGAAAGTCTTTTTTATGCATTTCCACCATCCATGCACTCTCTCAAAAAAAATCGTTTCTACTATTCCTTTTCACTGTTTTTTTCTATTGATTTCATTTTAACAAAAATTTGCTCCCGGAGCAATAAGAAAAGCAGTCTGTCCAGTTCAACATCTGCTAGAACCTGTTAATTCAAGTTAAACTTTTCAACTTTACTGCCGTTCCACTGCAAGTCACCATAATCATTCCGTTATCTGATCCTAAGGTTTCATAATCCATTTCCTCTAAAGCTTTGCTACGAGCTTCTAACAGTTCATTCTCGTATCCCTAAGCACGTCCAGCAAACATATTGCGCAGCCCAGCATCTATATCTTTAATTAAGTTGATACCAGAAATAACTTCTCCAAATAAAATTTCTTCATAAGATGAAATTTTATTTGAAAACAGAAACGGAGACCCAACTTTTGTCGAGTCTCCGTTATCATTATTTGATAATCAAAGATTGACCAACAAATATAACATCTGATTTTAAATAGTTTGCTGTTTTTAAGTCTGAAATAGACATGCCGTATTTTTGAGCAATATCCCATAGAGTGTCGCCACTTACAACTTTATGAGTTCCAGATGTAGTTGGTTTAGTTATTACTGCAGAATTAGAAGCTGCACCTTTATTTACTACCAATGTTTGACCAATACTGATTGCATCCGTTGATAGGTTGTTCCATGATTTCAAGTTTGAAATAGATACTCCATATTTTGAACTAATTGCAGTCAACGTATCACCTGATTTTACAGTGTATGACGTATTGCTTGTATTTCCAGTACTTGGCGCCGGTGTTGGCGTTGTTGTACCACCTTTGATCGTTAAGGCTTGATTCACATATATCGCATCTGTTTTTAAGTTGTTCCATGATTTCAAGTTCGCAACAGTTACACCGTGTTTTGAACTGATTCCAGTCAACGTATCACCTGATTTTACAGTGTATGACGTGTTGCTTGTATTCCCGGTACTTGGACTTGGTGCTGGTGTTGCCGTTGTGTTACCACCTTTAATCGTTAAGGCTTGATTCACATATATCGCATCTGTTTTTAAGTTGTTCCATGATTTCAAGTTTGCAACAGTTACACCGTGTTTTGAACTGATTCCAGTCAACGTATCACCTGATTTTACAGTGTATGACGTATTGCTTGTATTTCCAGTACTTGGCGCCGGTGTTGGCGTTGTTGTACCACCTTTGATCGTTAAGGCTTGATTCACATATATCGCATCTGTTTTTAAGTTGTTCCATGATTTCAAGTTTGCAACAGTTACACCGTGTTTTGAACTGATTCCAGTCAACGTATCACCTGATTTTACAGTGTATGACGTATTGCTTGTATTTCCAGTACTTGGCGCCGGTGTTGGCGTTGTTGTACCACCTTTGATCGTTAAGGCTTGATTCACATATATCGCATCTGTTTTTAAGTTGTTCCATGATTTCAAGTTCGCAACAGTTACACCGTGTTTTGAACTGATTCCAGTCAACGTATCACCTGATTTTACAGTGTATGACGTATTGCTTGTATTTCCAGTACTTGGTGCTGGTGTTGTCGTTGTGTTACCACCTTTAATCGTCAACGCTTGGTTCACGTAAATCGTATCTGTTTTTAGATTATTCCACGATTTCAAATTTGAAACAGTTACACCGTGTTTTGAACTGATCCCAGTCAACGTGTCACCTGATTTTACAGTGTATGACGTATTGCTTGTATTTCCAGTACTAGGACTTGGTGCTGGAGTTGTTGATCCACTTTTAATCGTCAATGTTTGGTTCACATATATCGTATCTGATTTTAAGTTATTCCACGATTTTAAGTTCGAAACAGATACACCGTATTGAGATGAAATTCGAGTCAACGTGTCGCCTGATTTTACTTTATAAGACGTGTTGCTTGTATTTCCTGTACTTGGATTTGGCGTAGGTGTTGTTGTCCCACCTGTTGTTGATCCACCTTTGATCGTCAATGTTTGGTTCACATATATCGTATCTGATTTTAAATTATTCCACGATTTTAAGTTCGAAACAGATACACCGTATTGAGATGAAATTCGAGTCAACGTGTCGCCTGACTTTACTTTATAAGACGTGTTGCTTGTATTTCCTGTACTTGGATTTGGCGTAGGTGTTGTTGTCCCACCTGTTGTTGATCCACCTTTGATCGTCAATGTTTGGTTCACATATATCGTATCTGATTTTAAATTATTCCATGATTTCAAGTTCGAAACAGATACACCGTATTGAGATGAAATTCGAGTCAACGTATCACCTGATTTTACTTTATAAGACGTGTTGCTTGTATTTCCTGTACTTGGATTTGGCGTAGGAGTTATTGTCCCACCTGTTGTTGATCCACCTTTGATCGTCAATGTTTGGTTCACATATATCGTATCTGATTTTAAATTATTCCATGATTTCAAGTTCGAAACAGATACGCCATATTTTGATGCAATAGCTGTCAATGTATCGCCTGATTTCACTTTGTAAGATGTACTGCTCGTATTACCCGTATCTGGTGTTGAAACATTATTATCATTTGATACCGGAATATTCGGCGTTGTTGGTGCTGTTTCTCCAGAAGATTTCGTGTCATACTGCGTTAAGTTATAAGTTTTTATAATAGCATTTAACTTAGAAGCATAGCTAGGATCCGTTGCGTATCGTCCTTGTAACCATGCAGTTGCTTCATATGCATTATTTGAATTACTGGCCCATGCACCTGAGTAATAGCCATTATCCCAAGAAGTTCCTCTTTTTAAGAGATTAGCGTTATCTTGCAATGATTCAGCATATGATGGGTATTTCTTAAAGTTTTGCGGGATGTAAATCCAACCTGTTGAAGAACTCCATTCAGATGTATACATTGTAACGGTATTCCCATTGTAACTTCCTTTTATACCAAATAAATTATAGTTTGGATTAGTTGATAATTTACTAGTACCATAACCGCTCTCTAATGCTGCTTGAGCAATCATAACTGAAGCATACAAATTGTTATTTGCAGCTACTTGTTTTGCATATGATGTAATGCCATTAACAAATCCAGCAGGTGTTGATGCATCTACAATTGCATTATTAGTATTAGTTGGCGTTGCTGTTGGTGTACTTTTTGACGCAGTTTCATTTAAAGCTAAGACTTGTCCTATTTTAATAAGATCTGTTGATAATTTATTCCATTTTTTCAATTGTGCTACAGAAACATTATTAGCTTTACTAATTTTATTTAGTGTATCACCAGACTTAACAGTATATGTTTTAGCCTTTTCCACAGCAGCTGTTGTTACTGTTGTTGCTACTTTTTTAGCCGAAGTCGTAGCTGCTATTTTAGCTGAAGTAGTTGCTACTTTAGGAGTTACTACTTTAGCTTCTTCTACGATAACTTCTTCTTTAACTTCTTCTTTAACTGGTTCTGTTACTGGTTCTACTACTGGTTCTACTACTGGTTCTACTACTGGTTCTACTACTTTGTTCTCTGGAATACTTGGTACTTCTACAACTACTGATTCAATTGGTTCAGTAGTAACATTATTATTTTCTTCTACTATTAATTTTTCTGTTGGAACACCCTTTTCGGTTTCCAATGATTCTTCTACTTCTGTTTCTTCTGTAACTACTGTAGCAGTATCCTCAGCTTCTTTTACTGATTCTTTTTCAGGTACATCAGCTTTAGATTCATCTAACTTTTCTGTGATGTCTGATTTTGGTATAACATCATCTGTCGTTTCAGTTTCTTCAATAACAACATCAATTGTTTCAATATCAGCGGGAGTTTCTGTTTCTTTATTTAACTCTGACGTTTCTAAAGCAACTGTAAATAATTCATCAATTTCTTCGATTGATAATTCTTCAAATTTTAAAGAATCAAAATGTTCAGTTGACAGAACTAATTTAAGTTCATCAATAAGTTGTTGTTTTTCAGTGGCATCTTCTTCTGGTATGTATTCGCTATTGGCTGCTTCTATGGCTACTTTTTGGCCTTCTTCAGTTGCAGTATTATTCTGTTCAATTGTTTCTTCCAGTTTTTGACTACTGGTCTCAGCTAATTCATTTGCACTAGCTGATGCAGAGAATGTTGGGAATGCTAGTAAACTCACTAATAACGTCGTACTGAAAACAGCTGTGCCTTTTTTGATCAATCCATTAGCGTTCTCTGATTGAACAAAGTTTGTTTGATTCTTTACAGCTGAAATTCTTTCTTTCCTTGTTTTTTCCAAAGTGAGTACCTCCTATTTTTTATTTTCACCATTTTTAGGGGTTAATTTCCATAGAACTATTGCTATTTTATTATAACTTTGCCACACTTATAATGATAGCTTAACTTAAGTAGATGACAGATTTTTAATAAACGTTACACAAACGTAATATACCGGAACTACATGTCTTAAATGTAATGAGAGAAAATAGATACCTCTTTAAAATTCAAATCTTTTTTCATTACCTTTCTTAAATAATATCTGTTCCTTTTAGTTTATTCTACACAATGAGTATGCTAAACTTATTCTTCAAGAGTACAAGTATCTCTGATGTGCTTATTTTAGAGAAAGTATGAGAAAAAATCATGAAAACTTCTACTGTTAAGCCCTTTTATACCTCCATTATTTTTTTGATTTGCATACTATTATTACTCCCATTTGGTGTCCTTGCTTTTGGAGTAGCTCAGCGATCAGAATGGCTAAATTCATTTGACCGATTTTTTGCTTCTCCAATTTTAGTCAATCGTTCTCCTGTAAAGACAACATTTTATTCTTTGATAACTGATTTAGGAGGTACTTTTTTTATTGTTTTACTGACTGTTTTAGTTGGTCTTTACTTTATATGGCGAAAAAAAGACTCCAAAACCGCTTATTGGTTTGTTTTTAATGTTGCTCTTGGAGCAGGTTTATTAAACCAACTGGTCAAATTCCTTTTCCAAAGAACACGTCCAACTATTGAACACCTTGTCTTGCAAGATGGATATAGCTTTCCCAGTGGTCATTCTATGGCTTCCTTAATTTGTTACGGTGGAATTGCTTTTTTAATTATTCAGTTCACGCGGAAGACATGGATTAAATGGTTAGTTAGTCTATTAGCAGCTTTAATCATTATTATTATTGGTATCAGTCGAATCTATTTAGGCGTTCATTTTCCATCGGATGTAATTGGTGGTTTTTGTTTAGCAGGTTCTTGGTTAGTCCTTTCTACTGGTTTTTATTCTATCAAAATTAAAAATCAGCATTAAGCGAAACAGATTATTATGTGTGATCATTTTTAGAAAGATCAATAAATTAAATCAGTTACCTAAGAGACAGAGTTTAGTAAAACTCTGTCTCTTTTTGTAGTCTATATAAATGAGTACATGCTAAAATAGACTAAACTGATTTGTCTATTTATAAAGTAGGAGGAATTAGCTATGCTTGAAAATGCACTACATTATAGTCGCACATTATTAACGAACACTCTAATACCTGGAGATAGCGTCATTGATGCAACTGTTGGGAATGGAAATGATACCGTTCTTTTAGCAACGTTGGTCGGTAAAAATGGGATGGTCTATGGTTTTGATCTACAAGAAAAAGCTATCGAAAAGACAAAGGAAAAACTTTTATTAACCGGTCTCTTCAACCAAGTAATGCTTTTCAACCAGGGGCATGAAACAATTGGTTCTGTATTACCACAAGATACTCTTATAGCAGGAGCAATTTTTAATTTAGGCTACTTACCTAATGGAGATAAAACAATTATTACAACAGGAAACACTACTTTGATAGCTGTTAAAGAAATATTATCCCGACTAAGAAAAGGAGGATTACTCTTACTAGTTGTCTATCATGGTCATAATGGAGGAAAAGAAGAAAAAGATGCGGTTCTAACTTATGTCCAAACACTCTCTCAAACTGACTATACCGTTTTGCGCTACGACTTTCTGAACCAAAAAAACAACCCTCCCTTACTCATTGCTATTGAAAAAAAATAAAAAAGGAACGGAGGTTGTTGGTCCTCGTTCCTTTTACTTTCTATTAAACTTATTTATTCAGCTAAAAATGCTTTTAAACTTTCTACTTTATCTGTATGTTCCCAAGTCAAATCAATGTCCGTCCGTCCAAAATGTCCGTACGCTGCTGTTTGTTTATAAATAGGTCTTTGTAAATCTAGCATCTTGATAATACCAGCTGGTCTTAAATCAAAATTAGCACGTACAGCTTCTATTAAACGAGATTCAGCAACCGTTCCAGTATCAAATGTATCTATAGCAATTGATACTGGATGAGCAACTCCTATTGCATAAGCTAACTGTACTTCACATTTATCTGCAAAACCTGCAGCTACAATATTTTTGGCAATATAACGAGCTGCATAACTTGCTGATCTATCCACTTTTGTAGGATCTTTCCCAGAAAAAGCCCCCCCACCATGACGAGCATATCCGCCATAAGTGTCGACTATAATTTTTCGTCCTGTTAATCCGGCATCTCCTTGAGGTCCACCAATTACAAAGCGACCTGTTGGATTAATAAAATATTTCGTATCTTCATCTAATAACTCATTAGCGATTTCATGTTTGATTACTAATTCAATCATATCTTTTTTCAATAATTCATATGTTACATCTGGATGATGCTGAGTGCTGATAACTATTGTATCCACACGCAATGGTTTATTATTTTCATCATATTCCACTGTAACTTGAGCTTTTGCATCTGGCCTTAAGTAAGAAACAATCTTTTCTTTTCTAACTACAGCTAAACGCTTTGTCAAACGATGACTCAATGAAATTGGCAATGGCATTAATTCTGGTGTTTCATTTACAGCAAAACCAAACATTAACCCTTGGTCACCTGCACCAATTTGATCCAATTCATCTTGATTGGCTTCTTTAGACTCTACCGAATCGTCAACACCTTGAGCAATATCTTTTGATTGTTCATCAATAGATACAATTACTGCACATGTGTCAGCATCAAATCCATATTTAGCTCTAGTATATCCAATTTCACGAATTGTATCACGCACCGTCTTTTGAATATCTACATAAGTTGAGGTAGATATTTCCCCAGCTACTAATACTAATCCTGTTGTCACGATTGTTTCGCATGCTACTCTAGCATCTGGATCCTTTGATAAAATTGCATCCAATATAGCATCACTAACTTGATCTGCTATTTTATCTGGATGTCCTTCTGAAACAGATTCAGAAGTAAATAATTTTCTTTCTGTCATTACATTGTTCCCCCTTTAATTGTTCGGTTACAAGGCTTCTCCACTTTTAAAGTGAATCCTCTCGGGAATCCGATTTGCAAACCTTATACATTTTACCATAATTCGTACATTATTAGTATCAAATCTACTGAAAATAGTGAATTTGATCAAAAATACCTTACTTTCTAGCCATTCAGCTTATTTATTTTTCATTTCTCTATACCATTAACCCTTTTTTAGGTAAAATAAGATTAGACAAATCACTAAAAGGAGTTTTTTCATTGGTGCACTCTATTTATAAATCTATCACACATTATCTTTATCATCCTTTATTTTTAGTTCTCGTTATTCCTTTATCTTATTTATTAATAGGTACACTTTATGCTGGTCAATATAGTTCATTTAATTTTATCCGTTTTCTCCTATTATATAGTTTTACTTTTTTAAACCACTTATTAGGAAATTTTTTATTTAAAACCATCAAATCACCTTTTTCATTTAATCATATTCCATTTCTTATATTTGAGGTATTAAATCTACTGCTCATCTATTACTTTGCTTACAACATCCATTACTTAGTAGGATTATTATGTTTCTTCTATAGCTTAGTGATTCACTTGCAATTTTATCTCGTTAAACAAGGTTATTCGTGGCTGATGCTATTTTTTTCTAGTGTATTTAAGGGTGGTATATTAACCTATCTAAGTTTTTTTGTTCAAGCAAATTTTATCCCTAATACACTTTTTTATTGGAGTATTCCCTTAATATTAATGGTCTTTTTAGTTGAACTAGGAAAACTTCAATTAAACTATACAAGAATTAATGGACAGTTAAACGAACACAATCCAAATAATCTTTTTTTAGACCACAAACACTTTCAACGTATCGTTTTATATTTACTCATTCTGATTTATGTAGTCAGTTTTATCCTTTTTATTCCTACTTTCAAGAGTCTATCGTTTATCTTTATATTTACTTTACCTTTTACTATTAAGGTGGTTCAATTGTCTTTTTCTACAAAAGAATCGATTTCAGCTAAATTAACGCAAAGAACCTTGCAACTCTGTTCCATTGCTTTTTTCATCTCATTTAGTATAATGCTCTTTATTTATACTTTTTGAGGCTATTCTCTTAAAGGTATCACTCGCATGGCGAGGATACCTTTTTACTTGTTTATACAATAGAAAAAAGGATAAGAGAAATTTCCTCTTATCCTTTTTATTCAGCTTTTTTTTATGACCCGTACGGGAATCGAACCCGTGATACCGCCGTGAAAGGGCGGTGTCTTAACCGCTTGACCAACGGGCCAGTCTAAATTTTAGTACAATGGGCCTAAATGGACTCGAACCATCGACCTCACGCTTATCAGGCGTGCGCTCTAACCAGCTGAGCTATAGGCCCAAAAAAAAAGCGGGTGACGAGAATCGAACTCGCATCAACAGCTTGGAAGGCTGTGGTTTTACCACTAAACTACACCCGCATTAAAAAAGTGGCCCGGGACAGAATCGAACTGCCGACACCTTGAGCTTCAATCAAGTGCTCTACCAACTGAGCTACCGGGCCAAGTATTAAATTAAACGGTCTCGACGGGAATCGAACCCGCGATCTTCTGCGTGACAGGCAGACATGTTAACCCCTACACCACGAGACCTTTTTTACATTTAAAACTATCTTTAAAAAAAGATAAATTGCGGGGACAGGACTTGAACCTGTGACCTTCGGGTTATGAGCCCGACGAGCTGCCAACTGCTCCACCCCGCGATAATATAAATGAATCATTTTTAAAAAAGGAGGATAAGAGATTCGAACTCTTGCGTGCTTTTACACACCTGACGGTTTTCAAGACCGTTCCCTTCAGCCGGACTTGGGTAATCCTCCATAATGGCACAAGGTTATTTTAATCTTTATTGATTAATGGACCTTGTAGGACTCGAACCTACGACCGGACGGTTATGAGCCGTCTGCTCTAACCAACTGAGCTAAAGGTCCAAGATCTTTAAAAAAATAATAGCGGCGAAGGGGATCGAACCCCCGACCTCCCGGGTATGAACCGGACGCTCTAGCCAGCTGAGCTACACCGCCATAATAATAAGGTAATAAGATGAAATTTTTTAAAAAGTGGAGCCTAGCGGGATCGAACCGCTGACCTCCTGCGTGCAAGGCAGGCGCTCTCCCAGCTGAGCTAAGGCCCCAAAATTTCAATCGGGAAGACAGGATTCGAACCTGCGACCCCTTGGTCCCAAACCAAGTGCTCTACCAAGCTGAGCTACTTCCCGTTACTGAGTTATTCTCTTTTTCAAAAGAAATGCACCCAAGAGGACTTGAACCTCTAACCCCTTGATTCGTAGTCAAGTACTCTATCCAATTGAGCTATGGGTGCAAATGGTGCCGAGGGCCGGAATCGAACCGGCACGGTGATCACTCACCGCAGGATTTTAAGTCCTGTGCGTCTACCTGTTCCGCCACCCCGGCATTAGAACAGCTGTTCATTCTTGCGAATGACCTCACTAGTTGAACTAGTAAGCGAAAGACGGGATTCGAACCCGCGACCCCCACCTTGGCAAGGTGATGTTCTACCACTGAACTACTTTCGCAAAAAAATGCCGGCTAAAGGAGTTGAACCCTCGACCCTCTGATTACAAATCAGATGCTCTACCAACTGAGCTAAGCCGGCTAAAGTGGTACTTCACTAATCATTCAACTAAAAAATGGTGCGGGTGAAGGGACTTGAACCCCCACGTCTCGCGACGCTAGATCCTAAATCTAGTGCGTCTGCCAATTCCGCCACACCCGCAATAAGTCTGGCATAACTAACCCTGCTTGAATGATTAGTTATGAGTCATGCAGGATTCGAACCTGCGACCCTCTGATTAAAAGTCAGATGCTCTACCAACTGAGCTAATGACTCATGGTGGAGGTTGACGGGATCGAACCGCCGACCCTCTGCTTGTAAGGCAGATGCTCTCCCAGCTGAGCTAAACCTCCATGGGAATAAAAAAATAATTGAATTTGCGTGGCAACGTCCTACTCTCACAAAGGGAAACCCTTCACTACCATCGGCGCTAAGAAGCTTAACTTCTGTGTTCGGCATGGGAACAGGTGTGACCTTCTTGCCATCATCACCACACAATTTCAATCGAAAGTCCGTTGGACTCTCAAAACTGGATAAAGTTTAAAGTGTAATTCGTTTGCTTACCTTCGTACACCGGGTATTGCTTTGGTTAAGTCCTCGACCGATTAGTATTGGTCCGCTCCGTATATCGCTATACTTCCACTTCCAACCTATCTACCTGATCATCTCTCAGGGGTCTTACTCACTTACGTGATGGGAAATCTCATCTTGAGGGGGGCTTCACGCTTAGATGCTTTCAGCGTTTATCCCGTCCACACATAGCTACCCAGCAATGCCCTTGGCAGAACAACTGGTACACCAGAGGTGTGTCCATCCCGGTCCTCTCGTACTAAGGACAGCTCCTCTCAAATTTCCTACGCCCGCGACGGATAGGGACCGAACTGTCTCACGACGTTCTGAACCCAGCTCGCGTACCGCTTTAATGGGCGAACAGCCCAACCCTTGGGACCGACTACAGCCCCAGGATGCGATGAGCCGACATCGAGGTGCCAAACCTCCCCGTCGATGTGGACTCTTGGGGGAGATAAGCCTGTTATCCCCAGGGTAGCTTTTATCCGTTGAGCGATGGCCCTTCCATGCGGAACCACCGGATCACTAAGCCCGACTTTCGTCCCTGCTCGACTTGTAGGTCTCGCAGTCAAGCTCCCTTATGCCTTTACACTCTGCGAATGATTTCCAACCATTCTGAGGGAACCTTTGGGCGCCTCCGTTACTCTTTAGGAGGCGACCGCCCCAGTCAAACTGCCCGTCAGACACTGTCTCCCAGCCCGATAAGGGCTGTGGGTTAGAGTGGTCATACAGCAAGGGTAGTATCCCACCAACGCCTCCACCAAGACTGGCGTCCTGGCTTCAATGGCTCCTACCTATCCTGTACAAGCTGTACAAACACTCAATATCAAACTGCAGTAAAGCTCCATGGGGTCTTTCCGTCCTGTCGCGGGTAACCTGCATCTTCACAGGTACTATAATTTCACCGAGTCTCTCGTTGAGACAGTGCCCAGATCGTTACGCCTTTCGTGCGGGTCGGAACTTACCCGACAAGGAATTTCGCTACCTTAGGACCGTTATAGTTACGGCCGCCGTTTACTGGGGCTTCAATTCTGAGCTTCGCCCGAGAGCTAACCCATCCTCTTAACCTTCCAGCACCGGGCAGGCGTCAGCCCCTATACGTCATCTTACGATTTTGCAGAGACCTGTGTTTTTGATAAACAGTCGCCTGGGCCTATTCACTGCGGCTGACCAATTGGTCAGCACCCCTTCTCCCGAAGTTACGGGGTCATTTTGCCGAGTTCCTTAACGAGAGTTCTCTCGCACACCTTAGGATTCTCTCCTCGACTACCTGTGTCGGTTTGCGGTACGGGCAGTTTGTTTCTAACTAGAAGCTTTTCTTGACAGTGTGACATCGGGAACTTCGGTACTTAATTTCCCTCCCCATCACAACTTGTTCTTATAGAAGCAAGCATTTGACTCACTTCAAAACTTGTTGCTTGGACGCGCATATCCAACAGCGCGTATTCCTTAGCCTACTGTGTCCCTCCATTGTTCAAACAAAACAAACTGGTACAGGAATCTCAACCTGTTGTCCATCGTCTACGCCATTCGGCCTCGACTTAGGTCCCGACTAACCCTGGGAGGACGAGCCTTCCCCAGGAAACCTTAGTCATTCGGTGGACGGGATTCTCACCCGTCTTTCGCTACTCATACCGGCATTCTCACTTCTAAGCGCTCCACTAGTCCTCACGATCTAGCTTCAACGCCCTTAGAACGCTCTCCTACCATAGAACCAATGGTTCTATCCACAGCTTCGGTGTTATGTTTAGCCCCGGTAAATTTTCGGCGCAGGGTCACTCGACTAGTGAGCTATTACGCACTCTTTAAATGATGGCTGCTTCTGAGCCAACATCCTAGTTGTCTAAGCAACTCCACATCCTTTTCCACTTAACATAAACTTTGGGACCTTAGCTGGTGGTCTGGGCTGTTTCCCTTTCGACTACGGATCTTATCACTCGCAGTCTGACTCCCGGATATAAATCAATGGCATTCGGAGTTTATCTGAATTCGGTAACCCGAGAAGGGCCCCTAGTCCAAACAGTTGCTCTACCTCCATGATTCTAATTCCGAGGCTAGCCCTAAAGCTATTTCGGAGAGAACCAGCTATCTCCAAGTTCGATTGGAATTTCTCCGCTACCCACACCTCATCCCCGCATTTTTCAACATACGTGGGTTCGGTCCTCCAGTGCGTATTACCGCACCTTCAACCTGGACATGGGTAGATCACTTGGTTTCGGGTCTACGACCACATACTCATTCGCCCTATTCAGACTCGCTTTCGCTGCGGCTCCGTCTCATCAACTTAACCTCGCATGGGATCGTAACTCGCCGGTTCATTCTACAAAAGGCACGCTATCACCCATTAACGGGCTTTAACTATTTGTAGGCACACGGTTTCAGGGGCTATTTCACTCCTCTTCCGAGGTTCTTTTCACCTTTCCCTCACGGTACTGGTTCACTATCGGTCACTAGGGAGTATTTAGCCTTGGGAGATGGTCCTCCCGGATTCCGACGGAATTTCTCGTGTTCCGCCGTACTCAGGATACTGATCAGAGTGAAATGGGTTTCGATTACAGGGCTTTTACCTTCTTCGGCGGACCTTTCCAGGTCGCTTCTTCTACCAATCTCATTTATGACTCTATGTGTTCAGTCCTACAACCCCAGAAAGCAAGCTTTCTGGTTTGGGCTATTCCCGTTTCGCTCGCCGCTACTCAGGGAATCGATTTTTCTTTCTCTTCCTGCAGGTACTTAGATGTTTCAGTTCTCTGCGTCTACCTCTACTGACCTATGTATTCAGTCAGTAGTAACATCCTATCAAAGATGCTGGGTTCCCCCATTCGGAAATCTTTGGATCAAAGCTCACTTACAGCTCCCCAAAGCATATCGGCGTTAGTCCCGTCCTTCATCGGCTCCTAGTGCCAAGGCATTCACCGTGCGCCCTTATTAACTTAACCTATGGTTAACAGTTAATTTTTAAACCTCATCTTTCGATGAGAACCTTAAAAAAACTCATTTTTAAAACTTTTCGGTGTGTTTCTGGTTTGTTACTTGAATTACACTTTTTAACTTTATCCAGTTTTCAAAGAACAACGTCTTGCAGCAACCAAAGTTGCGTTTTTTGAGAAGATTAGACCTCTCAAAACTAAACAAAGTAAGTACGAATGTGTGGGTTTCCGTTATATTCCTTAGAAAGGAGGTGATCCAGCCGCACCTTCCGATACGGCTACCTTGTTACGACTTCACCCCAATTATCTGTCCCACCTTAGGCGGCTGGCTCCCAAAAGGGTTACCTCACCGACTTCGGGTGTTACAAACTCTCGTGGTGTGACGGGCGGTGTGTACAAGACCCGGGAACGTATTCACCGCGGCGTGCTGATCCGCGATTACTAGCGATTCCGGCTTCATGTAGGCGAGTTGCAGCCTACAATCCGAACTGAGAATGGCTTTAAGAGATTAGCTTGGCCTCGCGACCTTGCGACTCGTTGTACCATCCATTGTAGCACGTGTGTAGCCCAGGTCATAAGGGGCATGATGATTTGACGTCATCCCCACCTTCCTCCGGTTTATCACCGGCAGTCTCACTAGAGTGCCCAACTGAATGCTGGCAACTAATAATAGGGGTTGCGCTCGTTGCGGGACTTAACCCAACATCTCACGACACGAGCTGACGACAACCATGCACCACCTGTCACTTTGTCCCCGAAGGGAAAGCCCTATCTCTAGGGTGGTCAAAGGATGTCAAGACCTGGTAAGGTTCTTCGCGTTGCTTCGAATTAAACCACATGCTCCACCGCTTGTGCGGGTCCCCGTCAATTCCTTTGAGTTTCAACCTTGCGGTCGTACTCCCCAGGCGGAGTGCTTAATGCGTTAGCTGCAGCACTGAAGGGCGGAAACCCTCCAACACTTAGCACTCATCGTTTACGGCGTGGACTACCAGGGTATCTAATCCTGTTTGCTCCCCACGCTTTCGAGCCTCAGCGTCAGTTACAGACCAGAGAGTCGCCTTCGCCACTGGTGTTCCTCCACATATCTACGCATTTCACCGCTACACGTGGAATTCCACTCTCCTCTTCTGCACTCAAGTTCTCCAGTTTCCAATGACCTTCCCCGGTTGAGCCGGGGGCTTTCACATCAGACTTAAAGAACCGCCTGCGCTCGCTTTACGCCCAATAAATCCGGACAACGCTTGCCACCTACGTATTACCGCGGCTGCTGGCACGTAGTTAGCCGTGGCTTTCTGGTTAGATACCGTCAGGGGATGAGCAGTTACTCTCATCCTTGTTCTTCTCTAACAACAGAGTTTTACGATCCGAAAACCTTCTTCACTCACGCGGCATTGCTCCGTCAGACTTTCGTCCATTGCGGAAGATTCCCTACTGCTGCCTCCCGTAGGAGTCTGGGCCGTGTCTCAGTCCCAGTGTGGCCGATCACCCTCTCAGGTCGGCTACGTATCATCGCCTTGGTGAGCCATTACCTCACCAACTAGCTAATACGCCGCGGGTCCATCCATAAGCGGTAGCCGAAGCCACCTTTTTTCCATTCGCCAGGAGGCGATTAGAAGTATGCGGTATTAGCATCCGTTTCCGAATGTTATCCCCCACTTATGGGCAGGTTACCCACGTGTTACTCACCCGTCCGCCACTCTTTGACTTCGGTGGGTGCAAGCACCCGGTGAAATCAAAGCGTTCGACTTGCATGTATTAGGCATGCCGCCAGCGTTCGTCCTGAGCCAGGATCAAACTCTCATATAAAATGATGCTTGAAGCTCATATTGATTGCTAGCGAATAATTATTCACTAATTTTGTTACTGTTGACTTAGCACTGCTAAGTCACCCTCACATTTGGTTCGTCTTACTTTGTTTAGTTTTCAAAGGTCTAAAGCGTGTTGCCTCGTTTCTGACAACTTCTAAATTATAGCAGTTGTTTTTCAACTTGTCAACAAGTTTTTTAAATAAATATTTTTTAATTGAATATTTATCCATTTGCCAGCTCAGTGTTCCCATGAGGACTTCAATAGATTAACATATTTATTTACGTTTTGTCAACATTATTTTTACAATAATATTTCCATCTATTTCGGTGTATCACTTATCTCTCTTAGCGACATCAATTACTATAACAAGTTTTTCGATACTGGTCAATAAAAAGATTTTGTTTTTTTTGTTTTTTTTAAAAAAGCGTATATTTTACCACTTTTTTGCATTTAAATTTGTATTACTTACTAATGAAACGAACAAAAGGACTGTTTCAAAAAAAGCCCTTCCTATTATCGTTCGCTTTTCCAAAATTACTTTAGTTGATATTGGTATAAGTTAAAGTCATTTATTTGTTCTCCCGCATTGAAATCTTCTTTACAATCGATCAATTCAAAGCTTTCATTACGGTACATTCGGTTTAAAAATTCATTTCCAGCAATACAATCTAGTCTGAGAGCTCTTTTTTGTTCTTTTTCAGCATAATCTTTAGCTGCATTGATCATCAGCTGTGGAATTCCCATACCAGCTTTGTCTCTCTTTATATTCAAACGGTGAAGGTAATAAAATTTATTTCCTTGATCCGTTCCCCATAAAGCAGCATCCCACTCACTTTGGTGATCCCACATTATGAACATTCCAACTAACTCATTATCTAAAGCTCCGTAGAATACTTCTCCTCTATCAATGGCACTCGCTGTATCATGATTATCATTACCTTCTAATATACCATTCCATTGTAACGATCCTTTAGCTTTTAACCATAGAGCTGTTTCTTTAAGTAACAGCTCTATCATTTCAAGATGTTCTGCTTTTGCTTGGTTTAATGTAAAATTTCTGCTCATTTTATTCCCCTTTCTTCTATATAGAGAGAAGTTTTTAACCATATTTTTGTTATTAAATACAGTACTACAAAAATTGTCGACTAACAATGACTTTTCACACTACTATTTCTAAAAAAAAGCCTAAACACCTTTTTTCTATCACTACGATAAGAAAAAGAGGTGTAAAGACTTTTGAAGTGTGTTGTTATTTCGGTACATCTAAATTATAGTCGTGCGTTTAATTCTTTACCTAATTCTTCAAATCCTGGTTTTCCTAGCAAAGCAAACATATTTTTCTTATATGCTTCTACACCTGGTTGGTCAAATGGATTTACACCATTTAAGTAACCTGATAGGCCGATTGCGATTTCAAAGAAGTACATCATGTAACCTAATGTATATGCATCTTGTTGAGGAATCGTTAAGATCATGTTAGGCACATCTCCGTCAGTATGAGCTAAAAGAGTTCCTTGGAAAGCTTTAGTATTTACGTAATCAATACCTTTCCCTTCCAAATAGCCTAATCCGTCTAAATCTTCTTCAGTAGCTGGGATAGCAATATCAAATTTTGGTTTATCTACTTTAATAACTGTTTCAAAGATATTACGTTGTCCTTCTTGGATGTATTGCCCCATTGAATGTAAATCAGTAGAGAAGTTTACGCTTGAAGGATAGATTCCTTTTTGGTCTTTACCTTCTGATTCTCCAGCCAATTGTTTCCACCACTCTGAGAAATATTGCAATGATGGCTCGTAGTTAACTAAAATTTCTGTATCTTTTCCTTTACGGTAGAAGACATTACGCAATACAGCGTATTGATATGCTTCATTTTCTTCGATTTTATCACTAGAGAATGCAACTGACGCATCTGCAGCACCTTTCATCAATTGATCAATGTCTGCTCCACTAGCTGCAATTGGCAATAAACCTACTGCTGTTAATACAGAAAAACGTCCGCCAACATCATCAGGAATGATAAATGATTCATAGCCTTGTGCATTTGCTTCTTGTTTCAAAGCTCCACGTTCTTTATCTGTGGTAGCATAAATACGTGCTTTAGCTTCATCTGCACCATATTTTTTTTCTAACAATCCTTTAAATACTCTAAAAGCAATAGCTGGTTCTGTAGTTGTACCAGATTTAGAAATAATATTTACTGAAAAATCACGGTCTCCGATTACTTGAATCAAATCGTGTAGATAGCTTGAACTAATACTGTTTCCAGCGAAAAGAACTTGTGGTGCTTTGCGAGTTTCTTTATCAAGTAAATTAACAAAAGAATGATTTAAGAAATCAATTGCAGCTTTTGAACCTAAGTAAGATCCTCCAATTCCGATGACAACCAGAATTTCTGAATCGCTTTGGATTTTTTTAGCCGCTTCTTTGATACGAGCAAACTCTTCTTTATCATAATTTTTTGGCAAATCGATCCAACCTAGGTACTCGCTACCTGCCCCAGTTCCTTTGCGTAACATTTCATCAGCAGTTGTAACCTGTTGTTGTAAGTTCGCGATTTCATGTGGTTGTACAAATTTCTCAACATTTGAATAATCAAATTTAATATGACCCACGTAAACCCCTCCAATTAATTGTCTTAAAGAATAAAAAAGCTATTCTCATACTCCTTAACTTTAGTTGTTTTAATAAAAAAAAGCAAGGAAAAAACGGCATTCCTCGAATGAGAAATGCCGTTACAGATAAACTTATTTAAATTGCGGAACTCCAGATATTTCCCATTTTTCTAATGTTTTTGTTAGCTCATCAGAATTCAACCAGGTTAGCGAGTTATCGCCGCTTTCAGTTAGAAGTCTATAATCAGCTTCTTCATCATAAAGTTCAAAAACAAATAAAGGGATACGGTTGTCATTAACTACTGCATTTGTCAGTTCATATAAATTTAAATCAGTTGCTTTAATAGGTAAAATTGTTTTTAGCGTCTCTAATATAGTAGCTAATCCTGTTTTAACATCACTGATTTCGGTGGTAGGGAATGAATGCATTTCAGCTTCTACTTCCACTAAAAAAACATACTTTCCTCCTGGTCCTTTTGCCATTATAGTTCCAGCTACCCATCTTTTCTCTGTCATTAGTTTACACCTCTAGCTATAGTTTTTAGCTCATTTGTTTTGTTTACAGTAGATTAATAGTCTCTTTAATACACTATTCTATTTTTTTCATCTTCTTTAGCTTCTTCAATCCATTTTGGCATTGACTCTTTTATTGTAGCAAAACCTAACTTTCCGACTTTTTCATGATGCTGCCTTCTCTTCTTAGGATGGTATTGAAATGTCGTATTTTCCTCTAACGTTCTTAGAGATAAACTGATTTTTTTCGTATATTCATCAATGTCTAATACCATCACTTCAATTTCATTTCCCACTGTTAAAACTTCATTTAAGTCTTTAACAAAACCATGTTTGCATTCCGAGATATGGATAAGCCCTTGTGTTTCATCATCAAGTGAAACAAACGCTCCATAAGGTTGAATTCCAGTAATTTTGCCTTTAATGACCATGCCAATTTTATACTTCATCCTATCACCTCGCTTATCCATTTCAAGAGTATTTTTATTTATATTTTTATTTTAGCATAAATAAACACTCAGCGTATTTAGAATACGTTTTCATTTTTTTTGAAACGAGACTTTATTTATGGTACCGGTTTTAAAAGAGGCATCATAGAAAAAATTATCTCTCTTCGGTTTTTACTAGTATACTTAACCATACATATAGAAACTAATTTTTGATTGGAGGAATAGTTATATGACTTGGGACTTTGATGAACAAATTGATCGCAGTGAACAAAGTAGTATTAAATGGGGGTATTCAAAAAAATTATTTGGAGACGAAGCTGTTTTACCAATGTGGGTAGCGGATATGGACTTTGCTAATTCACCTTTGATTTTAGATGCTTTGAAAAAAATAGTGGATCAACGTATTCTAGGCTATGCGTTTCCTCCCGCTTCTCTCTACCAAACTATCATAGACTGGCAAAAAAAACGTCATAACTTACAGTTGACACCCAAAGATATTTTGTTCTCTCCTGGAGTGGTTCCAAGTATTGCATTGGTGATCCAAACTTTTACAAACGAACAAGAGACTGTGATGATTCATGACCCTGTTTACACCCCTTTTGAAAATATGATTACATTGAATAACCGAAAAGTCATTCAAACTTCATTGATCATTGAAGACGGTTTGTTTAAGATGGATTTCATAGATATAGAACAACAGTTTATAAAAAGAAATGTAAAATTATTTGTTTTAAGCAATCCACATAATCCTGGAGGCCGTGTGTGGACCAAACAAGAGTTGGGTCAATTAGCAGACCTTTGTCAAAAATACCACATCATCTTATGCAGTGATGAAATACATGGCGATCTTATTTATCAACCGAATGATTTCATTGCTGTTGCAGCCATTAAGGAACCATACAAAGACTTTGTCATTACTCTAACGGCGGCTACTAAAACATTTAACTTAGCTGGGATAAAAAACTCAATGATTTTTGTCCAAAACGAAGACTTGCGTAATGCGTTGATTGTAGCTCAAGCCAAAACAGAACAAAATAGCATCAATACATTTGGTTACGCAGCAACCGAAGCCGCTTTTGCAACAAGCGAACCTTGGCTAGAGGAGCTAATGACTTATTTAAAAAACAACTTGGAAACGATTTGTGCATTTTTTGATACTGAACTACCTGAAGTTTTTTATATGAGACCCCAAGGAACGTATTTATTCTGGTTTGATTGTTCTACTTTAAACATTCCTGATAAACAATTGACCCGACATTTTGCACAAGTCGGGAAAATCGGTTTAAATGCCGGTTCAGATTATGGTCCTTCGGGAACAAACTATATGCGGTTAAATTTTGCTGCTCCTCATGCAACTGTTGTTGAAGGTTTGAAACGTATCAAATACGCTTTTGAACACCCAAAAGATTAAGTAAAAAAATAAACGAGCAACAGACATGACGTCTGTTGCTCGTTTTCTTTTTAGTTTAATTCAATGCTTTCAATAACAATATCGTTTACTGGTTTGTCTTGGGATCCGCGTTTTACATTTTGGATTGAATCCACAACGTCCATTCCTTCAATAACTTGACCAAAAACAGTATGACGGTTATCTAACCAAGGTGTTCCACCATTTTCTTTGTAAGCTTCAACAACTTCTGCAGCGTAACCAGCAGCTTCAAGTTGACCAATCATATTTGCTGGTGTTTGAGAAGCTGATACAATAAAGAATTGGCTTCCGTTTGTATGCGGACCTGCATTAGCCATTGAAAGAGCACCTTTAAGGTTAAATGCTTTATCTGAAAATTCATCTTCAAAAGAACTTCCCCAAATACTTTCTCCGCCCATACCGGTTCCAGTTGGGTCTCCCCCTTGAATCATAAAATCAGGGATAACACGGTGGAAAATAATTCCATTGTAGTAACCACTCTCTGCTAATTTAACAAAGTTTTCTACCGCTTTAGGGGCAATTTCAGGAAATAATTTAATTTTCAGATCACCCATTGTTGTTTTAATGGTAGCAACTTGTTCATTACTTGCTACTTCATTTGATAATTGTGGAAATTCAGACATTTTATCGTCCTCCTATTTTTTATATTTACTTCTCTATCATACCGAAATCTTGCTTGCATTGCCATTTTTTTTAGCTATCGAACAAAAAATAGATTACCTCTGTTTCTTTTTTTCTCTCCTTAACACATTTTTGTCAAAGAAAAGGTTGTTTCATGTTATGATATGAAAAAGAATATTGAATTTTTTAAAGGATGGTACACTATGCTTATTTTATCGAACTTTCCGCTTGTTGCGGCTTTTACAGCTATTACATTTGCACAAATTATTAAAGTTCCAGTAGCTTTTCTATTACAAAGAAAAACAACTTGGGCATTAGCTACTTCTACTGGCGGAATGCCTAGTTCACATTCAGCAGCGGTATCTGCCCTTATTACAGCTCTAGCCTTACAGTATGGTGTTGCTTCACCTTTCGTAGCCATTGCAAGTACATTTGGCGTTATTGTTATGTTTGATTCTATGGGTGTACGCCGACAAAGTGGTGAACAAGGAATCTTATTAAATCAATTAGTGGTTGATTTTCATATGTTGAGTAAAAAAGTGGTTAAACTTTCTCACGATTCGGCAGCCCTCGTTGATGAACAAACTGAGCGTCACTTAAAAGAATATTTAGGCCATAAGCCGATTGAAGTTTTCTTTGGAATCCTTACCGGTATTTTAGTCGCTTTTGCTACACAAGCTGTATTGACTTACTTTTCTATTTTATAATCTTTCTTCACCTTTTTATTGGTCCTTTTAGCTGCCTTGAAAGATACACGCAGTTAAAGGACCGTTTTTATTTCCATCTATAACTTCATATGTCTTGTATGCTATACTTTAAGACAATTTGAATGAAAAAAATTGCATCATTGGAGGAATTTAGTTTTGAATACTACTAAAGAAGTCTTTGATATTACGATTATTGGTGGTGGCCCCGTTGGCATGTTTGCTGCTTTTTACGGTGGAATGCGCAATGCAAAAGTTAAAATAATTGAAAGTTTGCCTCAATTAGGTGGACAATTGAGTATGTTATACCCTGAAAAAAAAATCTATGATATCGCAGCACTGCCCGTAGTGACGGGACAAGAATTAATTGATAATCTTTCTGAGCAAATCTCTCGTTTTGATCCAACGATTTGTTTAGAAGAAGAAGTGATTGATGTCATTAAAAATGATGATGGACTGTTCGAATTAACAACTGCCAAAACTACCCACTATTCAAAAGCGATTATTATCACTGCTGGTAATGGAGCATTCCAACCTCGTAGATTGGAATTGGATCAAGCCGATGAGTACGAAGGCAATACCCTTCATTATTATGTGAATAATATTGAGCAGTTTAAAGATCGGACGGTAGCGATTTGTGGTGGTGGCGATTCTGCGGTCGATTGGGCGTTAGCTCTTGAACCAATTGCAAAAAAAGTGTATCTCATTCATAGAAGAAATAAGTTTAGAGCTTTGGAACATAGCGTTTCCTTGCTTGAACAATCAACGGTTGAGATGATCACTCCTTATATCCCTGTAGCAATTAAAGGCAATCACCCACAGATTCAATCTGTTCAATTAAAAGAAGTTAGAGGCGAAAGCGAAAAAGAACTTGAAATCGATGATTTTTTGATCAATTACGGGTTTACCTCTTCCATTGGACCAATGAAAAAATGGGGATTTGACGTGAAACGTAATGAGATTCCCGTGAATACTAAGATGGAAACGACTGTTTCTGGTATTTATGCAGCGGGTGATATTTGTACTTATGATGGGAAAATCAAATTAATTGCGACTGGTTTTGGAGAAGCTCCGACTGCTATCAACAATGCCATGAGTTACATCAACCCAGACGAACGAGTACAACCCATGCACAGCACAAGTTTATTTTAGGAATGTGGCATAAAAAACTGTTACATTCTAATCTACTTGAGCCACATTTTGCTTAGTTTTGTTGCAATCCAATTGGGTAAGCTTCAGAAAGTAGATGTAGAATCTATTATTTTGAGCACTTTGTTAAATGGTTATTGCAAGTCATTTGTTCTGCTTTCTAGTATAATTAATCTATACTTAAAACGGAGGGATATGAATGGTAAAAGATACAAACGAGTTACACAAAAAATCTTTAGAATTATTAGATCAACGTGGCGTGAAATTAAAAGATATTGCTGAATTGGTTATGTTTTTACAGCAGTCTTATATCAATGATTTAACTTATGAAGTCTGTTTAGAACATGTAGAAGCCGTTCTCAAAAAAAGAGAAGTCCAAAATACAGTCCTAACTGGAATTCAATTAGATATTTTAGCAGAGAAAAAGCAATTGATGAATCCTTTACTGGATATCATTGTGGATGATGAAGGGCTATATGGCATTGACGAGATCATGGCTCTTTCTATCGTAAATGTCTATGGTTCAATTGGTTTTACCAACTATGGCTATATTGATAAAATCAAACCCGGTATTCTAAAAAAGTTAAACAGTCATGATGACAATGAAGTCCATACTTTCTTAGATGATATCGTTGGAGCTATTGCGGCGGCCGCTGCTAGTCGTCTAGCACATGCTCAACCCACCAAAAGTGATATTACACAATAATCGTTAACTAAAAATAAGACCACACTACTCAAATTTGAGTAGTGTGGTCTTATTTTTTAATGAAACGCTTTTCGTTTAGTGTAAAAATACCCAAAAATAATTTGTAGTTCAATTAATACAAAAGCTAAAATAAAGCAATGCATGAAGAAGGTTTCTGGCAATGCTAAAATAATCGGATCCGTAGAAGGATTGAACAGCCAAGCATCGTTATTAAAAAAAACTTTATGGAAAGCTACAAATAACTGATCAAAGCTGACAGCTATCATAAAGAGAACGACAAATGGAACAGCTATCGCAACTTGAAATGGACGAACCAATTTCCAGAATAATTGATTTTTCTTAATGTAGCGAATATAAAAGAATGATCCTACCGCTGTAATCATTGCAATAACATAGTCCAATATAAACAAACGTTTGACTTCATAAAAATGAAACAATCCACTTTCTGAACTTGGAAAATTAGGAAAGTTCAATTCGCTTACCCATGGCAAGTTCAAATAATTTAATAATACTCGATAGTTTTCCATTAATGTTTCTTTTGACAACCCAACATTTTGAGAGATTTTTAAGTAATCGATATCAAAAGCATATAATGGTGTCAAATTAATCGTTAGTACTATAGAAAATGACACGATAAATAAGAATAGACTAATCATTCCTACTACATGAAGGGCTTTTTCTTTCATTAAAACACCCACTCATCCAATGAATTTAGTAAATAAGTGGGTTGTTCTTCCACAAGTTCTAAATCTTTTAGAGAGGTAAAACCCGTAAGCACTAGTAAGGTGTCAACATTATTGTGAATACCAGCTAAAATATCGGTTTCGTAATTGTCACCTACCATGATAACCTCTTCTTTTGTTAAACCAATCGTTTTGATGGCCTCTTCCATAATGATTGCTTCCGGTTTCCCGATAAAAGTAGGCTGAACTCTTGTTGAGGCTATCAGTAAGGCTACTAATGAACCAGCACCAGGTACCATTCCTTTATCACTCGGTAGATTGGTATCTTTATTTGTCGCGATAAAGCGAGCACCTTTATGAATCGCTAAGGTTGCAACTTCAAAATCATGATACGTAACTTGTCGATCGATCCCCACAACCACGTAGTCCGGATTTTCTTCATCTTCAATAAAATCAGCATTTTTCAATGCATTTCTGAGTCCTGTTTCTCCTATTATATAAACTTTATTTCCTCCACCAAGGGAAGTTAAGTAATCTGCAGTTGCTAATGAGCTAGTGTATACCTCTTCTGCAGAAGTTTGAACGCCAAAGTTTTGAATTAAATTATCCGCTACTTCTTTTTGTGTTTTAGACGAATTATTAGTAACAAATAAATAAGGTATGTTTCTTTCTTGTAGTCTTTTAATAAATCGTGCAGCCGCTGGAATCGGCTCTTTTCCTCGATACATGGTGCCATCTAAATCAATTAAATATCCTTTATACTTCATTTACTTAACCCAACCTTTATTTTTATTCATTTATTTTGGAATAACTTTGCGACGGATACTGTATTGACGTTTACCTTTAGCATCCTTTACCGTTTCAACTGTTTCTTTTGGAACATTTTTTTCAACTGACTTCTCAACTGGCGAAATTTCCTTTTTGACAAAATCTTTTTTAGCCTTCACTCTATCGGATGACTTTTTAGGATTTACTGTTGTGCTTTGTTTTGGATCTGAATTTTTTGGTTGAACTTGTTTAATCACTTTTTCGTTTGTTGGACTTTTACTTTTTTGTGTTCTGCGTCTTTTAGGCTTGCTCGTTTTAATACGTTCTTTTTTGTCATCCACACGTTGTAAGACAAAATAAGGACAGCCAAAATTACAGTACTCGTATAAATAATCCTGAAGATTGGCAATACGTTGATCTTGAGGGACTTTCCGGTTACGGTTATCGTAAAAACCTTTTAGCCGCATTTGTTCAAAACCCCAGTCTGCTACAACATAATCGTATTTATTTAAAATCTCGCTGTAACGCTCACCTAATCGCTCTGCATCAAAAGCATCTCGATAATTTTGTACAATTTCAAATTTTTTGCCTTCTATCATAATAGTAGTAGCGTCAATTCTTTGAACGACCGGTTCCTCAACTGATTTAATTATTTCTTGTACTTCATTATCACCTGTATGTTCACCTGATTCTTCGATGCTGTGATTCTCTTCTGTAGTAGTGGGAACCATTTGCGCTTCTTTCACTCGTTTTTTGGGTCTTGGTTTAATCGGTCTTTTTTTTGCTGGAACGGCTTTTTTATGTGTTTTTGTCTCCTGAGCTCGTTCTTTAGTTGTTTCGTTTTCACTTGTCATTGCGTTCACCTGCTTTCTTCATCCGTTCATCTTATTAATTTATTTGTTGGGTAATGCTTTTTTAAATATTGACCTACAACATTGCGTATAAAATAAGGAAACAGTACTTCATTTTCCCCTTTGATTTCAATAGTAGGAAAAAATGGAATAAACATGAAATGATCTACTGTAGCAAATGTGTATTGTTTGGACCGCTCTATTGGCTTACCTAACCAAGAGACTTCCCCGGTCATTTTATCATAAGCTACTCCATTGTAACAGATTTCGCCAAAAACTTTCCCTCTAAATCCAATACCTTTAATCGGGAAATTTCGTAAAAACAAGCGATTTTTCTCCATTTCATAAATCATACGAATGAGATTTTCTCCATCTAGCGTGCACCTTAGGATACGCATAGGATGAGGTAAGATTTTGTGCAAGTCATCTTTCGTAACCGTTCCTTCAACCAATGGCTGCATAAATAGCCCTGCATTTAAAATAGCCGCATCTGTGTGTGCATATTCTTTAAGAGCTTCTAATCCAATTTCAACAAGTTCAGATTTGCCTTGCCAATTTACAGGAAAAGTAGCCGGTACAGTTGCAATTACCTGTTCATTTAGCAACTGATGTCCCTTTATTTCATAAGATTCGATTATCTCAGTTTCATTTTCAGGTGCTTTAATTGTAGCTGTTTCCTTAACGGTTGCATTGGCAGCTATGATTTTATTTCTTTCAATCTCTAATTCAATATGACCAACGTATTGACCGTATTTACCGGCGGCTGCAAGCAATGTATTTCTAACAACCTGCCCATGTGGCAATAAGTGATGTGTGTGGGAACCGATAATAACGGAAATCATCGGATACAGTTCAGCAATGCGTTGATCTTCACCAATGCCAAGGTGAGACAGTAAAATAATAGAATCCACTAAAGGAGTAATCATTTCTAGTATGTCTCCTATCACTTCGTCCGGATTTTTCACATCCCATCCAATCGGTTTGTAGCTTGTTGGAAAGGGGGCCGTTAAACCAAACAAACCAATCTTATGACCAGATTTTGTTTGAATGACATGGAAAATCTTTGCCCATTCTGGCGGAAATCCTGTTTTTGCATCGAATAAGTTTGAGATCACCACAGGAAAATTGGCTTCATCGTATAAATGACTCAATTGTTTTTTTGAGCTTCCGATACCTTCATTGTTTCCAATCGTAACTGCATCATACCCGACTTCATTCAGTAACAAGATATTTGCTGTTCCATCTGTTGCTTCCGTCAAAGGATGGACTCGATCACAGGCGTCTCCAATATCAAATGAAAATACCGTTTCATTTTCTTGTTCCAATCGTTTAGACTCTTCTCGTAAATAACCAGAAATTCTTGGCCAATTTTCAAAATGAGAATGAATATCGTTTGTATGATAAATGTGGATACGTTCCATTTTCTTCATCCTTTATTTCAGAAATTTATACTGCTCTTATTATACCAATCTTCAAAAAAAATATCTTGTCTATTTATCTTGTCTATTATAGAAGAAATGTTAGTTAATTTAAATAAAGATACATTTATTTAAGTTGCTCCTTTATTTAATGTGAAAAAGCGAAATGATTTGCAAACATCAATCTTTAATGATAAAATTTTCAATGCTGCAACATTTTAAAAACTAGCAGATAATAGATTGACTGTCTTCCTATTAGGTAGACGTTATTAGGAAACAAAAGTCTTCTATCTTTACTTTCACAAAACGCTTCTTCATACTTATGAAGACTTCTACCATCCCCCGATACGATTTATATAACCCAATATGAAGTCGTAATGTTGAATTCATTCGAATAGGAATAGTTGCTTTACAAAAAATAGAATACTCTATCTAACTGTAAGCATTAGAAAGTTCTTATTTGTTCTAAGCTTTTTTAGTGTTCAAAAACCAATTTTATTATTCCCGTAAGGAGTATGCAGGAGGTTTATACCCCTTACATGCTTCTTAATTTAATTACTTAACAATAGAAAACAAGGAGTGTGTTTAAATGATTGAATTTAAAAATATCGAAAAATATTACGGTGATTTCCATGCCTTGAAAAACATTAATCTTACCTTTAATCAAGGTGAAGTCGTAGTTGTTATCGGACCTTCTGGTTCTGGTAAAAGTACCATGTTGCGTTGCATCAATGGATTAGAAGATATTTCTGAAGGGGAATTATTGATTAAAGGTGTCAATCTTCATGCTAAAGATACGAACATCAACGAAATTCGTAAAAACGTTGGGATGGTTTTTCAACATTTCAACCTTTATCCGCATAAAACAGTTTTGGAAAACATTATGTTAGCACCAATGAAGGTCTTAAAACAATCTAAAGAAGAAGCACAAAAAAATGCTGAGAAATTTTTAGAAAAAGTTAACATGTTGGATAAAAAAGATTCTTACCCTTCTAATTTATCTGGTGGTCAGCAACAACGTGTGGCTATTGCACGAGGATTAGCTATGGGACCAGGAGTTTTATTGTTTGATGAACCAACCAGTGCACTAGATCCTGAAACAATTGAAGATGTATTGGATGTTATGAAAAAGTTAGCTAAAGAAGGTATGACAATGATCGTTGTGACCCATGAAATGGGATTTGCACGTGAAGTTGCTGACCGTGTTATTTTTATGGCTGAGGGAGAAGTTCTTGAAGACCGTGAAACAGTTTCGTTCTTTGAGAATCCTAAAGATGAACGTGCTAAACAATTCTTAAGCAAAATTATCAATCATTAATTTTATAGGAGGACTTTCCAGATGAAAAAATTAAACAAGCAATCTCTTTTTCTTCTCTTACTCCTACCTGTCTGCTTTCTTGCTGCTTGTGGTTCTAAAAGTGCAGCAAAAGTGGATATAGCAGAACGCATAGAAGAAAATCCTACCATTACATGGGGCGTAAAAGTAGATACCAACCTTTTTGGCCTTTATGATATTCAATCAAGCGAGATCAAAGGTTTCGATATTGACATAGCCAAAGCCATCACCGAAGAATTGACTGGAGATGCAGATAACGCAGAATTCGTTGAAGTTACCTCTAAAACACGTATCCCTTTATTAAAAAATGGAAATATTGATGCAATTATTGCAACAATGACCATTACTGAAGAAAGAAAAGAGCAAGTCAACTTTACGGATATCTATTTCGATGCTGGACAAGCTTTATTGGTTCCAAATGACAGCTCAATTCAAAGTTTAGACGATCTAACTGCTGACACAACCGTTTTAGCTGTTAAAGGCTCTACTTCTGCACAAAACATTCGTGAGTTATCGCCTGAGGCAAATGTATTAGAATTAGAAAATTATTCTGAAGCCTTTACTGCTTTGCAATCTGGCCAAGGAGATGCCGTTACAACTGATAATGCTATTTTATTAGGTATTATCGCCGATAACCCTGGCTATCGATTAGCTGGTGGAAACTTTACTCAAGAACCTTATGGGATTGCGATCAACAAAGGTCAAGATGCCTTTTTGAATGAAGTCAACGAAGCTTTGGAAACAATTAAAGCCAATGGCGTATATGACGCCATTTATGCTAAATGGATTCCTGAATTAGACTAATCCGTTTAGACCTTTATCAATAAAACAATTCATTTACAACTAAGAAATAAAAAAGCGAGGTGCACCTATGCTAACGATCTTAACAACCTACCAAGATGTTTTAATTGATGGGTTTCTAAATACATTGTATTCCAGTATTATTGCCTTATTCTTCAGTTTAATCATCGGTACATTAATGGCTATCTCTCAGTTATCTAAAAAGAAATGGCTAAAAAGATTGGCAAATGCTTATGTAGAGTTCTTTAAGAATATTCCCCTTTTAATCATTGTGATGTTCTTTTATGTAGTAGTACCTTTATATTGGTTCTCTATTGATGGCTTTACAGCTGGTACAATTGGATTAACTATTTACACTTCTGCTTTTATTGCAGAAACGGTCCGTGCTGGAATTATGGGCGTACCTAAAGGTCAAACAGAAGCTGGACTTTCAACCGGATTGACCCAAAATGAAACGATGCGGTATATTATTTTACCACAAGCTTTCAAAATCGTGATCCCGCCTCTTGGGAATCAATTCATTAATTTGGTAAAAAACTCGTCTGTTCTTGCAATGGTTACTGGTCTTGATTTAATGTATCAAGGCGATTTAATTGCCAGTGAAACCTTTAATACGTTCGATACGTATATCTTAATCGGCTTAATCTATCTCATCATTACCTTACCTTTAACATACTTGATGAGTTATATTGAGCGTCGCTTAAATGTAACATCTTAAAAGGAGGAGAAATCATTTGACTATTATAGAAGCTTTTTCATGGATGAACATCCGCTTCTTACTGGATGGACTTCTCGTTACAGTAGAAGTGGCCGTACTTTCAATTGTCTTTAGCTTTATTATCGGAGCTATTTTAGGATTGCTTCGGTACATGAAAATTCCCGTTTTTTCAAAAATCGTTGGAGGCATTGTTGATCTGATTCGTAACTTGCCTTTATTACTGATCATCTTTTTTACTTATTTTGCTTTACCGCAAATCGGCATTCGTTTAGACATCTTTTGGTCAGCAGTAGCTGCAATGACAATTTTTGAATCTGCTATGCTGTCAGAAATTATGCGAGCAGGCTTAAACTCTGTTCCTTCTGGACAAATGGAAGCTGGACGTTCTACCGGATTAACCTATCTTCAAACGCTATGGATAATCATTATTCCACAAGCTTTTAAAGCGATGGTTCCTCCAATCGTCAGCCAACTAGTATCTTTGATCAAAGATACTTCATTAGCTACCATCATTTCCTTACCAGAATTAACTCATAATGCTCGAATCATTTATGGCCAAAACACGACTTATGTGATTCCGATGTTTATTGCCTTAGCATTCTTCTACTTTATTATTTGTTACGCATTATCAAAAGTTGCTAAACGCTTTGAAACAAAATTGTCTTAATCAAAAATAGCTGTTCACTAAAACTAATTTTAGTGAACAGCTATTTTTTTTCCTTCATTTCGGTTACGATAGAAAAAGATGTTGAAGAAACGAGAAAGGATCTTACTATGACTCCCTTTACTGAACGTGTAATCCGTATTATCCAGTCTATTCCAAGCGGAAAAATTATGACTTACGGGCAAATTGCAGCCCTTGCTGGAAACGCTCGAGGTGCAAGACAAGTCGTCCGTATTCTCCATTCTATGAGCCAAAAGTATGATCTGCCTTGGCATCGTATCATTAATGCTAAAGGTGAAGTAGCTATCAAAGATGCTGAAGGAGCCTTTACTCAAAAAGATCGTTTACTTTCAGAAGGCATTACCTTGACACATTCCGGAAAAGTAGATTTAGTGGTTTACCGTTACCATCCCACGACTGAATTAATAGTTGAGGATCAATAAAAGTTACTGCGGAATATTTTTATACAAAAATACATTAGCTTCCGAGATATTAAAATTCATTTTTTGATAAAAATGATAAGCTGGTACATTTTTATCCGTTACTAACGTGATTGCCTCTAATTCTTTTTTCTGACAGTATTGTTCTAGATGCATCATTATTTCTTTTCCCACACCTTTTTGTTGATACTGTGGATGAACGTAAAATTCATCCACATAAACTTCATCTCCAGACCAAAATGTTCGTTCAACTCCGAATAATGCACCAACAATGGAAGACTTATCCACATAAACAAAGCCAAATGACCGTTTTCGGTGTATAAACTCTTGCAGATGGCTTTTAGCGGTATTTTTTGTCCACTTTTCATCCCATGGTTTGCTGTTATACACAGTTATCAACAGTTCTGCACACAAATCTAAATCAAACTCCGTCAATTCTCGAATTTCCCTATTTTTCTCTTTCAAAAAAACCTAACCTTCTTCCATTATCAGCATATCATTCTCATCAAATTTCCAACTAGCACTATATGCTACTTCCCAATGATAGCCATCTAAATCTTGAAAATACCCACTATATCCGCCCCAACTAACTTTCTCAGGTTCTTTAACGATCGTTCCACCACTTTGTTTTACAAGAGTAACCATCTCGTCTACTTCCTTTTCTGACTTTAGGTTGCAGGCTAGTGTAATCCCATTAAATCCCCTTTCTGGAATTGTTGGCGGAACCCCTTTGTTGATATCTTTTGCTAATTCTTCAATTGGAAATAGCTCTAATTTGCTGCCTTGATTATTGAAAAATACGATAGCGGGCTCTTCTACTTTTTCATAGGTTTTAAAACCTATATGTTTATAAAAGTTTAAAGCAGCTTTCATATCTCTTACTCCTAGACAAATTAAATTAATGCGATTCATCTTAACTCCTCCTATTAGCTTAATTTTTGTTTTATTGAGAGTGAAAAAGCTTATTTAAGTCTTGTAACTTAAATAAGCTCATAAGTTATAGTGTTTCAATTAAAAATTGATCTTCTTTGGTTAATTCAAAATCAAATAACTCTAAATTAGCTACTTGATGCTCTTTATTGTGTGATTTAGGGATAACCACAACCCCTCTTTGGATTTGGTAACGCAATAAAACTTGTCCCCAATTTTTCCCATAATTTTCAGCAATTTTATTTAATGTTTCTATTTGTTCTTGAGTAACTTTGCTTAATGGTCCCCAAGCTTCTGGTACAATATTATTACTAGTTAAATAGTCAATCAATTCATGATTCCATGTATGTGGATTAGATTCAATTTGATTCACTACTGGTTGAATCCGAGCAAAGTTACGCACCGTTTCCAACATATCAATGGTGAAATTGGATACTCCAATTGATTTGATTTTCCCGTTATCCACAAATGACTCAAGAACTTCCCAGGTTTGTTGCAATTTTTCATCATCTTCAATCGGATGATGAATTAAATACAAATCAATATAATCCGTTTGTAAATTTTTCAAACTGTTTAGTATAGTTTGATTAATCAATTTTTTTGAACCAATATACGCTTCATCTGAAGGAATCTTTGTGGTGATAAAAAATTCGCCACGTGGAATGCCGCTTTCAAAAATAGTAGCTCCGACCCCTTCTTCATTTCGATAAGAAATTGCTGTATCGATCAACCGATAACCAGCTTGTATTGCAGACTTTAATGAACTAAAATCGTTAGTCAAAGCTCCATTGTATTGATTGCCTTCTTTGCCATAAGTATTCGTTCCTGTTCCAACTACTGGTATATCTACTCCATTCGCTAACGTGATCATTTGCATTGAATCACTCCCTTAAAAGAATATCTACAATATCAATAATAATGATTCTATTGATATTTAGTCAAGTTTAGACCCTTTTTACTTAATGATTTCAGTACTCAAACAAAAAAACATCTTGCCTTTAAGTAGCTAAAGGCAAGATGTTTTTAAAATTCAGTTTATTATTCAGCTACAGTTGTTTCTCCAGTTACAGTGCCTGCATCTAATACTGCAGAATCCATTAATTCTTGAGTAGCAAATGTAAGATTTCCTTCAATAGTTGCATCAGCAAGTTCGAATCCTTCAGCTTCTACTACAACATCTCCAACAAATGTTCCGTTTTGGATTTTAAAGTTTGGTGTTTCAACAGTCATTGTTGGTGCTGTTAAAGTAAATTCGTCTGTAACATTATGATCTTCATCTTGTGCATACAAAGCTAATTTACGGTAAACATCTCCACTTTCTTCCCCTTTATCATAGAAAGTCCCTGCTACAACGATGTCATCATTTACTGTTACATCATCTGTAATAGCATAGATCCAAGTTCCGTCTTCGCTAAGTCCAGCTAAAACGTCTGCTGGATCATTGCTGATTGAAGCAGTTGTAACAACTTCTGTACTTTCTACAGCTGAAGAAGCTGTTGATTCTTTTTCTGCTGTATCTTCGTTGTTTCCACAACCTGCTGCAAAAATAATAAGTGATGCACAAGCCCCTAAAAATAATGCTCTTTTTTTGTTTGTTTTAATCATAATGTATCCTTACCTCCAATTTTTTTATGCGTTTCCAAAGCTATCAATACCATTATATTAAGAAGAATTGATCCGCCTTAACAACTACAAATATAGTGTACAACATCTTTGTGAATTATTCAACTTGTATTTGTTATTTAAAAAGTTTTTTTTTATTTTGTGACAAAAAATAGTATTTTAAGTAAATAAATCACTGTCTCTTTTCTTTTCCCTTATCAAATTGTGCTTCTTTTTCAACCTGTCCATCTTGATAAAAACGAATCCATTCACCATTTTTCATATCATTCTCTAAGTATCCAACCTGCCACAGTTCTCCGCTTTTACGGTAAAATTTCCAGTCTCCTTGCATCTTTCCATCAAAAGGACCTATTGCTTTTATTTTTCCATTTTCAAAATAATGTGTTCGTATTCCATCTTTAACCACTTGTTTAATTTGTCCATTTTTATAATATTCTTCCACATAAAACCTCCTAGTGATTATTTACACAAAACACAAGATTTATTACTGTATCAAAATACTAAAGCGTTTACTATTTTAATCTTATCTTTTATAATTCAAACTGGCAACCATATACACTTTTATAAAAAGGTACTTAATTTAAGTGTTGTATTCCGGTTCCTGATAGTTACTTGTTTATATAAAGGATTACCAATTAATTTTGAATAATAAGTCTTACTATAATTCTCCTTGAAAGAAGACGACCAAAAAATAGCTAGTTCCCCAATATAGATTTTTTCGTAGTTCTCATTAATCATCGATGAAAGTTTAGAAATCCCCTTCTTGTCAACTGAAGGCAATAAAAACAGAGCATTATGCTTGTAAAGCTCATTCTCTCCCCACCACGAAGGAATACTAGCGAGTTCTTTTTGGTATTTATCAGCAGAAATGATCACGACTTCAATTGGGAAAGAAAAGTGATCCGATAAGATTTTTTGACATTTTTCTAAAACAACCTGTTCACTGTCTTTTTCACTTTCAACAATTAAATTGCCGCTATTAATATGAGATCTGGCATTTACAAATCCAGCGTTGGTTAGATGCTGTTTTAACTCGCTCATTGGAACTCGATTTTTCCCTCCAACATTGACTCCTCGTAATAAGATAATAAATTGCATACGACCAAACCCCTTTATCCGTTTAGTTGACATACCTAAATATACTTATGGAGTACTCCATATAAAGTCAGCAACCAACTTATCTACTTGCGTATTTTCATGTAGTTGACTATGAGAAGCCTGTGATCCATTAACGGTTTCCTCACGATAATTCATTTCATTTTTTTGCATTAAATGACCAATCGATAATCCGCTTCTAATCGAAACTGTTCCATCTCCTTCTGACCCATCTTCCAGATCCCCAACGATGTTCAACATTTTAGTAATTCTAGGGTATTGTTTGATTCTTGTAGTAAAATCGCTATACCGTTCGCTGCTTACTAAAGGACCATTTTGATTTAAATCATTTAAAGATTGCTCCTCATTACCTGATACAAAGTCATTGAATGGAGCACCTATCGCTACGAAGTTATTTACTATCGGCAATGTTTTATCGTTTCCATATGTGACTAGATAGCGTAAACTACTTACTCCACCCATAGAGTGCCCGATTAAGTTAACTTCATTAATTTGATAGACTGTCTTTAAATAGGTTAAAACAGCTTTGATCCACTCTGCTTGATTCCATTCATTGTTCTTATTATCTGCAAACAACACTTGGATCATTGGATTGTTTGATTTATTTTGCCATTCACCGATTTCAGAAATAATGCCATCCGGCTGAACAGTTATCGTTAATACATTCCCCCCCCAACTATTCGCTTCAAATCGAGATAGCATTCCATTAAAACTGCCTGCTGTTCCTCCATACCCATGGATAAAAAGCGTCGGGACTGCCGTTTGATTGGTCGTTAATGGATCCGAAGAATCAATGTTGGAACTCATTTTTTCGCTTGCATTGGTTGACTGCTCCTCATTAGTTGTTTGGTTTTCATTAACCGATTCAGTGATTTCCCGGTTTCCACAACCCATGATTACAAAGCTGAACAAGATGACCATGAAAGGAAAACAAACCTTCTTTCGCATACATTACCACTCCCAACTACTTATAACTATAATAAACCATATTGTTATGTATAAAGCAAAAATCATTTTTTATTTCTAAGAAAATAATTTCTTTTTCATGTAGTTCATTTTACTTTAAGCTTTTGTTATAATAAAAAAAACATGTTATATAATTAGCAGAATGAATGATAAACATAAGGAGAATGCCTAAATGATAGAATTCAAAACTGTTTCAAAATCTTATAATAGTAAACAAGCGTTAAAAGAAGTCTCTTTCACTATCCGTTCAGGAGAAATTTTTGGTTTAATCGGACATAACGGTGCTGGAAAATCGACCGCCATCAAATCGTTAGTTAGTATCATTGAACCAAGCAAAGGCGAAATTTTAGTGGATGGAGAAAATATTGCAACTAACCGTCTTGCTATCAAAAAGAAAATCGGTTACGTTCCTGACTCTCCTGATATGTTCTTACGTTTATCAGCTATGGAATATTGGGATTTGATTGCTGTCGCTTATGAAATACCCGAAGAAGAAAAAGACAAACAACTATTAAAGCTAATGAACTTATTCGATATGATAGAAAATCAAGCTAGTATTATTAGTTCTTTTTCACATGGGATGCGTCAAAAAACCTTTGTTATAGGTGCCTTACTATCAGAACCAGAAATATGGGTTTTGGACGAGCCCATGACGGGATTAGATCCACAAGCAGCCTATGATTTGAAAGAATTAATGAGGCAACATGCAGCAAAAGGGAATACTGTGCTGTTCTCCACTCATGTATTAGAGGTAGCACAGCAACTTTGCGACCACATTGCGATCCTCAAGAACGGTGAAATCTTGTATGATGGGACGGTTGAAGAACTACAAGCGGAAAATGAAGATCAATCACTGGAGACGATTTATTTAAAAATGGCCGGAAGAACTCCAGTGGAAGAACAAACTAGCAGTAAGGTTGATCTGGCTTCTCCAGAAAGGAGAGGATGACCATGCGGCTGCAACATATCAAACAGCTGGCTAAAGTAAATCTGATTTCTGCTAATCCTCATCTAATCGAGAAAAAAAGGAGCGAAGAAGCAAAAACAAGAACGGCATCTTCGTTTCCGCCATATATGTCTGTTCTTTTGCAAAGTGGTCTTATGTTGTTGGTATTTTTTCTATTGTATAGTTTTATGTTTTTTTTCATAGACTTTACTCAGTATCCTGGCATGTTTACTACTTATATCGTTATGTTCATTATCATGGCTGTTCTGCAAGGATTCTATTTAGTTTATAATTTATTCTATGAGTCAAAAGATCTCATTCACTATCTTCCTTTGCCTTTCAAATGGAGTGAAGTTTTCACAGCCAAGTTGGCTGTCCTTGCACTAATGATATTGCCGTACTTGATTCCAATCTTATCTTTATTTATTCTGTTAGGACAGGATGCTGGACAGTCTATCCTTATTTCTATTATAGTTTCGTTGTTTTTATTTCTTTTACTGATGATGGTGGTCTTTTTCTTTTCTGTGGTTTTGGTTCATTTGATTACCAAACTGGCATTTTTCAAAAAAAATAAACAAGCCGTCACAACGACTCTTTATACTTTGTCCAGTTTAGGAATGACGGCTGTCATCCTTTTTATCTCTTCCATGGACCAAGAAGCTGACATTCCCTATGGGCAAGTCTTACCTGACTATCAAGTGATTCCTTTTGTTCAATCCTTCCACCAGGTCCTATTAAAGCCACTCAGTTTGAATGCTTGGTTTGGTATCTCTTTATGGATTGTACTACTAGCTATTTTGGCGTTAATCGTGTTCAAATGGGCAGTGCCCGGATTTTATCGGGAAGAAGAATTAGATGTAAGAGATAGACAAAAAAAGACAAAAAACCCAAAAAAAGACGACTCAACTGCTTTAGAGAAACCTTCCGTTTCTGTTAATCGAACCTTATGGAAATATAACTTTGGTCTTATTCAAGATGGTACACTTATCATGCAACATTTGAGTTCAAGTATTGTTTTTCCTGTCATTATATTATTAGGTCCAATTTTTACGAATGGGATTTATTTAGGAGGTATGACCTTACACTATTGGTCTTTGTTTTTCTTTGCTGGATTCGCGTATGCTTTCCTTACATTGAGTGCGACCTCAATTGTTGGTGTTATTATCTCACTAGATAGAGAAAACTTTATGTACCTAAAGTCCTTACCTTTTTCGATGAAAAACTACCTAAAGCAGAAATTTCTATTCGCTTTTATAGCGGAAGCTCTGCTCCCACTTATTCTAGGTATAGCCTTTATTTTTATTGCAAAACTACCTTTATTATTGGGAGTTCTATTCTTAGCTGGAATTATCATCGGGATTTTCGTACTATGTCACTATTACTTTGCCCGTGATTTCCGTCTATTATATTTGGAATGGCAGAATCTTACAGAGTTATTCAACAGAGGAGGAGCATTCATTCAATTTGTTAGTATTTTTAGCTCACTCATTATTGGGCTATTATCAATTCTTCTTATTGGCTTCTTATTGAATAACTTAACTCCTATCTGGCAAACAATCGTATCTGTGCTAACAGCTGCTATCCCAATTATGGCATGTATTGGTACTGTGAAATGGTACAACGAGCGCTTCTGGTCTCGTTTAAGTGACTAGCTTAGGATGATACAATAAATTTAAATAAGAATTAGAAAAAACGGATGGTCGCGTTTAAGCAACCACCCGTTTTTACTATTTAAAACAAAATCTATTTCTTTGAAACCCTTTTCTATCTTACAAATCCATTTTTAAAATTATCGTACCAAGCTTCTAGCTCTTTTGGTTCATCAATTTCTAACAATTTATATATTTCATAGGCAAACTCGACTGCGGCTGTTTCATTAGCGGTGATGATATTTTTATCTCGAATCGCCTGTGCTTCCAGAAAATTCGTTGCTCCATTATATTCATCTTGCGCTTCAAAAAACTCAAAACTGTCACCAGTATGTTTAACTTGATCCAGTAAACCATGACTGCCAAGAAAAATAGTCGCTCCACAAATAGCTGCTATCGGTATGTTTTGGTCAAGAACGTGTTTAATAAAACGAGCAATTTCTTCATATCGATTATCCTGCCATGAAAATCCACCTGGTAAGATGACTAAAGCCAAATTGCTAAGGTCGGTATACTCTTCAATCAAAAAGTCGATTTCAGCGCGTAAGCCGCCAATAGAAGACTTTGATTCTTTATCTAAAGCAATAGTCTTTACTGAATAGTGTGGAACAGAGTTTACTTCAGCAATAGCATACGAAGCTTCCCAATCCGCCCACTTATCAGTCAATAAAAGCAATACATCCTTTTCTACCATTCGAATTCCTACCTTCTTTATTATTTACTACATTTCCCCATATTTTTTTGCTTAGTATAACATATACACAAAAAAACCTAGAACAAATCTGTTCTAGGCAGGAATTGTTAATGAACAAGAAAAAGCACACTAAGATTTTATTATTTCTTTTTCTTAGTTTTTTTTATCTTCGTTTTCTTTTTCCCAATTGATTTAAACGCACGTTTTATAACCTCAAAGAAGCTTAAGGAATGGACCATATGACTTGGATCTACATATACTTGGATAGCTCGAAGAACTTTCTTAGGATCCTTAGATGAAAAGGTAAATGTCCCAGATCTTTTTGTTTCGACAGCATAACGTGGTATCCATTTTCCTTTAAACATTACTGAAGCAATGATATTCTCTACTTCTTCCCATGGAATTTGAACAAATTTACGTTTGTCTCGAGAATTAAAGAACTCAAACCCTTTATCACCAATCATTATTTTTCCATAATCCGTTAATCCTGTAAAAGCAGTGGCATCTATTACTAAATCTACTTTTGTATTAATTGATTCAACCATTCTATCTGCTCCATTTCATTTATCATCTTTTCATCATTATACGTTGTTTTAAGTGCTTAGAGCAATAAAAAAAGTGACTGAGATGATCCCAGCCACTTTTTTTTGCGAATTAGTAGTGATTCAGAGATTTTAACCGACTTTTTAGTTGATCTTATAAAAGTCCGATTAAATGTCCACCGATTCCGACTACGAATAAGCCAAGAATAATAACGATTGGACTAACTTTTTTCTTAAGCAACCACATACAGAACATTGTTAAAGCCAATGCAGCTAACCCTGGAATCAATTGATCCAAGTTGTTTTGTAAAGTTGTTACTTTTGTAGGTGAAAGCGCCAATCCTGAGTTGACTTGTTCAAAGGCTTGACGAATTCCTTCTCCACCATTAGGAAGTTCATCCCATTTGATGTATGCTCCTTCATCTAATTGAACTCTGGAAACAACCGGTTGGAAACTAATTGATACCCACCGCTGTACTAAAGCAGCCAGTACGAACATACCTAGAATTGATGCACCTTTTGTAATATCTTGTAATAACCCACCTGAAAGGTCTTCTGTGATTTTAGAACCGGCTTTATAACCGAATTCTTGTGTATACCACATGAATCCCCAACGAATTAAGTTCCAAGCTACGAAGAAAATGATTGGTCCAAGGATACTTCCACCCATTGCTAATGATGCTCCAAGAGCACCTAACATCGGACGTACAGTAAACCAGAACACAGGGTCACCAACACCGGCCAAAGGACCCATCATACCAACCTTTACTCCTTGAATTGCTACATCATCAACTGGAGCTCCGTTTGCACGTTCTTCTTCAAGAGCTAAAGTAACTCCAAGAATTGGTGAAGCAATGTATGGGTGAGTATTAAAGAATTCTAAATGACGTTTTAACGCTAATGAGCGTTCCTCTTTAGTAGTGTATAATTTTTTAATTGCTGGAATCATTGCATAAGCCCAACCACCATTTTGCATACGTTCGTAGTTCCAAGAACCTTGAATGAACGTAGAGCGCCATGCTACGGCTAAGCGATCTTTTTTAGTTAACTGAATTTTTTCTGCCATGTCTCTTCTCCTCCTTCAGGATTAATAATCGTTTAAGATATCGCCAAGCGGGTCACCAGAGTTACTTCCGCCACCATTTGAAGAACCACCCATTTTAGAAAGGTTCAAGTAAATAAGAGCTAAAGCTACGCCTAATGCTCCAAGAGCAATAAGAGTTAATTGAGAAATTGCTGCTACTACGAAACCGATAATGAAGAACGGCCATACTTCTTTTGTCGCCATCATGTTGATAACTAATGCATAACCAACCGCAACGACCATTCCACCACCGATTGCCATACCGTCAGTTAACCAAGCTGGCATAGATTCTAAGAATGATTGAACCGTTTGTGCTGGGATGAATAAAAGAGCTGCTGCTGGAATTGCAATACGAACTCCTTGCATACATACTGCACCAATGTGTAACATTTCGATTTTTCTGAAATTACCATCTTCAGCTGCGCTGTCCATTAAATGTACGATAGGTACAGCTAATGTACGAACAACCATTGTTAAGAAAAGTCCTGCTACTGCAAGTGGAACCGCAACTGCGATCGCTGCTGGAACTCCAGCTGCTCCTTGTCCACCTAATACTAAAATAATTGCTGATGCAACTGATGCTAATGCAGCATCTGGTGCTACGGCTGCTCCAATGTTTGCCCAACCAAGAGCGATCATTTGAAGTGTTCCGCCAAGAATGATACATGCTGTTAAATTACCTGTTACTAAACCGATTAATGTACATGCCACTAATGGTTGATGAAATTGGAATTCGTCTAAGATTCCTTCGATACCGGCTAGAAATGCAACAAGAATTACTAGAATAATTGATATTATAGACATAATAGGCCTCCTATTTAATTTATTATTTTATTAGTTCATTATGCGCGTGCTAATTCATTTTTTGCTTTTTTAAGAATCTCGTTCATATTGCCACTTGAATCATTTGGTACTTTACGTACATCAAATTTAACGCCTTTTTCTTTCATTTCTTCAAAAGCTTCAACATCATCTTGTCCCATTGAAAGAACTTTACTTACAACCACTTTACCTACTGAATGCGCCATAGAACCAACGTTAACTTCTTTAATGTCTACGCCGCCGTCCATAACTCTAACAACATCTCTAGGGTTTTCAAATAATAATAATGCTTTTGTGCCTCCAAAACGAGGGTCTTTAGCAATTTCAATCATTTTACTGATTGGAACAACGTTAGCTTTAACTCCAGGTGGTGCTGCTTGTTCGATCAATTTCTTACGAAGCTCATCTTTAGCAACAACGTCTGAAACGATGATAATACGGTTTGGTAACACAGATTTTGTCCATGCTGTAGCTACTTGACCATGTAATAAACGAGAGTCTACACGTACTAGACCTAATTTGATTTTGCCATCGCCAACTACTGTTCCTGGTGGGATCGAACCTTGTACTGGTTCACCAGTTGCAACTGCAGTTGTTGATACAGGTTCCAACTCTTCAGGTCTGATTCTAACGCCCTCTTTTGCTGTTTCAATGATATGAGCTGCAATTTCTTGAGCTGAATTCATTGAAAGACGAGATGCGTAAGCTTCAATTACCATTGGTAAATTTAACCCAGAAACGATTGCCCACTTCTCTTTATGTTCTTCAAACAAAGTGTTTGCTTGATTAAATGGAGTTCCACCCCATAAATCAACTAAGAACAATACTTCATCTTGATCGTCAAACGAAGCGATTGCAGTTTTCATTTTTGCTTTAATGTCTTCTGGTCCTTCGCTTGGCATTAAGGTAATAGCTTTAACATTTTCTTGTTCTCCAAAAATCATTGCGCCAGATTGCAAGATGCCTTCAGCAAATTCGCCATGGCTTGCTAGTATAATTCCTACCATATTTCTACCTCCTAAATATTTTATTTCTATTTTCTGATGAGACGAAACTAACAGAATCACTTCTTCATCATGTTTTTTAGTTTTATCTCACTTAAAAACACAACTCTTAAAGCTACAACACCGCCACCTTTCAATATCCTCTTTATCTAAACTTAAACTGTTTAGATTTTTTTAACAAGTTTATTGATTTGTCCATCACTTACTATATGCAATTTCTGTGCCAACTTTAGTGTATTGCTTTACATCCCTGTAGACTAGAGCTATGCAGTGATACACAAAACAAATAATCGATACACTAATTAGTGTATCGATTATTTGTTTTGTACTCTCTTATTTTTAACTTTTAGTGTATTGTTTATATTTTCTTATAACTTTTCTATTTTTAGATTAAACACACTCTTACATAAATTATTTAAGAATACGAAACCTGTGCAAAGTAGTGCTGTTCCTTACTATAGAAAGCATTATTAAAAATTTGTCTTGTTCTAATAAGCTAATGCATATTGAGCATACAATTCTGCTCCGACTTTCAACGTTTCTTTGTCTACGTTGAAACATCCAGAATGATGAGGCCAACAAGTATCTTTTTTAGGGTTACCACTACCCACAGTTGCAAATGCTCCTTGGATTTTCATCATATAATGACCAAAGTCTTCCCCACCATACATACGAGCGATTTATTCAGCATAATGTTTTAAATATTCTTCTACTTTATCGCGTGTTCTAGTATCAAATATACGGACCGTTTCTTCTATATGACCATTTTCTGCAATAACATTAAAGCGAGTCCCAACTTCCATTTTCCCTAAAGTTACAACAGCTGGCTGCATAGGATCCACAACTCGAGAAACAATAGATTGAACATTTACAGGCAGCGATGCCAGCGGCGGTGCTGGACTAGCGGCAGACCTAAAAACCTTCTCAGAATATAGCACTTATGGCATGGTAGCTTTGACTACTATTGCTACCATGGATCCGGATAATGATTGGAAGCATAATGTTACTACTCTGCCAATTTCAGTTGTGGAAGAACAATTAAAAACTATTCTGGCAGGAGATACTAAAATTGCCGCTATGAAAACAAGTATGCTTGGTTCAGTGGAAATTGTTGAACTTGTAGACAACACAATTTCTGCTTATCACTTCCCTAAAGTTGTTATTGACCCTGTTCTAGCATGTAAAGGAGAAGACGAATTATTAAATCCCGAAACGGCAGAAGCCATTCAAAAATATCTATTGCCTCTTGCGGATGTGGCAACTCCAAATCTTATTGAAGCTGGTATCTTTTCAGGACTAGGAAAATTAACCACCCTTGAAACAAAAAAAATCCATCCTGCTTACAACCATGGAGCTGGGTGCACTTTTGCTGCTGCAATCACAGCTGGACTAGCAACTGGGCTATCCGAAAAAGAAGCTATCTTCAAGGCTAAGGACTTTGTTACCGCTGCTATTGAGCATGGCTTTCGTTTTAATGAATTTGTTGGACCTATTTTCCATGGTGCCTACAGATTGAAAGATTCAGAAACAATCTAAAGAAAGTACTGTCAAATGATTGCAATCAATTTAAGCGGCAAGTAAATTTGTTACTGTATAGTTGATACACTATTAAGAACACCTCTTACTAGTATATTTATCGTTTTTTTATCTTAAAGTAAAGAGTATGCTTTTTTGGACAACTAACAACTAAAACCCGCAGAATTGCATTTTCTATGCAATTCTGCGGGTTTTAATTATAAAGGAAGAGACTTATGTCCCAACCTAGCTTAATAACTAGTTTTCTATGGCTCTACCTTTCTCATTTTCTAAAAAATAGCAAAATTTGAGTTACAGCACCATCTTCTAATCCAAAATCTGTTTGAAGCACAAGTTTTTTTCATACTTCCTATCTTTGGTAATAGCCGATTAGTTTGCTTTTAATTACTCTGTAATCGTGCCATTTCTGAAGGTAAAGTCAGATCCCAATAGATGACTTTCCAATCCTTGGACTGTAGGGCGTTGCAAGTAGTTCGTTGTACGTTGATACAATGG
>NC_015391.1:0-217500 GCF_000195575.1 Carnobacterium sp. 17-4 | reverse complement strand
CTCTCACTTGCTTAAATCAGTTCCATTCGTTTCGATAACTTTTTTATACCAAAAAAACGAATCTTTTCTTGAGCGGTTTAGCGTTCCGTTTCCTTCATCATCTTGATCAACATAGACGTAGCCATATCGCTTAGACATTTCAGAAGTAGATGCACTAACTAAATCAATCGCTCCCCAGCTGGTGTATCCCATTAAATCTACACCATCATTAACAGCTTCTCTCATTTGTTCAATGTGCTTTTGCAGATAATCGATACGATAGTGATCATGAATGCTGCCATCTTCTTCTACTTTGTCGTATGCTCCTAGTCCATTTTCTACGATGAATAGCGGCAACTGGTAACGATCATAAAAGTCATTCAAGGTCCATCTCAATCCAATTGGATCAATCTGCCAGCCCCAATCTGAAGTTTCCAAGTAGTCGTTTTTTACGCCCTCAATAAAATTACCGCCAACTTGCTCTTTCTTAGGATCTGAACTAGCAGAAATGGACATGTAGTAGCTAAACGAGATGAAATCGACAAGATAAGATTTTAAGATTTCATCATCTCCGCGCTCCTTGTGAATAGAAATATTATTTTCTTGGAAATAGCGATTCATAAAGGCGGGGTATTCCCCGCGAGCTTGAACATCTGTAAAGAATAAATTTTGTTGATTTTTTTCTTGTGCTTTGATGATATCGGTCGGATTGTTTGTTTCTGGATAAGTAGTCATACGTGCTAGCATACATCCAATTTTAAATTCGGGATTAATTTCATGTCCTATTTTTATAGCTAATGCACTGGCTACAAATTGATGGTGCCCAGCTTGATAAGACAACTCCACCGGATTTTCTGCATCATCTACTAGAACTCCACCACCAGTATAAGGACTTAATGTGATAATATTGATTTCGTTAAATGTTAACCAGTATTTCACTTTACTCTTATATCGTGTAAAAACGGTCTCCGCATAGTTAACAAAGAAATCGATGACTTGGCGATCTGCCCACCCATTGTATTTTAATGTTAAATTTAATGGTGTTTCATAGTGAGACAATGTCACTAATGGCTCTATACCATATTTCAAACATTCATCAAACACGTCATCATAGAAAGCCAATCCTTCTTCATTTGGTGTTGTATCATCTCCATTCGGGAAAATCCTAGCCCAATTAATGGATAAGCGGAAAACTTTAAATCCCATTTCAGCTAACAACGCAATATCCTCTTTGTAATGATGATAAAAATCAACTCCAAAACGTTTAGGAAAAACAGCTTGTGTTTCGTCAGCTAAAATCGCTTCGATTTCTTTACGTGACACGTCAAGTGAAAAATCTTCTCCACGTTCTTCTTTTGGAACAAACCTTACCATGTCAGCTGTAGAAAGTCCTTTTCCTCCTTCATTATATGCGCCCTCAAATTGGTTGGCTGCCGTTGCGCCTCCCCATAAAAATCCTTTTGGAAAACCATTACTATTTTTCATCTGATTACCTCATTTTCTTATTTTTTAAATTACTACAGTCATTAACTGCTCGTTAGAAGAAACTGTTGCTTTCTCTGTTGTGATGACATCTAAATAATTTTGTGAATTGGTAATAACAATTGGTGTAATAACGCTATAACCTGCATTTATAATTTTTTCAACATCAAATTCAATTAATAATTGACCTTTTATTACTTGATCTCCTTGTTTAACATGTGGAGTAAAACCTTCGCCATCCAATTGAACCGTATCCATACCAATATGAATCAATATTTCTGTACCTTCAGTTGATGTGATACCAATCGCATGAGATGTTGGAAAAAGCATTGTGACAATTCCATTGACTGGCGAAACTAACTTTCCTTCAGTAGGATCAATGGCGAGTCCTTTTCCCATAGCTCCTGAAGAGAAAGCTTCATCTTGAACATCAGAGAGTGGAACAACCGAACCTTTTAATGGACTTACAATACTATCTCTTCCAATATAAACTTCATTTCCAGATTCAATTACTCCATCATTAGTTGTTTCAGCTACAACTATATCATCTTCATATAATTTGCCAAAACCAGCAATATAAGTTAACAAAAACCCTAATACTAGTGACCCAAATAAAATAGCGATAACGCCCAGTACAGTTCCAGTATTTCCACCAGCTGGATTCAAGAAGTTAGTAATACCAAATACTCCTAGCCCACCTACAAGATAAAAGCTTCCTCCAATCAACCCAATTGCTGCTCCACCAATTCCACCAGCAATACAACTCATAATAAATGGTTTTTTTAGAGGCAAAGTGATTCCATAAATAGCTGGTTCAGTAACACCAAATAATCCTGAAATAGCTGCTGGAATACTTAATGATTTGACTTTTTTCTCTTTTGTTTTTATCAAAACTGCAATAATAGCACCGGTTTGTGCAAATGATGCAGCAAAAGACATAGCTAATATCGGATCAAATCCATATAAGGCCAAGTTGTTAAGTGCAATAGGAACAAGTCCCCAATGTAATCCGAAAATAACAAACACTTGCCAAAATCCACCTATCACTAAACCAGCAACAATTGGACTAATATTATAAATCGCTAAGGTACCTGCTCCTACCAAACTTCCAGCCCATGTTGCAATTGGTCCAATGATAATAAAAGTCAAAGGTACAACAACTAGAAGCGTAAAGAAAGGAACTAGGAAAGCTTTTACTACATCTGGAATAAATTTTTTCAAACCTTTTTCTACTTTTGAGGCAAGTAAAATCGATAAAATAATCGGAATAACCGAAGAAGAATAAGTCATCAGAATAACAGGTATTCCCAAAAACTCAATAAATACTGGTGACTCGATAAGTGTTCCAGCAAATAATGTATACAAAGGTTCGCCTATAGTTAGGCCAGTTAATGTTGGATAAACTAGTGATGCCCCAATAGCCATTGCTGTAAATTGGTTTACTTTTAATTTTTTACTAGCTGTAAGAGCTAAAAAAATAGGGAAGAAATAAAACAATGAATCTCCTATAGCATTTAATATTTGATAAGTCCCAGATTCGATTGATAGCAATCCTACAGCTACAAATAAAGCATTAAAACCTTTAATCATACCTGTAGCAGCCAGAGTTCCGAGAGTGGGTGCAAAAATACCTGAAATTAAGTCAACAAATTTATTGAAAACGTTCGTATCATTTGTATCTTCTTCGTTGTCATCTAAATTATTTAAATTTCCAACCGCCATAACATCTTGATACACATCTGGCACATGGTTTCCAATAACGACTTGGTATTGCCCACCGCTTTGGATTACAGTAACGATTCCATCCATTTTCTTTAGTACATCCGTATTTGCTTTATTCTCATCTTTTAATTTAAACCTTAATCTTGTTACACAGTGAGTAAGATTATTTATATTTTCAGTACCACCAATATTTTCAATTATTGATTTAGCTAATGCTTCGTATTTCATTCTAATTCCTTCTCCCATTTAATTTTTTTAAAAAGAAAAACCTAAATCAATAGCATAATGTATCATCATTCGATACATATTAGCTATCAATTTAGGTTTTGCCTGCTTATGCAGTAACAATCCATCATTGATTAGTTTATTTAATTATTTTTCACTCGTTACTCGTTGGATATGAATAGCTAGATAAACTTGTTCATCTTTCGATAATGATGTCTGATGTTTATTTTCAAGATAACTATTGATCTTATTTGTACATCCAAAAGCTTTTGGATACTTTATTTTAACTTGCTCGAATAAAAAATCATCATTAGAATTTTTGCTATCGTGTTCTAGCATTCTACGAGCAAAATATTGTAGGTGAGTAACAAAACGAGAATAGTTAAAAGAATCTTCATCAAAAGTGATTCCAAATTGCAAGCGTACAATTGTTAAAATATCTTGCACAACTTCAGTCATTTTAACTGTAATTCCTATTTCTTGTCCTTCTTGCTTAGCATTCACAATATGCAAAGCAATGGATGCGGCTTCGTCTTCATTCATTATCACACCGAGTTTAGTTTTAATCTTTTCTAAAGCTTTTAATCCAATCTCATATTCTTTTTTATAGAACTTTTTTATTTCCCAAGTTAAAGGATTTTTAATTTCGATTCCTTCACTCGTTCGACTTATCGCGTAGTTCAAATGATCCGTTAAAGTTAAATAAATATTATTGCTTAATTTAGTTTTTAAAATAGACTGCGCGTATTTGATTGTATCAGTGGCTATTTCTATAATTTCTGGATTGATTTCTTTAAACAAAGTAGAAAAAGTTTCAATACCTTCATTTCCTTCTGGCACAAAAGTTTTTTCTATTTTTTCGACTTCAATTGCATCGCCAACTTTACGTTGAAAAGCAATCCCTCTTCCCATTACTACCATTTCTTCATTAGTATCAGTCAAGGTGATTACAACATTATTATTCAATACTTTTTCAATTCTCATTTTATCGCTTTGCTCACCAACTTTCATCTTATAGAAAACAAAAAACCTAAACTCATTCCAAATGCTCTGTCTCCAATAAGATAGAACAATTCGAATCAATTTAGGTTTTGCCTGCCAATGCAGTAACAATCCTTCGTTACAAATAATATAACATGTTTGAATTGGTTGTGCAAGCGTTTTATAAATTGATTTGTCACTCTTTTTATTCTAAACAAAATGACTATTTAAAAAAGAGCAAAAAAAGACACCATCCGGAGATGATGTCTTTTTTGGTTGCGTGGCAACGTCCTACTCTCACAAAGGGAAACCCTTCACTACCATCGGCGCTAAGAAGCTTAACTTCTGTGTTCGGCATGGGAACAGGTGTGACCTTCTTGCCATCATCACCACACAATTTCAATCGAAAGTCCGTTGGACTCTCAAAACTGGATAAAGTTTAAAGTGTATTTCGTTTGCTTACCTTCGTACACCGGGTATTGCTTTGGTTAAGTCCTCGACCGATTAGTATTGGTCCGCTCCGTATATCGCTATACTTCCACTTCCAACCTATCTACCTGATCATCTCTCAGGGGTCTTACTCACTTACGTGATGGGAAATCTCATCTTGAGGGGGGCTTCACGCTTAGATGCTTTCAGCGTTTATCCCGTCCACACATAGCTACCCAGCAATGCCCTTGGCAGAACAACTGGTACACCAGAGGTGTGTCCATCCCGGTCCTCTCGTACTAAGGACAGCTCCTCTCAAATTTCCTACGCCCGCGACGGATAGGGACCGAACTGTCTCACGACGTTCTGAACCCAGCTCGCGTACCGCTTTAATGGGCGAACAGCCCAACCCTTGGGACCGACTACAGCCCCAGGATGCGATGAGCCGACATCGAGGTGCCAAACCTCCCCGTCGATGTGGACTCTTGGGGGAGATAAGCCTGTTATCCCCAGGGTAGCTTTTATCCGTTGAGCGATGGCCCTTCCATGCGGAACCACCGGATCACTAAGCCCGACTTTCGTCCCTGCTCGACTTGTAGGTCTCGCAGTCAAGCTCCCTTATGCCTTTACACTCTGCGAATGATTTCCAACCATTCTGAGGGAACCTTTGGGCGCCTCCGTTACTCTTTAGGAGGCGACCGCCCCAGTCAAACTGCCCGTCAGACACTGTCTCCCAGCCCGATAAGGGCTGTGGGTTAGAGTGGTCATACAGCAAGGGTAGTATCCCACCAACGCCTCCACCAAGACTGGCGTCCTGGCTTCAATGGCTCCTACCTATCCTGTACAAGCTGTACAAACACTCAATATCAAACTGCAGTAAAGCTCCATGGGGTCTTTCCGTCCTGTCGCGGGTAACCTGCATCTTCACAGGTACTATAATTTCACCGAGTCTCTCGTTGAGACAGTGCCCAGATCGTTACGCCTTTCGTGCGGGTCGGAACTTACCCGACAAGGAATTTCGCTACCTTAGGACCGTTATAGTTACGGCCGCCGTTTACTGGGGCTTCAATTCTGAGCTTCGCCCGAGAGCTAACCCATCCTCTTAACCTTCCAGCACCGGGCAGGCGTCAGCCCCTATACGTCATCTTACGATTTTGCAGAGACCTGTGTTTTTGATAAACAGTCGCCTGGGCCTATTCACTGCGGCTGACCAATTGGTCAGCACCCCTTCTCCCGAAGTTACGGGGTCATTTTGCCGAGTTCCTTAACGAGAGTTCTCTCGCACACCTTAGGATTCTCTCCTCGACTACCTGTGTCGGTTTGCGGTACGGGCAGTTTGTTTCTAACTAGAAGCTTTTCTTGACAGTGTGACATCGGGAACTTCGGTACTTAATTTCCCTCCCCATCACAACTTGTTCTTATAGAAGCAAGCATTTGACTCACTTCAAAACTTGTTGCTTGGACGCGCATATCCAACAGCGCGTATTCCTTAGCCTACTGTGTCCCTCCATTGTTCAAACAAAACAAACTGGTACAGGAATCTCAACCTGTTGTCCATCGTCTACGCCATTCGGCCTCGACTTAGGTCCCGACTAACCCTGGGAGGACGAGCCTTCCCCAGGAAACCTTAGTCATTCGGTGGACGGGATTCTCACCCGTCTTTCGCTACTCATACCGGCATTCTCACTTCTAAGCGCTCCACTAGTCCTCACGATCTAGCTTCAACGCCCTTAGAACGCTCTCCTACCATAGAACCAATGGTTCTATCCACAGCTTCGGTGTTATGTTTAGCCCCGGTAAATTTTCGGCGCAGGGTCACTCGACTAGTGAGCTATTACGCACTCTTTAAATGATGGCTGCTTCTGAGCCAACATCCTAGTTGTCTAAGCAACTCCACATCCTTTTCCACTTAACATAAACTTTGGGACCTTAGCTGGTGGTCTGGGCTGTTTCCCTTTCGACTACGGATCTTATCACTCGCAGTCTGACTCCCGGATATAAATCAATGGCATTCGGAGTTTATCTGAATTCGGTAACCCGAGAAGGGCCCCTAGTCCAAACAGTTGCTCTACCTCCATGATTCTAATTCCGAGGCTAGCCCTAAAGCTATTTCGGAGAGAACCAGCTATCTCCAAGTTCGATTGGAATTTCTCCGCTACCCACACCTCATCCCCGCATTTTTCAACATACGTGGGTTCGGTCCTCCAGTGCGTATTACCGCACCTTCAACCTGGACATGGGTAGATCACTTGGTTTCGGGTCTACGACCACATACTCATTCGCCCTATTCAGACTCGCTTTCGCTGCGGCTCCGTCTCATCAACTTAACCTCGCATGGGATCGTAACTCGCCGGTTCATTCTACAAAAGGCACGCTATCACCCATTAACGGGCTTTAACTATTTGTAGGCACACGGTTTCAGGGGCTATTTCACTCCTCTTCCGAGGTTCTTTTCACCTTTCCCTCACGGTACTGGTTCACTATCGGTCACTAGGGAGTATTTAGCCTTGGGAGATGGTCCTCCCGGATTCCGACGGAATTTCTCGTGTTCCGCCGTACTCAGGATACTGATCAGAGTGAAATGGGTTTCGATTACAGGGCTTTTACCTTCTTCGGCGGACCTTTCCAGGTCGCTTCTTCTACCAATCTCATTTATGACTCTATGTGTTCAGTCCTACAACCCCAGAAAGCAAGCTTTCTGGTTTGGGCTATTCCCGTTTCGCTCGCCGCTACTCAGGGAATCGATTTTTCTTTCTCTTCCTGCAGGTACTTAGATGTTTCAGTTCTCTGCGTCTACCTCTACTGACCTATGTATTCAGTCAGTAGTAACATCCTATCAAAGATGCTGGGTTCCCCCATTCGGAAATCTTTGGATCAAAGCTCACTTACAGCTCCCCAAAGCATATCGGCGTTAGTCCCGTCCTTCATCGGCTCCTAGTGCCAAGGCATTCACCGTGCGCCCTTATTAACTTAACCTATGGTTAACAGTTAATTTTTAAACCTCATCTTTCGATGAGAACCTTAAAAAAACTCATTTTTAAAACTTTTCGGTGTGTTTCTGGTTTGTTACTTGAATTACACTTTTTAACTTTATCCAGTTTTCAAAGAACAACGTCTTGCCGCAACCAAAGTTGCGTTTTTTGAGAAGATTAGACCTCTCAAAACTAAACAAAGTAAGTACGAATGTGTGGGTTTCCGTTATATTCCTTAGAAAGGAGGTGATCCAGCCGCACCTTCCGATACGGCTACCTTGTTACGACTTCACCCCAATTATCTGTCCCACCTTAGGCGGCTGGCTCCCAAAAGGGTTACCTCACCGACTTCGGGTGTTACAAACTCTCGTGGTGTGACGGGCGGTGTGTACAAGACCCGGGAACGTATTCACCGCGGCGTGCTGATCCGCGATTACTAGCGATTCCGGCTTCATGTAGGCGAGTTGCAGCCTACAATCCGAACTGAGAATGGCTTTAAGAGATTAGCTTGGCCTCGCGACCTTGCGACTCGTTGTACCATCCATTGTAGCACGTGTGTAGCCCAGGTCATAAGGGGCATGATGATTTGACGTCATCCCCACCTTCCTCCGGTTTATCACCGGCAGTCTCACTAGAGTGCCCAACTGAATGCTGGCAACTAATAATAGGGGTTGCGCTCGTTGCGGGACTTAACCCAACATCTCACGACACGAGCTGACGACAACCATGCACCACCTGTCACTTTGTCCCCGAAGGGAAAGCCCTATCTCTAGGGTGATCAAAGGATGTCAAGACCTGGTAAGGTTCTTCGCGTTGCTTCGAATTAAACCACATGCTCCACCGCTTGTGCGGGTCCCCGTCAATTCCTTTGAGTTTCAACCTTGCGGTCGTACTCCCCAGGCGGAGTGCTTAATGCGTTAGCTGCAGCACTGAAGGGCGGAAACCCTCCAACACTTAGCACTCATCGTTTACGGCGTGGACTACCAGGGTATCTAATCCTGTTTGCTCCCCACGCTTTCGAGCCTCAGCGTCAGTTACAGACCAGAGAGTCGCCTTCGCCACTGGTGTTCCTCCACATATCTACGCATTTCACCGCTACACGTGGAATTCCACTCTCCTCTTCTGCACTCAAGTTCTCCAGTTTCCAATGACCTTCCCCGGTTGAGCCGGGGGCTTTCACATCAGACTTAAAGAACCGCCTGCGCTCGCTTTACGCCCAATAAATCCGGACAACGCTTGCCACCTACGTATTACCGCGGCTGCTGGCACGTAGTTAGCCGTGGCTTTCTGGTTAGATACCGTCAGGGGATGAGCAGTTACTCTCATCCTTGTTCTTCTCTAACAACAGAGTTTTACGATCCGAAAACCTTCTTCACTCACGCGGCATTGCTCCGTCAGACTTTCGTCCATTGCGGAAGATTCCCTACTGCTGCCTCCCGTAGGAGTCTGGGCCGTGTCTCAGTCCCAGTGTGGCCGATCACCCTCTCAGGTCGGCTACGTATCATCGCCTTGGTGAGCCATTACCTCACCAACTAGCTAATACGCCGCGGGTCCATCCATAAGCGGTAGCCGAAGCCACCTTTTTTCCATTCGCCAGGAGGCGATTAGAAGTATGCGGTATTAGCATCCGTTTCCGAATGTTATCCCCCACTTATGGGCAGGTTACCCACGTGTTACTCACCCGTCCGCCACTCTTTGACTTCGGTGGGTGCAAGCACCCGGTGAAATCAAAGCGTTCGACTTGCATGTATTAGGCATGCCGCCAGCGTTCGTCCTGAGCCAGGATCAAACTCTCATATAAAATGATGCTTGAAGCTCATATTGATTGCTAGCGAATAATTATTCACTAATTTTGTTACTGTTGACTTAGCACTGCTAAGTCACCCTCACATTTGGTTCGTCTTACTTTGTTTAGTTTTCAAAGGTCTAAAGTGTGTTGTTTCGTTTGTGACAACTCATTAATAATATCATCTAGCGAATCATCTGTCAACAACTTTTTAAATTTTCTTTTTCGCTGTGTCGGTTTGTTTCAACCTGTCTCAGCGACATGTATTAATATAACAGGGATTCAGAGTATCGTCAACATCTTTCGTCTAAAATTTAAAAAGAATTTTTAGAAGCGAACTTTTAAAATTACCACATTTGTTAGAAAGCGTTATTTTCATTCAAATAACGAATGAATATACTACATTTTTTAATAACGTTCAATTTGAATGAATTTTCATTTTTTTACATATTTATCCTTTTTATTCAAAACGCACTTGCCTTATTATAAAAAATACTCTGAAACACTTGTATAGCTATTAAATTAAGAAAGGATCTTTCAACCATATTACGTAATATGGTTGAAAGATCCTTTCTTACATATAAATTGAGTACTTTTAATCTCATTAGCTCTCTTAAAGTCTCTGTGTTTATTTTTTTTCTTGATATTTATCTGGAGTAAACTCTGTATTTTCGTAATTTCCTGCTTCATCGCCATAATATTTATTGTAGCGTTGTTTAAATTTCCGGAATACAAATGTTACCAATACTCTTGAAATAGCATAAATCGGTACTCCTAAAATCAAGCCAACAAAACCAAGCAGATCTCCTAAAACAAGTAAGACAATAATTATCGTTAATGGATGGACATTTAAATTCTTACCCATAATGTTTGGCTCAATTAAGTTTCCGTCTACGAACTGCACGACTACCCAAACAATGATCAATTTAAGAACCATAAACCATGAAATAGTAAATGCTACGATTACAGCTGGTATCATCGCTAGTGCTGCTCCTATATATGGAACAATACTTGTAAAGGTCGCTACTATTGCCAATATCCCTGAGTACTCTAAACCAATAACTGTAAAACCAATAAACATCATAATCCCTAAGGAAAGCGAGATCAACAATTGTCCTTTAATATAAGATCCTACTTGCTCGTTGATTGTTGCAAAAATATTCTTTGTATCTTTTCTAAATTTTGGCGGAATAATTTTAAGCACGTAATTAAAAAACTTTTCATCATCTTTCAATAAGAAAAAGACAATTATCGGAAATGTCACGATTACTACTACTACATTTGAAACCGTAGAAAAAACACTTGTTAATCCACTTACTGCTGTATCAAAATAACTTACAACGACACTTGGTATATTGCTTACCCACCCATTCAGCCATTCTATAAATTCACTTACCGCACTTTCTAATGGCGTATTCGCTACCCAACTTAGGATAGTTATTCCCATTGAATCTACATAGGAAGGAAAATTATTAACCAAGCTTGTTATTTGTTCTTGTATTGGAGGAAATGCTAATGCCACCAACCCAGCTAAAATACCAATGATAGCAATAAATAAAATGAGTACTCCCCAAATTCGCTTTATTTTATGCCTTTCCATCCAGTCAACAATAGGATTTAGTAGATAATAAAAAATGAACGCTAAGATCAATGGAGCTACTAAAGTTGAAAAGATAACTTTTAACGGTTCAAAAACAAAAGAAATAGCGCTATATATATAAATGATTATTCCTAACATGAAAAGAATCAGTAGGGTGAAAAGAATATTAGTGCCACCCAGGTAATTCATAAATTTTGTTTTCTCTTTCATAAGATACCTCCTTGTTTGAGTTGCTGTATTACACATTTATGTAACGTAATCTGTTATCCCTTTATTTTAAACTACTTTATATCTAAAGTAAAAAAATCAACCTCTTTAAAGAGATTGATTTACTTTTTCATTTTATTGATTACGCATTGTTGGAAACAGCAGTACATCTCGAATAGATTGAGCATCAGTTAATAGCATCACTAAACGGTCGATACCAATTCCTAATCCACCCGTTGGAGGCATACCATACTCTAAAGATTCAATAAAATCTTCATCGATCATATGAGCTTCGTCATTTCCTAGTGCACGTTCTTTCATTTGTGATTCAAAACGTTCTCTTTGATCTATCGGATCATTTAATTCACTAAAGGCATTTCCATATTCATGTCCTACAATAAATGCTTCAAAACGATCTGTAAAGCGAGGATCTTCTGTGTTTTTCTTAGCTAATGGTGAAATTTCTAAAGGATGTCCGTAGATAAATGTTGGTTGAATCAGTTTATCTTCTACAAATTTTTCGAAAAATTCATTTACTACATGGCCAAATTGGCTATGTTCAGTTACAGGAACATCATGTTCTTTAGCTAATGCACGGGCTTCTTCATTTGTCATGTGTTGCCAAAAATCTACCCCTGAATGTTCTTTTATGGCATCAACCATATGTTGTCTCTTCCAAGAAGACTCTAAATCAATCGCTTGTCCATTGTACGTGATTTGCCCTGTACCTAATACACGTTGTGCTACGGTACGGATCAATCCCTCAACTAAGTCCATTACATCTTCAAAATCAGTATAAGCAGTATAAGCTTCCAACATAGTAAATTCTGGGTTATGAGTTGTATCTACTCCTTCATTACGGAATACTCGACCAATTTCATAAACCTTTTCCATTCCACCAACGATTAATCGTTTCAAATGCAATTCAAGAGCTATACGCAAGTAAAGTTCCATATCTAAAGCATTGTGGTGTGTAATGAATGGACGTGCAGCAGCTCCACCGGCTAAATTGTGAAGCGTTGGAGTTTCTACTTCTAAGTAATCTTGTTCATTCAAATAGTTACGAACTTCGCGAATGATTTGGCTGCGTTTTGTAAAACGGTCAAAACTTTCACGATTGCTGATCAAGTCCAAGTAACGTTGACGATAACGTTGCTCGACATTTGTCAATCCATGATATTTATCTGGCAAAGGACGTAACGCTTTTGATAATTGAGTGATAGAAGTTGGCTTGATAGTCACTTCACCCGTATCAGTTTTCATAATTGTTCCAGTAACACCAATAAAGTCCCCTAAATCTGCATTCTTAAAAGTCTCATAGTCTTCTTCACCAACAGTATCTTTACGAACATAGATTTGAATTTGTCCTTTACGATCTTGTAAGTGAGCAAACCCAACTTTACCTTTACCGCGTTTAGTCATAATACGGCCTGCAACAGTTGCTGTTTCTTCTTTTCCAGCTATTTCTTCTTTAGTAAATTCATCATACGCTTCATGTAGTTCATTAGATAGATGCGTTCTTTCGAAACGTCCGCCAAAAGGATCCACATTACGCTCACGTAAGGTATCAAGCTTTTCACGGCGAACAATCAATTGATCATTTAATTCTTCATGGTTTAATTCTTCGTGGCTCATTATTTCCGCTCCATTTCTGTTATAAATTCGTTCGTACTTAAATCATCACTCTTAATAATGCCAACATAACGAAAAAAAAGCAAGGAAATTACAAATGTTCTCATGTATTTCCCAACTTTTTTATTTCACTTTCTTATTTAGCAACTAAACTTAAGTGGTTTTCAGTTCATATTCTTCTAATCTTATGATTTAGATTTCCTATAAGAATTTCATAAGTTGTATATTAACATATTTCATAAACTAGTTAAAGAAGAAACAAAAAAAGGTTGAGACTTTAGCGACTCAACCTTTTACTTGTTTCTTATTAGTCTACGTATGGAAAAACAGCCGTTGACAGGTAACGTTCCCCATTGTCTGGTGCCACAGTAACGACTTTTTTACCTCGACCTAATTTTATTGCCACATCAATCGCCCCTTTAATAGCAGCACCTGAAGAAATACCGACTAACAAACCTTCTTCAGCAGCTAAACGACGTGTCATTTCAAATGCTTCATCACTTGAAACTTGTAAAACTTCGTCATAGATAACCGTATCTAATACGCTAGGCACAAATCCTGTACCGATACCTTGTATTTTATGTGGTCCTTTAGGTCCTCCGCTTAGAACAGGCGATTCTGTCGGCTCTAAAGCATAGATTTTAACAGCAGGATCCGCTTTTTTTAATACTTGGCCAACACCTGTTAATGTTCCCCCAGTACCAACTGCTGAAACAAATGCGTCTGGCGCAACTCCACCAAATGCTTCTAGAATTTCTGGACCAGTAGTAGCAGCATGCACTGCAGGATTAGCAATATTTTCAAATTGCATAGGCATAAAATAACCTTTTGATTCTGCAAGCTCTTTTGCTTTGTTAATTGATCCTGTTATTCCATCCGCTCCTGGCGTTAGTATGAGTTCTGCACCATAAGCTTTCAATAACTTTCTACGTTCTATACTCATTGTATCCGGCATAACAAAAATAGCTTTGTAGCCTTTTGCAGCTGCAATCATCGCTAAACCAACTCCAGTATTTCCACTTGTTGGTTCTATAATTGTAGTGCCCGGTTTTAATTTGCCTTCTTGTTCCGCTACTTCGATCATGTTTAATGCGATACGATCTTTCACACTCCCACCAACGTTAAATGATTCGAGTTTTACGTAAACCTCCGCTGCATCTGCAGGAACGACTTTTGTTAAACGAATAATAGGCGTTTCTCCAATTAAATCCGTTACAGAATGAACTACTTTTACCATATGATGTTACCTCCTAAAATTAAGTTCTTTATCTTTTTAGTTTAAAGTTTATCGCTTACAATATCAAGCACAATGGTTTATTTGTCAAATGTGCATAAAAAAAAGCCTCAGACAGTAGATAGTTCCCTACCGTCTGAGGCCCATTGCATTAACTTCTTGAACTTTCTTTTAATTCTTCTAATTCTTCAACAGTATATTGATAATGTTTGCCACAGAAGTGACAACTAGCTTCTGCACCTTGATCTTCGGTGATCATATCATCAATCTCTTTTCCACCTAGAGCAATGATTGCTCTAGCAAAACGATCTTTTGAACAGTCACACTTAAAGGCTACAGGAGATTTTTCTAAAATCTTAGCATTGCCTTCGCCTACCAAACGTTCCAGAATCTCTTCAGGTTTTTCTCCACTATCCATTAATTGAGATACCATAGGAATAGATGCAATACTTTCTTCTAGTTTAACAATGGTTTCCTCAGTTGCACCTGGCATAACTTGAATCATGAATCCGCCAGCTGTTTTTATCGATTCATCCGTATCTACAAGAACACTTAATCCAAATGCTGAAGGTGTTTGTTCAGAATTCGCCATATAATAAGTGAAATCTTCTCCTAATTCTCCACTAACAAGAGGAACTTGACCTGCAAAAGTATCTTTCATTCCGAGATCCTTCGTTACAGTCAAAGTACCTTGAGTACCCACTGCTCCACGGACATCAATTTTCCCAGCATCATTCAATTCCAAACTTACTTTCGGATTAGCAATGTATCCTTTTACTTCACCTTTTCCGTTACTATCTACTATGATGTGTCCAGCTGGACCATCACCTTCAACTTTAACCGTGATTTTTTCATTTCCTTTTAAAGTAGCACCCAACAATAATGCTCCGATCATTGTACGACCTAAAGCCGCTGATGATGCGCTCCATGTATCATGTCTTTGTTGTGCTTCTCTTACTGTTTCGGTTGCATCGATTGTATACACACGTACTTGTCCATCAAAACATATACTTTTTAATAAATAATCCGACATTCTTTTATCCCCTTTTGTATTTTAGTAAGTGAAAATCCAGTACAAAAGAGGGACGCAACAAGGTCGCATCCCTCTTTTAATTTTCGTTTGTTACATTAAGAACGTTTTGAAGAATCATCTTCTGATTTGTCTTCTGAATCTTTATCAAAATCAAGATCATCATCTGTGCCTAGTTCTTTTTTAACTTCTTCAACAATGTCTTTGTCATCATCTTGAACAGAACGTCTAGCTTCTTCTTCCTCTTCTTCCTCTTTTTTCAAACGAGCGGCTTCTTTAGCTTCACGAGCTTTTTTAACTTCTTCAAAAGAAGCACCTTCTGATTCGTGTGGAAACTCTTCTTTCGAACCCTTAGCAGCTGGAGGCATTTCGCCAGTTTCAAACAAACTCTTAATTGTACGTTCATCTAATGTTTCAATCTCAAGAAGTTTTTCAGCAATTAATTTGTGCTCTGCTTTATATTGTTCCAAGATTCTACGAGCTTCAGTATGAGCTTCAACAATAATACGACGAACTTCTTGATCAATTTCATAAGCAATTTGTTCAGAATAAGCTTTAGTTTGACCATAATCGCGTCCTACAAATACTTGATGATTTCCTTCGTATTGAACAGGACCTAATTTTTCACTCATACCATATTCGGTAACCATACTACGAGCTAACTGAGTCGCTTGTTGGAAGTCATTGCTTGCTCCAGATGATTGAGAATTGAATACCATCTCTTCAGCTACACGCCCACCTAACAAACCAACGATTTGTTCAAACATTTCTTTTTTAGTCATTAAGAAACGATCTTCTTTAGGAAGCATGATTGCGTATCCGCCAGCTTTCCCACGAGGAACAATCGTAACTTTATGAACGATACGAGCATCGTTTAGAACCATTCCGACAATTGTATGTCCAGATTCATGATAAGCAACCATTGCACGTTCTGTTTTACTAATGACACGATCTTTTTTAGCTGGACCAGCAATAACGCGGTCTTGAGCTTCATCTAAATCAAGTGCATCAATTTCTTTTTTGTTCCGACGAGCTGCTACTAGAGCAGCTTCATTTAATACGTTTTCTAAATCTGCTCCAGAGAACCCTGGAGTTTGTCTTGCTACAACTGCTAAGTCAACATCAGAGGCTAAAGGTTTATTTTTAGAATGCACTTTTAAGATGGCTTCACGGCCCTTAACATCAGGGTGTCCTACTAAAATCTGACGGTCAAAACGACCTGGACGTAACAAAGCCGGATCTAAGACGTCGGAACGGTTTGTAGCAGCAATGACGATAACTCCTTCATTTCCTGAAAAACCATCCATTTCAACTAGTAATTGATTTAATGTTTGCTCACGTTCGTCATGTCCGCCACCCATTCCGGCTCCACGTTGACGACCAACTGCATCGATTTCATCAATAAAGATAATTGCTGGCGCTGTTTTTTTAGCATTTTCGAACAAGTCACGTACACGACTGGCCCCTACCCCAACAAACATTTCAACGAATTCCGAACCTGAAATTGAGAAGAATGGCACTCCTGCTTCACCGGCTACAGCTTTCGCAAGTAACGTTTTACCCGTTCCTGGAGGTCCTTCTAACAAGACACCTGCTGGGATACGAGCTCCTAAAGCGGCAAAACGTCTAGGATCTTTCAAGAATTCAACCACTTCAACAAGTTCTTCTTTCTCTTCGTCTGCTCCTGCTACATCAGAGAATCGAACTTTACTGGCTTTGCTGTCTGCTTCTTTAGCTTTTGATTTACCGAAGTTCATCACGCCTCGTCCGCCTTGACCGCCTCCACCTTGACCACTTTGTCCCATCATCATGTAGATGAAGAAAACAAAAATAACTAAAGGTAATACCGAAATCAGTAATGTAACCCATATACCGGTTGTTTCTTCTTGTTGCGGTGTGTATTCAATATTATTTTCATCTGCTAATGCTGTAATCTCTTGTACAGAGGTATCATTTTGCAAAATAGCTGTCGTAAATGTTGTATTTGCTGTTTCTGTTGTTCCAAAAATATCAACACCTTGACTAGAACTTTCCTCTGCAGGTTGTTCTTCTCGGTACTCACCAGTAACTTGGTACACTCCAGCGTTAGGCTGAATCGTAAATGATTTTATTTTATTCTCTTCTAATTGCGTAACGAATTCGCTAGCTGAAAGGGTTGTACTATTCTCTCCTGAGTTTCCACCGGTTGCCCAAGTTACAATTCCTATTATGACTAAGAAAACGATCGCGTAGAAGAACCCATTTTTAAAGAGTCCTTTTTTCATTGTGCCCTCCTTCTACAAACAAACTTTTTAAGTTCAATTCTGTATTTTATTGTAAATGATTCTTAATTATATTAATTGTAACATATTTGACCAACATTGACCATTTATTTCTCTTCGTAAATTTCAGGTTTTAAAACTCCAATATACGGTAAGTTCCGATATCTTTCAGCATAATCCAATCCATAACCGACCACAAACTCATTTGGTACTAAGAACCCAACATAATCCGCCTTAATATCTACAACGCGGCCTTCTGGTTTATCTAATAATGTGACGATTTTTACTGACCGAGCTTTACGATATTTAAACATATCTATCAGATAGTTTAGTGTACGTCCGCTATCAATAATGTCTTCTACTAACAATAGATCGCGACCTTCAACAGTTGTATTTAAGTCTTTCACGATTTTCACTTCACCTGATGAAACTGTTCCGTTTCCGTAACTTGAAACATCCATAAAATCCATTTCTAAATAAATATCCATTTCTTTTACAAGATCAGATAGAAAAGGCATAGCTCCCTTTAGGATGCCGACTACTAATGGGTTCTTATCTTGGTAGTCTCCTGTCAATTGCTTACCTAGTTCTCTTGTCTTTTCAGCTAATTCATCCTGCGAAAAAAGCACGCTTTCAATATCATTTTTCATTGTTTAAGTTCTCCTTTTCATCACATCTACTCTTATTTACTTTCATAAATGAGTATGTAATGTATTTTATCAGTTTCTGGCTCAATAGACAATCTTGATTCCTTATATTCTACTAACCAAATGATTTCTTCTTTGTTATCTGTTACTAAAATGGCTTCTTCTCGTTTATTTCGGGGGATTTTTTGATCAATAAACAGATCCTTAATTTTTTTGCTCCCGGTCTCTAATCCTTTTAATGTTATGCGGTCTCCTGGTTTTCGATTCCTAACCTGTAAGGGCAATTGAATACTTTCAGGATTTAACCAAATAACTTTTTTTGTTTGGTCTGTAAATACGGATTCTTTCGTAGCTTCAAATAGTCCTATTCTTGCCCCATTGGGTAGAGGTAACCATTTCCCTAAATTTAATGAATAAATACTCTGTAATTTTTTGGCAGTAACTTCTTGTTCATTTTCCTTAAAAAAGTAAAACTTATGATACGTTTTTTGACCAATCCAATTTCCAGGTAAATTCAATTGACTATTCGGCTTATCTTTTTCGATTAAATCAATTATCTGCACTTGATGCTTTCTGCCAACTTTACTAACTTCTTTATGAAATATTTTATTAAATAAAATTTGCATCACTTGACGTTTCATTGCAGGCTCAAAGGTTAAAAATAAGGGGACATCAAGTTCCCAACAAAAGGGTCCTTTTTGAAAGCAGACATTTGCTGCTTGTTTTTCAATTTCTTGTTTAGCTACTGTGATCACATCTTGCAAATCAGATGAAAAATCCGCAAAATGAGTCAATACTTGTGTGTTTTCTTTTTTTAACAATGGAATGATTTGGTGTCTGTAACGATTTCTTGTATACTCCAAACTGTTATTTGACTCATCTTCATAAAAAGATAATGAACGTTCTTGACTATACTGGTAGAGTGTTTCTTTACTATAATCTAACAACGGTCGAGTCAGTTGTTTTCCGTAAAAGGTTCGGTGCTTTTTTATTCCTGCAATGCTTTCTAGTTGACCACCACGAACCAACCTCATTAAAATAGTTTCCATTTGATCATCTCCATGATGTCCAGTAAGCAGATGTGTGGCTTGCTGTTCTTTCAATACCTCATGAAAAAAAGCATATCTAAACTCTCTAGCTGCTGCCTCTACTCCTTCAACCTGATGTTCCTCCACAGGCCATCTTTTAAAAAAAAATGGAATTCTATTGCTCGCACAGTACTGAGAAAGAAATTTTTCTTCTTCCATAGAAGCCTGTCTTAATTGGTGGTTTACATGGACCACTCCAAACCAAGGTCTGATGGCATTTGGTAATCGCTGAATCAAATCTACTAACACCATAGAATCCACGCCACCAGATACAGCTAGCAGCAAACGATCCGTTGACTTCCAATAGAGATCGTTTTGACAATGCTCTAAAAAATCAAAATGTATATTCATTTTAACTGCTCCTTTACGTTCAATCTGGTCATTCTCGTTATTACTAGATAGACTCAACTCCCTTGAGTACAACATAAAAAAGGATAAGTTTCCTTATCCTTCAGCATTATTTTTTAGTTACGACGCCCGCCGCGTCCGCCGCGTTTGCCTTCTGTATTACGTTTAAGAGAAGTTAAGCGATCATCACTGTCTTTTAAGAATGAACTCATTAATGAATCAAAATCTTCTTTCTTCGGACCCGCATTTCTTGATCCTCGGTCTGTTTTTTGGTAACCAGTACTACTGCGACTCGGGCTACTGCTTTCGCGGCGACCTTGGTAACTGCTACTGCTAGTTCTTTCGCGAGATGGAGCAACTGTTTCAACCGGTTTATCTACAGCACGTCTAATAGAAAGGCCAATTTTACCGTCATCTCCAATGGACATTACTTTAACAGTAACTTGTTCTCCTACTTTTAACACTTCTTTGATATCCTTAATAAAGCTATCTGAAACTTCACTAATGTGAACTAACCCTGTTTTTCTATCACCTAAATCGATGAACGCACCAAAATTCGTAATCCCTGAAACAGTACCTGTAACTTTTTCTCCAACTTCAATCGACATATAAAATTGCTTCCTCCTTAAAACTTGTACGGTTATTATACCATGTTATCTTGCGACATAAAACGATTATTTAATTTATTAAACTTAAACCCACTCTATTAAACTATTCCAGTTTAATAATTTAATTATTCTTCAGCATTCGGTGTTTTTTCAATTTCATTAGCTGCATTATCTTCTGGCAAACTAAAAATAATTTCATTCTCTTCAGATAAATAATACTGACTACGCGCTACTTTGGCAACATAATCTTCATCTTCTAACTTTTTAATTTGATTATTTAAATTTTCTTGTTCTTTTTCAACTAGCTTTAATTCGTTTTGAGCTTCTTTTTTTTCGTGCTCCATTTGAGAGATTGTTTGAGTATTTGTCCATATATTGATGGCAAATCCTGAAACAAAGAAACAGCTAACAGCAAGAATACCCGCGATTCTTCTGCGCATGTGACGTTTGTGTTTGCGCTCTCGAAGAGCTTGAAGTGTCTTGTTATGTGTATACTCATTAGTTAATTTAGCCACATTTGTTTGATTTTCTTTCTTCATAATAACGATTCACCTTCTATTCTCACTTTATGAAATGATTATAGCAAGAAAGCAGTTACTTTGTCTATCTATCAGCTAGAATACAAGAATTTTTTTTCGCTATACCGCCTAGAAGGGAAACCAATCATTTTTTTGTAAATTTAGTTAGTCGGTTCTTCTCTATACGTTTCGCTAACAATGCTAAACATTTCTTTTGATTCATCCTTTTTAGTTGTCTCAACGATTTTATCAATTTTAACGACTAATGTTTTATTTCCAAATGCGATCGTTAATTCATCGCCTACTTTTACATCTGAAGAAGATTTAGCCGGTATACCATTAATTTGAATACGGCCTTTATCTGCTACTTCTTTTGCAATAGTACGGCGTTTAATAATTCGAGATACTTTCAAAAATTTGTCTAGTCTCATTACATGTTCCTCTTTTCTTCTGCTTTTATTTTTTGCCAAATTGCGTCGACTTCTTCTAGCGTTTCTGCTTTAACGCCATCAAAAACATGTGGGTGACGGCGGCGAAGTTTCTTATTTAAGGTTTCAACCACTTCTTCAAATGAAAAGTACCCTGACTGCTCGCCAAAATTTGTATGGTAGAGCACTTGCATCAAGACGTCACCTAACTCTTCCACCATATTATCAATATCCTCATTTTCAACTGCTGCTTTAAATTCCAGTACTTCTTCTTCCATATAAGCAACTAAAGTCTCATGGTTTTGTTCTTTTATCCATGCATCGCCGTTTTCGCCTGTAATAGCATCCATATAGTACTGGACGGTCTGAAATGATTTTGTTCGATCATCTACTGCTAACGGAGGAACGTATAACGATGTTAAATTATGAACACCTTCCATGCGATCCAGTTCAAACAAAGGCAACCATTCTATTTTTTCATTCTTGCCCCCTGCTTCATGAACTAAAGCCACTACATGTTCATCAGGGTATTTCTCCATTAAGGTTAATTTTACTTCACTTGCAATATATTCATTGAAAACTTGCATAACAATGATATGCTGACTAACTTCCAATTGGTCTTGATCCAAACTTAATGCATCAACCAATTGAAACCCTTCCACTGGATCAATTTTTACTGCTTGAAAAAGATCATCTAAGAAACTTTTTCCGCCTTTGATCTCAATTGAAATACCTGCTTCATTTTCCAGTAACAATTGAACAGACTTTTCAGCTACCATTGGATGTCCTGGAACAGCATAAATAATATCCTCTTTTTGAGCTGCTGTTAACAATTCTTTAACAATGGTCTTATAGACATCCTCAAATTGATCATTTCCTTCATAAATGGCATCAAATGATTGAAAAACCAGCCCTTCTTGCTCTAAATCTTTCACTACTGGATGTAATTTAGTCCGTAAATACAACGGCTTTTCTTTCTTCAACAATTGATACACCCCAAAAGGAAGCTGTTCAATATCTCCCGGGCCAAGTCCAACCACTTTAATTTTCCCCATTCAGTTCTGCCTACTTTCTTAAAATTTTTTTACCAAACGGAAGAGACAACCATTCACGAATCGTTAACACTTTACATTTTATCATTAGCCATAAAAAGACTCCAATACCTGTGACGGCACCTAGTACCGTGTAACCAAAAGCTGCTAACCGATACTCTCCTATTAAGGCACTATTTCCAAACCATTTCATCTCGAACCACACTATAATAGCCATTACACCACAACTGAACAGCAATTTCCATCCAAAACTTTTTTCCGTTAAACTTTCTTTTATCTCTTTAGGTAAATCCCACCACATAATGATTAAGATAACTAATAAACCGATTATAGTTGCTCCACTTGAGCCAAGTGTTCCAAATTGCTCAACAAGCCACTCATTCAACACTATTTTTATGCCTAATCCAATCAGCAAGCCGATTAAGGCTACTCGATGTTTATTTTGACTTTGAAAAATAGCATTGTATGCTCCAATTAATGATGTTAAAAAAATGGATACACTGTATACGCTCAACACCAAACTTCCATCTGTATCGCCAAATAACACCAAATTTAAATATGGCATCAATATAACGATACCTGTAGTAGCAGCCATAGCAAAGGTTGTCGTTATCCGCATTAAAGATTTTGCTGTGCGAATAAAAGTTTTTCTATTGTGTTGGGCAAATGATTGACTCAATAAAGGAATCAAACTTGCAGAAAAAGCGGTAGCGACTACCATCCCTAATTGGACGAGCGGTTGACCCCGGTCGTAGATTCCTTTTAAGTTCTTTGCTTCAAAAGAACTCAAACCATTTTCTACTAATCCATTATAAAGAGTAAAAGAATCGATTAACTGCATAAGAATGAGTAATGCACTCAGTAAACACATCGTGACACCTTCTGTAGCAAATCGTTTTGCAATATTCGCGTAATTAACTGTTTCAGTAATTGAACCTACTTCTGTATTTCGCTCTGACTTAAAAGATTGTTGTTTAAATAATGCTGCACCTAAAATAATGCAAGCGACTAGACCTGCTACCCAAGAACTACTCATAGCAATGGTCCCCATTTGGTACTCATCCCATTGACTGCGCGTATACACATATGCAGCGACCAAGATCACAGCCACCCGTACAAATTGTTCTCCCACTTGAGAGACAGCTGTTGGTAGCATACGAAAGGTTCCTTGGAAATAACCCCGACTGACCGCTAAAAATGGAATTAGTAAGAATAACCACGAAACCGTTTGAATAATCGGTTCTAAATTAGCATCGCCCATCCAATTCGCAATCAGCTCCGCCGAAAAATAAATACCTATAAAGAAGAGTCCGGAAAGAATGCTTAATAAAACAAACGATTTTTTCAAGAGATTTTTCCGTTCATCCACCGTAGACGTTTCAGCGACTAACTTGGATAAGAATATAGGAAATCCACTTAAAGCTACAGTCATTGCAATACCATATATCGGATAGATTTGTTGATAAACATAAAACCCTGAATTCCCAACCATATTTTGAAAAGGAACACGGTAAACAGCACTTAATATTTTTGCAATAAAGGCAGCTACCGATAGAATGATTGCCCCATTCATCATTTTTTTCATTTGTTGATTTCCCAATTTTCTGCCCTCACTTATATGACCTAGGTCAGCAATTTGTGATTCTTTTTTATGACCAAAAATTAGTTGGCCTCTTTTGAACGGTAGTTAACAATATTTTGAGCAAATTTTTCAATGTATCCCAACCATTGATAGGTTGGTTCTTTTTTCAGTTGTAGCGTAACCATTAACCGGTCTTTCTTGACCGCTACATTTGCTCTTAAAGGCACTTCACTTAACGATCTAAACACTTCTTCTGCCGGCAACGTCTGAGTACCTACAACAGAAAATGTTAACGCTACTTCATCGCCTGTTCGTTTGATTGTTTCTATCAGTGCACGTTCACCATACATTTTGATTAATCCAATCGTTAATAAGTCTGCGACTTCATCCGCATACTCACCAAAACGATCAATTAAATCATCTTGTAGTTCTACATATTGTTCATGTGATCTCAATTCTCGGATACGTTTGTAGATTTCAATTTTTTGACGTTCATCTTCTATATACGTACCTGGTAGATAAGCGTTGATTCCTAAATCAATTTCAACTTGCGTTTTTTCTTCTTTCGCGTCTATCCCTCGTTTACGAGCTACTGCTTCACTTAACATCTCAGAATACAGATCAAACCCAACTGAATCAATAAACCCATGTTGCTGTGCCCCCAATAGGTTTCCAGCACCACGAATCGATAAGTCACGCATGGCGATCTTAAATCCTGAGCCTAGTTCAGTAAAATCTTTAATCGCTTGTAGCCTTTTTTCACTGACTTCATTTAAAACTTTATTTGGTTGATACAAGAAATAGGCATACGCAACACGGTTACTTCTACCTACGCGACCGCGCAGTTGATACAATTGCGATAATCCCATATGATCTGCATTCTCTACAAACAACGTATTTACATTGGGCATATCAACACCAGTCTCAATGATCGTAGTGGTCACTAACATGTCGTATTCCCCTTCAATAAATTGCAATAAAGTGTTCTCAAGTTGTCCTTCTGTCATTTGCCCATGGGCATAGCCGATTCTCGCGTCTGGGATCAACTGTTGTAGTTCATCTACTTTTTTCTCAATCGTGGCTACTCGATTATATAAATAAAAGACTTGTCCACCACGTGCCATTTCTCGTTCAACAGCTTCACGTATTGCTCCTAGATTTTGTTCCATTACGTATGTTTGAACAGGATAACGGTTCGCAGGTGGAGTTTCGATAACAGATAAGTCTCTTACACCTAGCATCGACATATGAAGCGTTCGCGGAATAGGTGTTGCAGTCAAGGTTAGGACATCCACTTGCGCTTTTAACTGTTTTAGTTTCTCTTTATGCTTCACACCAAATCGTTGTTCTTCATCTACTATCAGTAAACCGATATCTTGGAATTCAATATCTTTTGATAAAATGCGGTGTGTTCCAACTACAATATCAACTTGTCCTTTTTTTAGACCTGCAATGGTTTCATTTTGCTGTTTTTTTGTTCGGAAACGGCTCAGCAAACCAATCTCAATCGGAAAATCAGCAAAGCGTTGCAGCATCGTTTCATAATGTTGTTGCGCTAAAATAGTTGTTGGCACTAAAAAGGCTGCTTGTTTGCCTTCTTGAACAGCTTTAAAGATTGCCCGCATTGCTACTTCTGTTTTACCATACCCAACATCGCCAACAAGTAATCGGTCCATTGGTTTTTTCTGTTCCATATCATGTTTGATCTCAGCAGTACTACTCAATTGATCTTCTGTTTCTGTATATGGGAAGGCATTCTCAAATTCCTCTTGATAGGCATCATCTGGAGAAAATGCATACCCTACCTCTTGTTCCCTGGCAGCATATAACTCAATGAGTTCATCCGCTATGTCTTCTATTTTAGTAGCAACTTTTTTCTTTGTTTTAGCCCACTCTGTTCCGCCTAATTTATTGACTCTTGGCGTTTTCGCTTCGGAAGAAACATATTTTTGCAATAAATTAAGTTGCGTTACAGGAATAAATAATTTCGCGTCATCTTTATAAATGATTGACATATAATCTTGATGAATGCCATCAATTTCAAGAGTTTCCATTCCCGTATATTTTCCGATTCCGTGATTAACATGGACAACGTAATCCCCTGGATTCAGTTCGCTGTAACTTTTCAACCGTTCTGCATTGGATAATGTTTGGCGCCTAGCTGTTTTCTTAGTAACTTTATTGAATAGCTCTCGTTCGGTGATGACCACCAATTTATCTGTTGGCATCTCAAAACCTGACTGAACATAACCTTCAACTATTTGCACTTTTTCAAGTTCAAGCCTAGCAGGTTTCACTATTTTACTCGTGATTTCAAAATCTTTGAACGTTTGATGTACTTTTTTAGCTCGATCAGCATTTGGTACCATTATGACGATCGTATTTTTTTGTTTTATCCAACGATCCATCTCTGTTTTAAGTAAAGGCATTTGACCAAAAAACTGCTGCATATTCCGATATTGAAAAGCATGGATCTGGTTAAACCGAGTATTTCCCATTCCTTTTTGAAAAACTGCAAAATATAAGATACTCGTGCTTAACGCCTTCAGTTGGTCACGGAAATTATTTGAAAAGACTTGGTTTTGCAAAATGCGTCGCTCACTCAGTTTATTGGTTACCCATTCCGCTTCCTCTTCATTTAAACGACGATCAGTATCCATTATTCTAGGATACTCATCCATCACAACAATGCCTTTTTTACTCATATAATCCAATACACTATTCTTTTCAGGATAAATAAAATCTGTAAACATGGTTAATTCATCAATTGGCTCACCTTTTTGAAAAGCATCTGAAATAGGTGTCATTTGCTTGGTAAACGTTTGTTTTTCGGAAACATCTTGTATTAACCCCAGATTTCTTTCGACAGCTTTACTAAACCTAGGTGCTGCAGCCGTTAATTGTTCTTTTGTATAAACGGTATCTGTTGCGGGAAGAATGGTTACTTTTTCAATTGTCTGAATGGAACGTTGTGTGGCGGCATCAAAATAACGCAACGAATCAACTTCAGTATCAAATAAATCTATTCGAATCGGGAATTCTTCCGTTAAAGAATAAATATCGACAATTCCACCGCGAATACTAAACTCACCAGGACTGTTAACTAATTGTTGGCGAGTATAGCCCATATCTACTAATCGTTGTGATAAATGCGTTAATTCCAATTCGCCCCCTTGCTTAATCGTAAATTGAGCGGCTTTCCATATTTCTTTTGGTGGCATTACTTTACGTACGCCAGCAAGTGGTACAATGACAACACCAAATTTTTCAGATAATAAAAAATCTAACGTTGCTACTCGTTCTGCTCGCGCTTCAGGCGAAGCTACAGACATCTCTGCATAAATCATTTCATCAACTGGAAAAAGGTGCAGTCGATCTTCGGGTACCCAATCCGCAAAATCTTCCATCAATTGATTGGCATGAAATAGATTATGTGTCACAATAATGAATGGTTTTTTCTTTTCTGCTACTAACGTGCTCAGGACTAATGTTCTTGCAGAACCAGATAATCCTGTTATCAATTGCGATTGATGTTGCTCTAGTTGATCTAACAAAGCTTTAACATCAGGCGCATCAGCTAGTATTTTTTTTATATTTCCCACTGTAAGAACTCCTTGCCTTCTGTTTTTTGATTGTAACCAGATAATTATAATGAACAAAAGAAGCTCAGAATTTTCTGGGCTTCACTGCTTTTTTAAATTTTACATTTTACTAATTGTTTTATGCATTCTTTTTTTTATTAAATTGATTCATAACCTCTAAAAATGGGTGTCCCTCTATCCAATAATCTAACGCTGCTACACTATCTTTTATGGTGATCAACAGTTCTTCATGCTGACTTTTATGGAAACCACTTAACACATGCTGTATAACAGTTTGTTTCCCCATTGGACGATCGATTCCAATTCGAATACGGTTGAAGTCCGATGTATCTATGTGTTGAATAATACTCTTGATACCATTATGTCCACCTGCACTACCTTTTTGACGCAAGCGTAATTTTCCAACAGGCAAATCTAAGTCGTCATAAATGACGACTAAGTCCTCTACCTCTACATTAAAATAATCCATTAACTGTCGAACAGCTCTTCCCGAATCATTCATAAATGTTTGCGGCTTTACTAAAAGAACTTTTTCAGTTCCAACAAATGCTTCAGCATACAGTGCTTCAAATTTTGTTTTACTAAACTCCATTTTATGCTGAATCGCAAATTCGTCCACTGTAATAAAACCAATATTGTGTTTTGTATTTTTATATTTTGTGCCAGGATTCCCCAAGCCAACAATCATTTTCATTATTTAGTACACTCCATTTGATTATTTCACGTTGCTCTTTATCTACTCACCGAGTATTAAGCGTTTTTTACGCAAAAAAGTGCCGCACGAAAAAATATTCGTCCAGTAACAATTTTATATAGTATAACACAATTCAATGGGTTTTTCTTTAAACTTACGTCTATCCACTATCAAGACTGCCTCTCAAAAGATCTATAAGCCCTCCTTAAACCTTTTTATCCTACTCTTTATTCTAAACATCTTGCGTACTAATTGATTAGTCTTTTTTATTATACTCTTTCTCTTATTACTAACTTAGTTTAAAAAAGGATATTGTTTTAACTGTTTTTAATCTTTTTATTTTCATTTTATCATCTCTTCATCACTTTTTGTTTTGAAATACTACACTTTAGTTGTATGATGTAAGCGAAAGTATACAAATGACTTTCATCTTTTTACTACTTGTTTCGGCCGAACGCGCTATTTAGTACATTTGGACAATTGAACTTGATTGAAGAAAAAAGATAGAACATTTTTTCACATAATTTTATCTATAAAAAAAGCCTATTAATCAGTTATGTTTAGTTTTATCCATTTTTAAAATTTCAATTTACAAAAAGTTTGTTAAGTGTTACACTATCTTTGTTAAGAATCTTATTCATAAAGGAGTTTGTTGTATCATGACTAAACAAGAAGTAAAAGACCACCAAAAAGTAATTTTAATCGGAGATGGGGCAGTTGGTTCTAGTTACGCTTTTGCTCTAGTGACTCAAAATATTGCTCAAGAATTAGGAATCATCGATATCAATACAGACAAAACAGAAGGAGATGCTATTGATTTATCAGATGCTTTAGCTTTTACTTCTCCTAAAAAAATCTATTCAGCAACTTATAGCGACTGCCATGATGCAGATATCGTCGTAATAACCGCTGGTGCAGCTCAAAAACCAGGTGAAACTCGATTAGACTTAGTACAAAAAAATCTGAGAATTTTCAAAAGCTTAGTTGGTCAAGTAATGGATAGCGGCTTTGATGGTATCTTCTTAGTAGCAACAAATCCTGTTGATATCTTAACTTATGCAACTTGGAAATTTTCTGGACTTCCTAAGAATCGCGTAATTGGATCAGGCACTTCTTTAGATACCGCTCGTTTCCGTCAGGCTATCGCCGAACTAACTGGCGTTGATACACGTAACGTTCATAGTTACATTTTAGGTGAACACGGAGATACAGAGTTCCCTGTATGGTCTCATGCAAACATTGCCGGACTAAGTATCAATGAGTGGATCAAAGATAATCCAAATACTGATGAACAAGCTCTTGTCGATGTTTTCTTTAGCGTAAGAGATTCTGCTTACAATATTATTCAGAAAAAGGGCGCTACATTCTACGGTATTGCTGTATCACTTGCTCGGATTACAAAAGCCATCTTCAATGATGAAAATGCTGTATTGCCTCTTTCAGTTTACTTAGACGGCGAATATGGACAAACGGGTGTATACATTGGTGCTCCAGCGATCATTAACAGACAAGGAATCCAACGTGTTATCGAGATTCCACTAAATGATTCTGAAATGGATAAAATGACTTTATCTGCATCCACATTAAAAAAAGTTACTGCTGATGCATTTGAAGCGTTGGAAAAAGAAAATTAATAAGCATTTCAAATTAAAAAAAGAGGCTGGGGAAAAAATCCCAGCCTCTTTTTTATATACGAATGTTTATTCTAAAACGTGCTCCAAAAAGCAGGTCCGACGTCCACTTCACGAATAAGTGCAGTGATTCGGGTCTAAACGCTTTTTATCCCACTCTCGTTTTTTTATAATAAAGTTTTTTCTATTAACTATCTTTAGAAGTCTTCACAACACAATTGAGCAATCGTTTCTGCATAAATGTCCATCGCCAAATACAACTCTTCTAATTTCATTCCTTCATTCTCTTGATGAGCTAGGCTTTTTGTATACGGGAAGTGAGCACCAAAAGCTACCATATTGGTCATTTTACGAGCATAGGTTGCTCCGCCACTAGTAGTTGGTTCAGTTAAGTCGCCTGTTTTATCACGATAAATAGCCATTAACGTTTGAACGAGCGGGCTTTCTTTCGGGATATACAATGATGGTACAGCATCGTATTCCTCATAAATCAATTTGTATTCATTGGCTGTTTTCTCCAATACTGAAGCAATATCTTCTAGTGTGTATTCAACAGGAATTCGCAAATCTAAAACAATTTCCGAACCTGCTTCATCTATGTGAATACTACCTACATTAAAGGTTAGTTCTCCAGTCAACGTGTCTTTAACTTCTCCAAAGATACTAAAGCCATTTGTTTCATTTGCAACTTTTTCTGCTAGAAAATTTACTACCGGGTGAGTGTAATGAGAAGCTAAACCTTGAGCCAATTTATTTATAGCATTAATCCCAAGTTCTGCAGTACTTGCGTGAACAGCTTTTCCATTTACGGTTACCGTTTGATTAGATAGCACATAATCTGTTCCTAATTCTTTTAATGTTTCAGCAATTTCGTTTGCATCTTGGCCGGTATAGCTCGCTTTTCCCGGAACAACATTTGATGCTTCACCACAATGTAAAACGAGATCCTTACTTCCAGGTCCTATTAAATTCGCCTGTAGCAACCCTTTTTCTGCGTAAGTTAAAGGAAAGACACCATCAGGAACAAATCCCATTGTAGGTGCTTCTTCGTTCAAGTTGTACTGATCCATACAACGCCATAGGGTCTCTTCATCTGTACCAAATATAAAACGAATCCGTTTATTAAAAGTCAAATCTGCATCAACCACTGCTTTAAACGCATACAGCGCAGCAATTGTAGGCCCCTTATCGTCTTGACTTCCACGACCATAGATAATGCCATCTTTCACTACACCTTTAAAAGGATCCGTCTCCCATAAGGATAGATTCCCTTCAGGAACCACATCTAAATGACATAGGATTCCAATCAATTCTTCTCCTTGACCATAATCAGCATAACCATAAAAACCTTTAGGATCGCTATACGTAGACATTCCTAAACCCTTACAAATCGTCAAAACTTCTTTTAAACTATCTGCAATTCCTTGACCAAAAGGCGGGTTTGTTGTACCATCTGATGTATTCACAGACGGTATAGCAATTAATTTCTGCAAAGCTAATAGGCTTTCTTTTTTATGTACTTCTTTAATCATAGAATCCATATCCTAGCTCCTTCTCACTTTTAAGTTTTCTAATTCATTAGATAATGCGTACAGTATACTTCTATACGCATTAAATTGCAAGTTAATCCATTTTTCGCCTGTTTTAAACACTTAATATACATAAAAAGCTATTTAAATGCATAAAAAAATAGTTCAAAACGAATCTTATCCATTCGTTTTGAACTATTTTCGTTAAAGCGGAATAATCACATCATCATCTGTTTCATTTGAAGCATCTTTAGCTTTGATTTCAATGATCAATTTATGCGGCAAGCATATTGCCGTTTCACCAGGTTTACTGATCCAACCAGTTTTTACAGCAATTTGATCTGGACTATTGTCTTCTTTATTACGAATTTTCGTTCCATCAACTTCAACAATATTGTATTGTCCTTCTGATGGATAGAAAGTAAATGATTCTTGAGGGGTATTTTCTGTTAACTCTATTTCTTTAACCGCTTCACCATCAATAGATACTACAGCATAAATAGAACTATTTTCATCTAGATTTTTTGTAGATTGACCAAAAATAATAAGTGGTATAAATGATCCTAGTAATAATATTATAATAATTATACCATCAAAAGGGCGAACCAATTCTAATTGATCTTTAAATTTTTTCATTTTCTACTGACTCCATTTCTCCCATATCTCTACTAGGAAGCTAATGCATTAAGTATAGCAATCTTTTTTTTAGACAGCAAGATGATTACTCGTGAAGTAGACATCGGAGCTGCTTTTCGGATCGCTTTCCAGAATGATTATTCGGATACATAAATGGGGGTGAGACTTTTGTCTCACCCCCATTTTTTAATTTGTTTGATTGTAAAATAAATTAGTCTATTACACCTGTATATTGTTTTTCAAATAAAGGACTAACAGATCTATTTTCATGGATACGCGTAATCGCATTAGCCAGTAAAGTACTGACACTTACTTCAACAATCTTGTCGATTTTTTTCTCTTCAGGAAGATAAATTGAATCTGTAACAATCAACTGTTTGATTACTGAATTTTGAATGCGTTCAATGGCTGGACCTGATAAAACAGGATGTGTACAGCATGCATAAACTTCAGTAGCTCCTGCTTCTGAAAGAGCTTGAGCAGCTAACGTAATTGTACCAGCAGTATCGATCATATCATCGATTAAGATACACTTTTTACCTTGTACGTTGCCAATAATATTCATAACTTCCGCCACATTCGCTTTAGGACGACGTTTGTCAATAATAGCAATTGGAGATTTCAAGAATTCAGCTAGTTTACGCGCACGTGTTACGCCACCATGATCTGGTGAAACAACAACTACGTCTTCTGCCTCAGTAACGATTCCTTGTGTTAAGAAATAATTTGCTAAAAGAGGGGCACCTACCAAGTGGTCAACAGGCATATTGAAAAAGCCTTGAATTTGAGCAGCGTGTAAGTCTAGTGTCAGCATACGATCAGCTCCAGCAGCTGTAATCATATTAGCAACAAGTTTTGCAGTAATGGGTTCCCTAGAACGTGCTTTACGGTCTTGTCTTGCATAACCATAGTAAGGCATAACGATGTTAACTGTTGATGCACTTGCACGTTTTAAAGCATCGATCATAATCAATAATTCCATTAAGTTATCATTTACAGGGCTTGATGTTGATTGAATGATATAAACATGGGCTCCACGAATGCTTTCTTCAATATTGATTCTAATTTCTCCGTCGCTGAATTGATCCACAGATAGTTTTCCTAATTCTACTCCCACCGATTTAGCAATTTTTTCTGCTAATGGTTTATTAGAGTTTAACGCAAAAATCTTTAACTTCGGATCAAAATAATGTTCTGACATAGTTACCTCCACTTTCTTTATTTACAAATTATTTACTTCATATCATATTAATAGTAGATACTTCTCACCTGAAAATCAAGTATTTAAAGAGTTTTTATTCAATTTTTAATGTGGCAAACGGTCAAAATAGTTTGGCTTATTCTCTTGAAGAGCCCTTGCAATCGCAAGTGATTCAGTAGGTACATCTTTAGTTATAGTTGAACCCGCAGCAATGTAAACATTTTCTTCAATTGTTAGGGGTGCAACCAAGTTAGCGTTACAGCCTACAAATACATTATCTCCAACAGTTGTACGGTGTTTATTTTTCCCATCATAATTAACAAAAATAGTACCGCAACCTATGTTAATATTTTTCCCTAAATCAGCATCACCAATATACGTTAAATGTCCTACTTTAGTATTTTCCGCAATTGTTGCGTTTTTGACTTCAACAAAGTTTCCAATATGAACTGAATCTCCAATTTTGCTATTTGGACGCAAGTGACTGTAAGGTCCTATGTTGCTGTTAGCAGACATCTCAGAATCTTTAATAGTGGAACTTGTTATACGAACATTGTTACCGATTTTGCTATTTGAAATTTCAGAATTTGAACCAACAAAACAATCTTCTCCAATAGTGGTAGTCCCTTTAAGACTGACACCTGCTTCAATAAGCGTATCCGAACCAATTTCTACTTCGCTATCAATATACGTTGTTGCTGGATCAATAAAGGTAACGCCATTTTGCATATGTGTTTTATTGATACGATTTCTCATCAATTTTGTTGCTTCAGCTAAAGCAATCCGATCATTTACACCTAACGCTTCTTCTTCATTATCCATTTTATAAGCTGAAACGACGTATCCTTGTTTTTTTAATATTTCAATTACATCTGGTAAGTAGTACTCCCCTTGAACATTATTATTCCCAACTTGTTTAAGAGCTTCAAATAACAATTGATTGTCAAAGCAATAGGTTCCAGTATTGATTTCTTGTACTTGTAATTCTTCTGGACTTGCATCTTTTTGTTCCACTATTTTTTCGACATTTCCTAGTTCATTACGAATAACTCGACCATATCCAGTAGGATTTTCTGCATGTGCCGTTAAAATTGTTGCTTTCGCTCCTTGTTCTTGGTGATTATCAAACAAATGCGTTAAGGTTTCAGCAGTTAGAAGCGGTGTATCCCCACAAATAACCAACGTCGTTCCTTCTTTATCTTTTAACAGTTCTTCAGCTTGTATAACAGCATGTCCTGTTCCCAATTGTTCAGACTGAATAGCATACTCAGAACGTGAACCAAGATAATCTTTTACTTTCTCAGCGCCCACTCCAACAATCGTTACAATTTTATCTGCACCTACAGCTTCAACTTGACTCACTACATGTCCAACCATTGGTTTACCCGCAACTGGGTGTAACACTTTGTATAATTTAGATTTCATTCTTGAACCTTGTCCTGCTGCTAATATCACTGCATAACGTTGTGCCATTATATAAACTCCTATCTCATTTTGTTCTTCTTTTTTTTATTGTTCATTCTAGTTTAATTAAGCTTAGACTTTTTTTACTACAAAGTCTCCTATTTTATGATAGCTTATAAATAATCAGTTTTCAAGAAGCAATCTGGATTGGATAGCTTACCCTTCTATTCCAAATTAAAATAAAAAAGAAAATTCCAACCAAAAATAGCGAGTAAAAAGGTAACAGATTCACCTTTTTACTCGCTGTTTTTTTAGTTAGTAAAATAATTTCCTGGTCGTACATGAATTGTTTTTTCACGAACGTTCACTTCATCTACACATAACAGAGATGTATACTCATCTACCATTCTATTGCCGCTAAAGGTAGACTCAGCAAAAACTGTGATGCCTACCAGCTCTGCTTCAAATTCTTCAATCAAGCTCTTCATACCGTTAACGGTACCGCCGCCTTTCATGAAATCATCTACAATTAATACTCGAGATCCACGTCGCAAGCTACGTTTAGATAATTCCATTTTTTCAACACGATCAGACGATCCAGAAACATAATTCACACTTACAGTAGAACCTTCTGTTATTTTAGAGTCCCTACGAACAATAACAAATGGCACATTCAAGTACGTTGAAACTGCTTGAGCAATTGGAACCCCTTTTGTAGCTACTGTCATTACAGCATCAATAGGTTGTTCTAAATACTTCGTTGCAATAATTTTCCCGACTTGACGTAAAACACTTGGCTGTCCAAGTAAATCAGATAAATAAACATACCCACCTGGTAGTAACCGATCTGATTCAGATAAACGTTCACACATTTCTTTTGCAAATTCTTCAGCTTCATCTTCTGCAATTTCGGGTATGTAACGTACCCCTCCTGCTGCTCCAGGTACTGTTTCCAGAGTTCCTGTGCCTCGTTCTCTAAATGTTTTTTTCACGATACTTAAATCTTCACTAATAGAAGATTTAGCAGAGTCATAACGGTTCGCAAAATAGGTAAGTGGCACTAACGTATGCGGTCGCTCCAACATGTAACGCGTTATGTCGATCAATCGTTCACTTCTTTTTATTTTCATTATTTTCACCTTTTCTATAGTTTCATTTTCTTATGTTTAGCCAGGTCATTATTTCTATCAAACATCATTATACGCGTTTTCCATATAAAAAGGTAGCTTTTTAAGTATTATTATAAAAACGTTCGTTTTTATTAATGGTTTCTCATAAAAAAAAACACGAACCTTCGTATTCACTTTCTTTTACTTTATGAATAAAAAAAGGATTGAGAAAACTCTCAATCCTTTTTTCTATTTGCTATTCCTTAAGAACGGCTTTTTTTGTATTTCATCTGCTGCACGATTTTCATTGTCCCTGTTGTAAGGATAAAAATAACAATAAATACTAAGGTAATCGTCGCACCTGGCGGAGTACCCCATTGATAGGAGACTGTTAACCCTGAAAACATTCCTACGATACCTACAAGAATGCCTACAATAATAACCCAATAAAAACTTTTACTGATGCGCATAGCAATAGCCGCTGGCAGAATCATAATAGCTGATACCAGTAATGCTCCTGCAATAGGCATAACTACTGCAATAGTAACTCCCGTGATCACATTAAAAAGAATCGACATCGTCCGTGCCGGCAGACCAGCTGTAAAAGCAGTATCTTCATCAAACGTTAATACATACATTGGTCTACGAAAGACTAAAAACAATCCAACAACAATTACAAATAAGGCCACTAACAAGTATATCTGTTGTTGACTGATTGTCACAATTGAACCAAATAAGTATTGTTGAATAGTAGTCGTGGATCCACCACTACTCAAACTCATTAAAACAAGTGCTACAGACATTCCAGCCGACATTAAGATAGCGATAGAAATTTCCGAATAAGATTTGTACAGCATGCTTAGATACTCAATAATCACAGCTGCAATCACTACGACGACTAAAGTCATAAAGGTTGGATTTATATTTAAGAATAACCCCAACGCAATTCCGGCTAAAGAAATATGTGATAACGTATCTGCCATCAATGATTGTCTTCTAAGAACTAAAAACAATCCTAGAATAGGGGCAATAATGGCGATCAAGAATGCAGCTTGGAATGCTCGCTGCATAAATCCATAGAAAAACATCTCCATGGTGAATCCTCCTTTCGGATAAGCTGAATATGTCTATCCGCATATTTTTTAATATCTTCATGATCATGTGTTACCATTAAAATGCCTTTTCCATGAAATTCACTATTGTGTTTTAACAATTCATAAAACTCTGTTCTGGAATCTAGATCCATACCTGTAGTGGGTTCATCTAAAACAAACAAATCTGGATCTGTAGCAAAAATACGGGCTAGCGAAATACGCTGCTTTTGCCCCCCAGAAAGTTCCCCAATTTTTTTATGGCGTAAATCCCACATACCTACTGACTTCAATGAACGTTCAACATGTTCGTGATCTTCTGCATCTAAACGTTTGAACCATTTTCCTCTTTGGTAACGACCAGATCGAACCAACTCCAATACTGTACTAGGAAAACCAGCATTAAACGAGGCCACTTGTTGCGGAATATATCCAATTGCTAAAGGTTCATTTCTTCTATTTACAGCAGAAATCTTAGCCGTTCCTTTCGTTGGTTGAAGCAAACCTAAAATGTTACGCAATAACGTAGATTTTGCCGCGCCATTTTCTCCTGTTAGCATAACAAATTCGCCAGGATCAACCGTAAAAGAAATGTTTTCTAAAACCGGTTCTTCATCATAATAAAAAGATAAGTCCTTTACTTCAACGTAATGCATGAATACCCCTTCTTTCTTTTATCTGTAGGAAAGGTCTATTACACCCATTTCCGGTTCATTAATTAATACTTTTTTGAAGAGCAGCTAGATTATTTTTCATTAATTGAATATAGTCTGTTCCTTTTTCTTGATCCTCAGCTGTGATGCCTTCAATTGGATTTAAAATTTCTAACTCTGTACCTGTCTCATTAGCGAGTGTTTCTGCAATTTTGCTAGAAGATGTTTCTGCATAGTAAATGTAATGGATATCATTCGCATTTATATAATCTTGTAACTCAGCCAGCTTAGCGGGGCTTGGTTCTTCTTCGGTTGAGATTCCAGCAATTGAAACTTGTTCCAAATCATAGCGATTCGCTAAGTATGCAAAAGCTGCATGTTGAGTCACAAAAACACGGTTCGTCGCGTCACTAAAGGCATTAGTAAATTCTTGATCCAATGCCTGTAATTTTTCATTGTATTGTGTTGCATTTGTTTCATATATTTCTTCGTTCTTTGGATCTGCAGCAACCAATCCTTCTTTGATATTAGTAATTTCCTCTTGCGCAAGTACAGGATCTAACCAAATATGAGGATCCACTTCATGGTGATGGCCCTCTTCTTCATTTTCGTCATGATGATCTTCTTCTGTTGATTCCAACAAAGAAATGCCTTCACTTGCATTAACGATCACTGTATTTTCTGTATCTATACTCTCTAAAACGCTTGAAACCCAGACTTCCATTTCCTCACTATTGTAAACAAATACATCTGCATCTGAAATGGCTGCAACTTCCTTTGCACTCGGTTCATAGCCATGTGTGTCTGTCCCAGCTTCTAATAATAATGTTACTTCAGCTTCATCTCCAGCAACATTCTTTGTAAAGTCGTACATTGGATAGAAAGTTGTAACCACATTTAGTTTATCTGTTTCCGGTTGTGTGCTTTCTTGATTTCCACACCCTATTACTAGCATCATCACTATAGATGCTAGGGTCACTAACCCGATTCTCTTTTTCTTATTCATCGAACGCATATCTCCTTTGTATTCATCTATATTTAAATTGACTGTTTTTTTAGTTAGCTTTCTTTTTCAAATCGTAATCATTACTATTTAAAATTCCTTATGTAGCTTATCATTATCTACATTGCGCGTCAAGAAAAAAAAAGACGTGAACTTCTCTTATCAAAATAAGAGAGCTATTCACATCTTTGATATTCATTTTTTTGTTTATTTTAGTGTTCGCACTAAGTAGACCTCATTACAGAATCCTTTTAAACCATTATAAACTCGCTGAGCTTTAGAATATTTTTTACATAAAGCATAAATTGTAGGACCACTTCCACTCATCAAAGCAGCATCTGCTCCAAACTCAATCATCTTCTTTTTGATTCGCTTAATATCGGGTTGCTTTACAGCTGATACAGTTTCCAAGGCATTACCAGTACTATCAACCATTTGGCTATAATCATTGTCTTGAATAGCAGTCAACATTTGAGGTATTTCCGGATGAATCAACTGATCAAAAGAAAGATTTTCAAAAACAGTCCAAGTCGAAATACCTTTTTTAGGTTTAACTAGCACTACCCAGCACTGAGGGATATCTTGTATTTGTTGAATTTTTTCTCCACGACCGGTAGCATACGCGGTCCCACCATAAATACAATAGGGAACATCTGAGCCGATTTTTTCTCCCAGAGTAGCTAGCTCATCTTTTGTTAACTTTAAATCCCACAAACGATTCAGTCCTCTTAAGGTAGCAGCCGCATCACTGCTACCACCGGCTAAACCAGCAGCAATCGGAATGTTCTTTTCTATAGTAATATCGACACCTTTTTCGATATTATAGGTATCCTTTAACAGTTTTGCAGCTTTATATGCATGATTTCGCTGGTCTAATGGTAAAAAGCCATTAGTTGAGTGAATAACGATTCGATCTTCTTCAATTGTTTTTAGCACTATGCGATCTGCCAAATCAACTGAAGTCATTACCATCTTCATTTCATGGTAACCATCTTCTCTTTTATGCAAAACATCTAAGCTTAAATTAATTTTAGCAGGAGCCTTTTCTATGATCTCCATTTACCTTCACTCCTTTCCTCAGTATTTGTATTGTCTGTAGAACATACTAGCTTAAATAAAAAGATTTGAAAAGCACGAAAGCCATAATTTAATTTAAATATTAAAAAAAATGGCAAGTTATTGACTTATTAATAGATTAATTACACATAAACCACTTAGTTCAATAAAAAAAGAAAAGATCTGAAACATTTCCGTCTCAGACCTTTTCCTTTTTTTATGTAAGAGGGGCTACAAATTCCACTTTAATTCTATCTGGATCTTCAAAAAACACTGCATAATGCTGCTCTCCGCCAGCAAATGGGTGTTGATCTTTATACAAAATTTCAATACCTTTTTCTTCTAGTTTTTTTGCTAAATTGTCTACTTGTTGTCGGGAATTTGCCTGAAATGCTAAATGATTCAGACCTGTACGTCCTCTATGGTAACCTTCAGCAATAAAATGCTCTTTTGTTTGAACAAACACCAAATACGTTTCGTCTTTTTTCCAGCTTCTTCCTTCATCCCAAACTTGAAATGGCTGGTAGCCTAATTCCTCTAAAAACCAGCCCCAAAAACGAATGGAGCTTTCTAAATCAGAAACATTTAATTCTATATGATGAATATTCCCCATTCTTATTGATCCCCTAACACTAAAAATTATAGACTCTCTTTTGATGGTACAAAAAAAACGAGCAATTTATAGCTCGTCAACTGTTTTCTATTCTTTTTTAATGCTTAAGCTAATTGGCGTTTTTCTTCTTCAATAAATTCAATTTCTACAGATTGAGTTAAAACATCTGTATAACTATATGAGACACGTTCAAATGCATTTTCTTCTTGATCTAGCTCCACTACAAATACTGAATGATATGTGTCTGCTAAAATACCTTTGCGTTCGGTTTTTTTCTTACGACCAGCTTGCGCGGTCAACATAATCTTCTTACCTAAATGATCATCTAAGCTTTCTTTAATGTCTGCTAATGTACTTGGCATCAGATTCACCTCACTCGTCTGATGACATTGTAACATATAAAATGAAATTTTACAAGTATACCACAAGAAAACCTTTGGTACAAATAATAATTCTCTCATATTACCTACTTCAAAAGTCGTTGATACCACTGGCATACCTGTTTAGAATTAAAAAAACTTAATCTTCTTTTAATACAATCTCATCGATCGCATCTGATAAACGGCCGAATTCTTCTAGGCTTAATGTTTCCCCACGACGCTTTGGATCAATGCTTGCGGCTTCTAATGCTTGGGTTAATTTTTCTCTAGTGGAATCTTCTTTGCCATATCTGATTAATAAATTATTCCAAAGTGTTTTACGTCGTTGCACAAAAGCCGAACGAACAAGTGCGAAAAAGGACTTTTCATTCTTAACCGTTACACTTGGTGTCGCTCTTCTTGTTAACTTAATGATGGCAGAATCAACATTTGGTTGAGGTACAAAGACTGTCTTAGGAACAATAAAAGCGACTTCAGCTTCCATGTAGTACTGGATAGCGATGGACAATGATCCATAAGCTTTGCTACCGGGAGCAGCTGTTATTCTTTCGGCTACTTCCTTTTGCATCATGATTGTTAACCCATCGATTCGAACAGGTGTCTCTAAGAAATGCATAATAATAGGCGTTGTAATGTAGTAAGGTAAATTAGCTACCACAACTAAAGGTTCATCTAAATCGATCATTTCTGGTAAGGTCTTTTGTAAATTGATTTTCAATACATCACTATGAACAATCGAAACATTATCATACGGGCTTAAGGTATCCGCTAATACTGGTAATAAACGATTATCAATTTCAAAAGCAATAACTTCCTTACTTGCTCTTGCAAGATGTTCAGTTAAAGCACCTATACCGGGACCAACTTCAATAACATTTGTGTTTTTGTCAATATTAGAAGCTGCTACAATGTTGTTTAAAATGTTAGGATCCACAATAAAATTTTGTCCTAAACTTTTCTTTACTGAGAAGCCATATTTTTCCATTATCTCTTTAGTTCTTGATGGGGTTGCGATATCTTTATGTGTTGTCATTTTCTTCCTCCAAAATTTGTTGCATCACTGTTACAACTTCTTCAGGTGAGATTTGAAACATTTGCAATCTCTTTTGAAGTTGTTTTCCGTTAGTGTAACCAATACTAAGTTTTTCGCCCAATTTGGTTCGTCTCTTTCGAGCAAAAGGCCCCATAATCAAGCCAGCATCCATTAATAATTCTTGTGAGATGAGCGACTCTTTAGCTATGGTTTCGGTGTAGCATTTTGATAGTGCTGCGCGTATAGCTTCAGGTGAAGCATGTTCAATACCCAAGCTGCCTTTGCCCTTTGCTCTAGCCTCATCTTTTGTCAAAAAAGCGTGTTTCACTCCTGGTATGGCTTGTGAAATGATTTTCCGGATTTTTTCACCCGGAAAATCCGGATCTGTAAAGACAATGACGCCTCTTGTTTCGTGAGCTTTTCCTATCAATTTCAACGTTTCTTCGTCAATAGCTGAACCATTTGTTTCAATAGTGTCTGCTTCAACCGATTCCAAAACACGCCTTGTATCATCACGGCCTTCAACAACAATAACTTCTTTTATTTTTTCCATCAAGCTAACCTAAACAAGCGATTAGCATTTTGCATCGTTTGTTGAGCCACTTCTTCATAACTAACGCCTCTTTGCTTAGCCACTTCTTCTGCTACAAACTTCACGTAAGCTGGTTCATTACGTTTTCCTCTGTAAGGCATTGGAGCTAAGTAAGGAGCATCCGTTTCAATCAATAATTTATCAAACGGAGCAGCTTTAGCTACTTCTCTTACTTCAGGCGCATTTTTAAACGTGATGACGCCACTTACAGAAATGTGCATGCCCAAGTCTAAAAAACGTTCCATCCATAATGTGTCGCCACTAAAACTGTGCATAATGCCGCCAATATCTTCAACATGCTCCTTTTTCAGTATCTCATAAGTATCTTCAATTGAATCTCTCATATGAATACTAATAGGCATGTTTAACTCTCTGGCAATTTGCATTTGTCTATGAAAAACATCCTTTTGAACATTTTTTGGAGAAGTATCCCAGTGGTAATCCAAACCCATTTCTCCCATAGCCACGACTTTTGGCAATTGCAATTGATGGTACAATTTCTCTTCAATTTCTTCAGTATACAAATAGCTTTCAGTAGGGTGCCAGCCAATAATACTATAAATTTCTTTATATTCCTTGCTTAAGGCTAACGATTTTTTAATCGTTTCAGTATCAAACCCTACTACAGCCATTTTGCTCACATCGTTTTCGAGTGCGCGCTGTACAGTTTCTGGAACTTCATGATCAAATTCTTCTGCATTAATATGCGTATGCGTATCAAATAACATAGTTACACCCTTTCTTGTTCTTCGTTAACAGAAACACCCTGCTAAATGAGTTTCCAGCAGGGTATTCGTTTTATAAGGTTTTAAGCAACTTCAGATCCATTTGGTGCTTCAATTGGCGCTTCAATAATTTGTAATTTCCCATCTTTTTCAGCAGATAAAATCATTCCTTGACTGACCTCTCCACGCATTTTACGTGGTTTTAAGTTAGCAACAATCACAACTTTTTTGCCGATCAAAGCTTCTGGATTCGGATACCACTCTGCAATACCAGAAAGAATTTGACGATGACCTTCATCCCCTGCATCTAGACGGAATTTCAAGAGCTTATCTGCTCCTTCTACTTTTTGACAATCAATAACTTCAGCGACTTTTAATTCAACTTTATCAAAATCGTCGTACTTAATTTGTTTCTCTTTTGTTGAAGTTAACACAGTTTCTGAAGGATCCCATTTCGTTTCCTCTTCAGCTTCTTGCTCTTGTTGATCAGGAGCACCTGCCATTTGCTCTTTAATGTAAGCAACTTCTACATCTATATCTAAACGTGGGAATATAGGTGTACCTTTTTTGATTACTGTAGTGTTTTCAGGGAATGAGCCAAATTGAACTGTTGACCAGTTTCCAGCAAATTCTCCTTCAACTCCCAATTGAGCAAAGATTTCTTTAGGTGCGTGAGTCAAGAACGGTTGCAATAAAATAGCTGAAATACGAAGTGTTTCTGCTAAATGAACCATAACACTCGCTAACTCGCTTGTCTTCTCTTCTTCTTTTGCTAATTTCCACGGCGCTGTTTCATCAATGTATTTATTGGCACGTGAAATCAATACCCAAACATGACTTAATGCACTACTAAATTGCATATTTTCCATTTCGTTTTGGTAATCCACACAAACTTTTTCTGCTGTTTCTTTTAAAATAGTATCGAATTCTGTAACGTTCCCTGAATATTCAGGAACTTTTCCATCGAAATACTTGTTGATCATCGCAATTGTACGATTGAGTAAGTTCCCTAAGTCATTTGCTAAGTCATAATTCACACGAGAAACAAAGTCTTCTGGAGTGAACACGCCATCACTTCCAAAAGTTACTTCACGCATCAAGTAATAACGTAAAGCATCTAGTCCATATTGCTCTACTAGCATTTCTGGATAGACAACATTCCCTTTAGATTTAGACATTTTACCATCTTTCATTAACAACCAGCCGTGACCAAATATTTTTTTAGGCAATGGCAAATCTAGTGCCATTAACATAATTGGCCAATAAATAGTATGGAAACGAACGATTTCTTTTCCGACCATATGCACATCTGCTGGCCAGAATTTATCAAATAATGACGTATCATCTGTACCGTAACCTAGTGCCGTAATGTAATTTGCCAATGCATCGATCCACACGTAAATAACGTGTTTAGGATTGCTTGGTACCTTAACTCCCCAAGTAAATGTCGTACGTGAAACAGCTAAATCTTCCAAACCTGGTTTGATAAAATTATTGATCATTTCATTTTTACGCGATTCAGGTTGAATGAAATCTGGATGTTCATTGTAGTAAGCCAATAAACGATCCGAATATTTACTCATTCTAAAGAAATAAGACTCTTCTTTAATCAACTCTACTGGATGTCCGCTATCTGGTGATTTCCCGCCAACAATGTTGCCTTGGTCATCACGTTCAATATCCACTAATTGTGTTTCGGTATAGAAAGTTTCATCTGGAACAGAGTACCAACCTTCATATTCATCAAGATAAATATCTCCTTGCGCTAAAAAGCGTTCAAAAATATCTGCGACAACTTTTTCATGTGCAGGATCAGTTGTGCGGATAAATTTATCATTGCTGATTTCTAATAATTCCCATAATTTTTGCATGCCTTCAGCCATTTGATCAACATATTTTTGAGGCGTAATATTTAATTCTTGTGCTTTATTTTCAATTTTTTGGCCATGCTCATCGCTACCGGTCAAATAGAAAACATCAAAGTCTTGCATTCTTTTGTACCGTGCCATAACATCACACGCAATTGTTGAATAGGCATTTCCAATATGCAATTTTCCACTTGGATAGTAAATAGGTGTTGTAATGTAAAATGTTTTTTTCTCAGTCACTTTAGGTGCCTCCTTAGTAGGTTTAACTACTCCATTCTAACCATCTATCAAATACTCTTTTAGAAAAGAAGGTACGTTTAGATAACAAATGAGTAGGGTGCTTTTTTATTTAACTTGTTTTTTCTCAAAAGCTTTCTGAAATAGTATACCACAGAAAACTACTGAAAATAGGAAATTACGAATGATTTCTTTATATCTTAACTAAAGTTTCCCATGATATTTCAAGACTTTTTACGGCACTAAATTCAATTTTTGCAAACCTTTCAAAATGCCATGATTTTCTGGAGATGATGTAATATCATCTGCAATTTCTTTTAATTCCGTTCGTCCATTTTCCATGGCTATTCCCATACCAACCGCTTGCAACATTTCAATATCATTCAATCCATCTCCAAATGCGACTGTCTCACTTATATCGATACCTATATGCTCGATCAATTTTCGAATGCCCACTGCTTTAGACATTCCTTTCGAGATCACATCTACTGAATAGGGATTCCAACGTGTAAAATGACAATCCGGAAAAGCTTCTTGGTAAAAGGTATCGTATTCTTCTGTTGTATGAATAATGCATTGATAAATAATACGGTCTTCATAGTAATGTGGTAAAACCGGCTTCACTCTTTTAGAAGAGCCAATATAACGCATGAGCAGTTGCATCACTTTTTTAGGTGGCGCTATCGGAACCTGCTGAATCATTTTTTTCAACAGTCCTTTTTGTCCAAAAGTAACCATGGAAGTCCCTAGTATTTCATCGCTCCCACAAAACGCTATACGTTGCTTATTTGTTTCCGCAGCCAGCGCAAGTCGTTTAACAGAATCCACCGACAATGGATTTTGATGAATGACCTCTCCCTCATGCACAACGTATTGTCCGTTCAATGTAATGTGTGTCTGAATATCTAATGACGCTAAAATTTCATCAATTCTAAACGGTGCTCTTCCAGTAGCAATAACCGGTATAATACCCTTGCTTTTAAGATTTTGAATGGCTTTTCTAGCAGAATCTGGAATTCTTTTTTTATCTGTCAATAACGTTCCGTCAATATCAAAAAATATAAGCTTATACATCTTAAGTGCTCCTCTGATTATTTATATTTAAGTACTGTCATTTTTATTTTGTAGTAATAGTAGTGAAACAAATTGTTTCGCGTGAAACATTCGTATAGTTATTTAATTTATTTCTCTTAAACTTCTTCCTATCCGTTAAGTGACAAATTTTATAAAAAGTTTTTACTTTCCTTAATAATAACGGTTGCGGTACAATAAGGCTAATGATTTATTACTCAAGAAAGAAGGAACCACAATGATTTCTATCGGTTTAACGGGTTGGTCCGATCATGACTTACTGACCATCCGCAAATCTAAACGTTTGGAAGATTATAGTTCGCATTTCCCTTTTGTAGAATTGGATACTAGCTTTTATGCTATTCCTCCTGCTAAAAACATTTTCTCATGGATAGAAAAAACACCAGCTACTTTTCAATTTATCCCCAAAGCTTTTCAAGCGATGACTTTACACAAAGATTGGCTAAAATTTTTCCCGACTGAACAGCAAATGTTTGAGCATTACATTGCGATTTTTGAACCTATGATCACAGCGAATCGAATTAAAACTTTTCTATTTCAGTTTCCACCTTATTTTGATTGTACAAAAGAACACGTTCAGTATTTAAGAAAAGTCCGCCAATACATGGGTGAACTGCCAATAGCGATTGAATTTCGTCATTCTAGTTGGTACAGTGACACCAATAAAGAAAATACATTAGCTTTTCTAATTGAAGAAAATTTCATTCATACTGTTGTCGATCAACCTCAGACCCCTGGAAATAGTGTTCCTTTAGTTGTCAAAGGGACCAACGACGAACTCACCCTATTTCGTTTACATGGACAAAACTATGAAGGTTGGTTAGATGCCAGTGGACCCAATTGGCGAAAAAAGCGGACGCTTTACGATTATAGTTCTTCTGAATTAGATGAGTTTGTAACCATTATTCGCCAATTAGAAACAGAATCAAAAGAAGTTGCCGTTATTTTTAACAATAACTCTGGTGGGCACTCCGCGAAAAATGCAAAACAATTGCAAAAAAAATTACAGCTCACTTTTGACCATCTTGCTCCGCAGCAAACTGAATTGAATTTATTTGAGGAAGATTTTTAATATTTTCCTAACAAAAAAACGGACTCTTAAAGAGTCCGTTTTTTTCTATTTTCTAAAATATATTAACTATATATTTTCAGAATTTTTTTTATGCCAATTCCTTACTAAAACCGACAGTGCGAAGCAAATAATAAAATAAACGACCGCCAGGAAACCGTAAATCAAAAATACTTCGGAAGTTTTCGTTACTTTCCCTAAAATAACTTGACCGCTTCGTGTAAATTCCATTATTCCTAGCCCAGCAAGAAATGACGTATCTTTAATGGTTGTAATTACTTGTGACAATAAAGAAGGAATAATTTTTTTAAAGGTTTGCGGCAAAATAATATACACTAGTGTTTGAAAGAATGAGAACCCTTGAGAATGAGCAGCTTCAAATTGTCCTTTCGGTATCGAGTTTAATCCGCCACGCACAATTTCTGCTACTACTGCAGCTGTATAAAGAAACAGTGCTATGGAGGCTTTCACTAATATCGTACTGCCTGGGATCAGAAAAGCACAACCTAGCATCCAGAGTAGCAATGGTGTATTACGGAATAACTCGATATAAAATCCAGCTATTTTACCAAAAAATTTCTTCTCATAGTTTCTGATCAACCCTAAGAGTGTTCCAAAAACGATGGAAAGGATCACCACGCACAAAGAGATTAACAAAGTAGTCTTTAATCCATCTAATAAGAACAACACGTTAGGCCGTGTAAAAACGGTTTGTATGGAGTTTATCATTCCATCACCTCCGGAATATCCACAACTAAGGAATCATTCTTTTTTAATTTCTCTTCATATTTCCTTGAGAATGTAGCCAGTGGGAAACAGAGGATGAAGTAAAGCAATCCAGCAACCACATAAGATGGTCCATAATTCAAGCTAAATGAAGCATAAGAGTCCGCTGCATACATTAAGTCTGCTCCCGCGATAATAGCCAATACAGAAGTGTTTTTTATCAAATTGACAGCTTGATTGGTCAATGGAGGCAAAATACCTTTAACCATTTGTGGCAATATGATGTAGCGCATGGTTTGTGTATAACTAAATCCTTGTGCATACGCAGCTTCTTGTTGACCTTTAGTAACAGATAAAATACCCGCACGTACCACTTCACCAATGTAAGCTCCATGATACAATCCAACTCCTACTACCCCAATCGTAAACTCGCTTAAGACCAATCCTGCCATTGCTAATCCGTTGTACATAAAGAAGATTTGAATGACAAGAGGGATATTTTGAAAAATTTCGACATATACTCGTGCGATCGAACGCAGAATCAAATTGTGGGCAGTTGATAAAATTCCAATAATGATTCCGATTACCAACGACAAAACTAATGCTAAGATGGCCACTTGGAGTGTTCTTAAAAATCCAGAACTAAAATTATCAAAATTTTGAAAAAGATCCTCCCATCTCCAAAGAGCGAATGGATTTGTACTTTTCATTATTCACTCAATCCCCACTCCGAAACCAATCCATTAAGAGTATCATCTTCTCCCCAAGTAGTGATCAACCCATTTACATGCTCTGCTAACTCCGTATTTGTTTTCTTTGTGGCGATTCCATAATCTTGCGTTGCGAAACGGTCTGGCAAAATTTCAGTTGAATCATCTAAATAGCCAGCCAAAATGGATCTGTCTACACTAAATGCATCTACACGACCTGAATCCAATGCTGCTTTAATTTCTGGATAAGTAGCATATTCTGAAAATTCGACTGCAATATCATATTGTTCAGCTTCTGATGCAATGGCTTCTGATGTTGTAGAACTTTGTGCTACACCTACGTTGGCTCCATCCATATCTTTTAGTCCTTCATAGTTTTTGTCTTTTTTCACTAATAAACCAACTGCATCTTCATAATACGCATCTGAGAAATTATACGTTTCTTTGCGTTCTTCAGTAACTGTAAAAGTAGCAATAACCATATCAACTTCGCCATTATCCAGTAATGGTCCCCGTGTTTTGGCTGTAACAGGTGTTAATTCAATAGCATCCGGATCGCCTAAAATATCTTCAGCAATTTTTTTAGCGATATCAATTTCAAATCCTTCTATTTCTCCTGTATCTGTATTCTTCAACCCAAAGTTTGGAACATCTTCTTTTACCCCTACTTTTAAAACGCCGGCTTCTTTGATTGATTCAATTGTTAATTGATCCGATCCTTTTGGTGTGTCTGCTTCTGTTGTTGAACTATCATCTGACGAACAAGCACCTAAAAATAATACACTAGACAAAATGACTGTTGCTAATAAGTTTCTTTTTTTCATTTGTTTTTCCTCCTAAGTATATCTTTATTTTTTTATCTTAAAATTTTGCTTAAAAATTCTTTTGTTCTTTCATGAGTAGGATTTTCAAAGAAATGTTCTGGTGGCCCTACTTCTAAAATGGTTCCATTATCCATAAAAATAACACGATCAGCTACTTGTTTAGCAAAACCCATTTCGTGAGTCACAACGACCATTGTAATATTCATGCTTGATAATTTGATCATCACATCCAATACTTCTTGAACCGTCTCTGGATCTAAAGCAGATGTAGGTTCATCAAATAGAATGATTTTCTTTTCAGAACAGAGAGATCTAGCAATAGCAACTCTTTGCTGTTGACCTCCTGAAAGTGTTGAAGGGTATGCTGTCGCTTTTTCTCGCAACCCTACGATATCTAGATACCGATAAGCCAGTTCTTCTGCTTCTTTTTTTGATTTATTCTGTAATTTTATAGGTCCAATTGTCAGATTTCCTAACACCGTCATATGCGGATAAAGGTTGAACTGTTGAAAGACCATTGCAGAAGAATTTCGTACCATCTCTAATTTGTTTTTTTCTGTTATTTGATTGCCCTCTATATAGACTTCTCCTGTCGTAGGTTCCTCAAGAAAATTCATACATCTAACTGTGGTACTTTTTCCAGAACCAGAAGGCCCTATGATAACGACTTTTTCCCCTTCAGCCACCTCTAAATTAATATCTTTTAGTACATGGTGGTCGCCGAAATATTTATTTACATTCTGTAGCTTAATCAACTCTGTCTCATCTCCTTTACAAAAACATTGATGGTAATCAGTAACTTTTAAGCAGGCGAAGTCTTTCTTGCTGCTTAAATCAATAGTATAAATACACATTTATGAGAAATCAATTAACACATACCTTTTCAATGTAATGTTTCCTCACATGGATTTAATATAAAAAGACCAAAAAGCCTTTACTTACTCAATTTAACCAACATTAAAAATTTATCATCTTTCTCATTGTTTTATTAAAAAAACAAAAAAACTTCCAACCAAGGAATCTTCATTGGTTGGAAGTGGAGTGCTTTATTATTTATTTAGTAATTCTTTGGCTAATAAACGATACACATTTAATCGTTTTTCTTGTGAATGAGGAATACTACAGATCATCGCTTCATCAAAACCATATTTCGCTTGATCTTCTAATAATTTTGCAGCGATTTCTTTTGGCGTACCTACCAAATGCAAAGCACGTCCTTGTTTTATCGTTAATTGATCAATTTCAGTTAAGGGATAATGTTGCGCTTCTTCAGGTGTCAGCAATTGACCCATCTGGCCTCTCCCCATTAATAGACGTGCAATATCTTGTGGCTTAGCTTCATATTCTGCTTCTTCTCTAGTTTCAGCTGTCGTAACAAGGTACGCTACATTGATGTACGGTTTTTCCATAAATGCAGAAGGTTGAAAATTAACTTTGTATTCATCCAAGATATCCTTTGTCATTCCACCCATAAAGAATTGAGCAAAAGAATACCCCACTCCCATTTGGGCAGCTTTTCGAGCACTGCTGCCACTTGAACCCAGTAGCCAAGCTTCAGGCAGCTGAATGTGTGAAGGAGTAGCAATCGTTCGAGTATATACTCGTTCTTCAGGCACTTCATCATTGATTAATTTCAATGCGGTATCAAATTTTTCATACATATTGTCCAACATTGGCTGACGCCCTTCTGACAAAGCATAAATAGAGTTGTTGTCGCCACCCGGAGCACGTCCTACTCCAAAATCAATTCGCCCTGGCGAAAAAGCACTTAACGTCTTAAAGACTTCCGCTAATTTCAAAGGTGAATAGTGCATCATCATGACTCCACCCGTACCAATCCGAATATTTTTTGTTTTTGCCGCTAAATGAGCTGCAGTGATTTCAGGTGCTGAACTTGCAAAACCATTTGTTCCATGGTGCTCTGCCATCCACATACGTGTGTACCCTAATTCATCCGCTAAAATAGCTAGTTCTTCAGCTTTTATTAATGCATCTGCAGCTGTATTTCCACTTGTAATAGGTGCTTGATCTAAGACACTTAATCTCACTATTTCTCCACTCCTTCATTATCCCAACACTTTTGTTATTGCTTTTAACTAGTATCTGTCTAATCTTTTATTAGACAGAGTAAAAATTAGTTTTGTTCTCATGTTCATCATTATAAAGAAACACTGATATGATTTCTATACACACGGGTTAACTACTATAGAAATCAGTTTGTTAAACAACGAATCAAAAGATAAGAATACCATATAAGATTAGTAACAACCTCAATCTTATATGGTATTCTTATATGCTCCTTATCAGGAAAACTTAGTTTTTATTCAAAATCTTCGCTTAATATTTCTACACGATCTTCAAAAGATACTTCTTGATGAATTTCGTGCAGCATCCACACATAACCAAAGCTATCTAAAAACATTGCATTTGAAATACCCATTTCTTCCATTTTGGTAATCGGTTGAATGATTGTTGCACCTGCAGCAACTGCTTTATCAAATACTACTTGAATACTAGGTACCACTACATTAAACCAAAATGATTGATTACTATCTTCTTTTGGTGCGAACAATTGGTATTCAGGATTTTCATCGAGCATATGGAAACGAGTACCGTAAATTGTGAAAACTGCTTCGTTGTTTCCTACTTTAAAATCTGTCGCCTCAACTATTACAACCTCAAAAATAGAGCTGTATTGCTCCAAAGCAACTTTACTATCTTTTACAACAAAATCTATTTCAACACCTGTGATCATTTATGCACCCTCCTAGTACTATTTTTTACTCACTTATAGTATACCATCTATGCAACTTAGTAGAGTTATACAAGGACTACTACAACTCTATTTTTTACTTGTTTGTAGAGTAATAAGCAAAATGATAAAACAACTCCCATAATTCATACCAAACACGAGGGTTTTTTCCAGTTAGTTCTTCAATTTTTTGAATTCTATAATTCAATGTGTTTCTATGGATATGAAGTTCTAGCGAAGTGTCATTGATACTTTTATTATTCCGCGCAAAACTGATTAATGTTTCTGCGTATTCTGGTGCCACTTCCTTTATCTTCTTTAAAGGTTCCTGATTAGGAGGAAGAGAAAATGAGAATAAATTAGCTAAATAGCAGCTATCTGTTTTATTTATTCCTTCTTTCTTTGTATTTAAAAAAGATAGCAATGCATATGTCTGTTTGATGTCTTGAAGAATTTGACCAATGTTTTTTTCACTAGAGCTGACGATAATAAATTCATTAGTAGCTGTTTCTAGTGAATCAACAGTCTCCATAAAAATAATAGAACCTTCAGACCATTCAAATAGTTCTTTCTTAGACGCAATTGCTCTCAGTATTTCCTTCCTTTCAGCAAAAACACCATAATAAGACTGCCCCAGTTCTAAATCGTATTTTTCATTTGCTTCTTTTTTTAACGATTCTGTATATATACCCTCTGACTGGATAATTTGTTTCAAGAGGTTATTCTTTGCCACTCTATTCTTTTCTTTTTGTTTATAAATATTTAATTCTTCAATAAGGAGTAGCGAGACCGTTTTAACAATTTTTGTGAACGGACGAACCTCATTAGGATCACCTGTAATTCCAACTACTCCAATAATAGTGTCTTCATATATTATTGGCTCGTTTGTCCCTTTTTTCTCTAAATGCGTATCTTGATAAACCTCTATGATCTTCTTTTCTTTGATTGCTCGTTCAGCTGCTCTATGAGAAGTTCCAATACGATTACTGTCGCCACTTGCAATAATAATACCTAAATCATTCATAATATTGATATTGTAAGGAATATCTTCCATAAGTTTACTGACGATTAGACTAGCCTGACTATTCGTTAACACGTTACTTCTGCCACCTTTTCTATACAAAAAACAGTTTAGAATTATAATCCTAAACTGTTTTTTCTTATCTTCTAAGTTAAAGTATCTTCTTATAAACTTAAAATATCAAGTTTATCGCCTAAAATAGATGCGGCTTATTTCTGTTCACTGGTTAAAGATAAGATTCGAGCAATATTTTCACATGTTCGTTCTAGATTTGATTCGCCATTTTTCAAAGCTTCATCAATCGATTCGGCCTTTGAGAGAATCCCAAAAATAGCCGTCATCCCCTCATCATATAGCACATCAACATCTTTCCCAATATAACCAGCACAAGCAAAGACGGGTTTTTGATAGTGTTTGGCAACTTTTGCGACCCCATATGGTGCTTTTCCAAATTTAGTTTGAAAATCCATTCCACCTTCGCCTGTAAAGATAAAATCAGCTTTAGCAATTTGTTCTTCTAATTGATTGATCTCAATGACAATATCAATTCCAGGTCTTAGTGTTGCATTTGTAAAGGCTAATAAACCAGCGCCTAGCCCACCTGCTGCTCCAGCCCCGGGTAGATGTTCAATATTCATTTGAACATCTTTTTGAATGATGTGCGCGTAGTGTTTTAAATTAGAGTCTAATTGTTCCACCATTTCTGGTGTAGCTCCCTTTTGAGGACCAAATACATTAGCCGCCCCATGCTCTCCAGTCAATGGATTTGTAACATCGCTGGCAACTTCAATTTCGATTTCTTTTATTCGAGGATCTAATTCATCAGTATCGATTGATACTAATTGATTTAAAGCACCTCCTCCTTGAGGAATCGATTGTCCGTTTCCGTCTAAAAACTTCACACCCAATGCTTCGGCCATCCCAGCCCCGCCATCATTCGTTACGCTACCGCCAATTCCTATAATGATTTTTTCTACACCGTGATCCAGAGCCGCTTTGATCAATTCTCCAGTACCATATGTAGATGTAATCAATGGATTTCGACGCTCTTTTGACAATAATTCAATCCCGTTTGCTTTTGCCATTTCAATCACTGCTGTTTTATTGTCACCTAAAATCCCAAAATATGCCGTTACTTTTTCTTCAGGAATCGGACCAGATACTTCAACATTGATTCGTCTTCCTTTTGTTGCATCCACTAATGAATCGACAGTTCCCTCGCCTCCATCAGCCATTGGAACAAGACTGATTTCTGCATCCTTAAACACTTTTTTTATCCCTCTGGCCATTGCTTCACAGGCTTCTTTTGCGCTCATACTTTCCTTAAACGAATCTGGTGCAACAACAAATCTTTTCACCATTATATTTGCCTCTTTTCCCTTAATTAGTTAAGAATAAATCCATACAAAATAGTTGCAACTACAGTCATTGCCCCACCTACACACATCTCGTAAGGGATAACCTTCAATCTTTCTTTTATCGTCATGTTCATACTATTTGCACTAATATGGAAATAATTCCCTTGAGGAACACTATCAATAACGGTTGATCCTGTGTGAACCATTACAGATGCTGCTAAAGAAGAAGTTCCTGTATCTAGAATGGCTTGTCCAAATGATCCAGTAGCCAATATAACAGCAGTAGACGTTGATCCTACAGCTAATCCCATCAAGATACCTGAGATTGGAGCTAAGAATGTTCCAGAAATACCTATTGTATCAATTAATTTTACAACTTGAACAGATAAATCAGAAGCAGATATCAATCCTGCAATTGCACCGGCTCCAATCAAAATAAGTACCGTATCTGTTACCCGTTTAATTCCTGAAGAAGCGTATTCGCTAATTTTATTAGCATGTCCCATTGCGAGTGTTCCTACGATTGAAGCAAAAGGAAGAATATATAATGCATCAATTTTTAAATTTGTGAGGACTTCTATTTTTAATAGGGTCCCAATTGGGTTGATCAATAAAAGAATAATTGAAAGCATCGGCGCAATCAACGCTTTTCCCAATGGCATTAATTCCTTTACTTCTTTTTCAAGAATATCCCTCTCTCTTACCATTTCACCTTTATTTTTAATTAAATTCGCTACAATAACAGCGGTTGCAAGTCCGAATAAAGCAGGGATAAAACCAGCCAACATCACACTGCTCAAATTCAAACCAAAACCATCTGCTGCTGCAATCGTATTTGGATTAGGAGATATAATATTTCCTGCTTTTCCTCCACCTGATAAGGCTGTTAATAATGCAATTTTACTAATCCCAGTTTGTTTTCCAACGGATAATGCAATTGGAGCAACAATTAGGACTGCCACTGGAATAAATACCCCTACAGCCGTTATGATCATTGTCGAAAGAGCCAATGATAAAATGGCTTTCTTATCTCCAAGTTTCGTTACAATCGCATTCGCAATGGATTCTGCTGCTCCAGATTCCATCATTACACCTGCAAGCATTCCTGCAGCAAGAACGCGGATAGCGGTTCCAATAACGCTTTGTGTTCCACTGATTAAAATATCAATGGTATTCACCAAGGAAGCACCACCTACTAAACAACCAACAATGGCTCCAAAAAATAAAGAATACACCGGATTGAATTTTTTCAATATAAGTACAATTGCAACGATCAATCCAATAATTGCTGCAAACCACGGAATCGTAATATCTAACATCTTTAAACATCTCCTAACTTCATATGTGTGCGCTTACATTATATTTTTCATTACCAGAAAAAGCTATTGTCAGTTTAACAAACCTGATTGTGCAAACGCACAACACTTGTTGTCAAAATACCTTTAAGATAGGCCATACGCCTTATCTAGGAATAATAAAAAAGCTAGCTATCAGGCTAAAATATACCCATAACTTGCTTATCATTTCCTAGAAATGTTTTTTTAAATTTAATATTGTTACTAACACTTGCAAGCATACTTTAACAACCTTGTTTTTAAAGTATTACAATTAATACTAAAAATAAACAGTATCTGATAGTCATTAACTAGTTCTTTCGGTATGATTAGAGAGCAGCTATTGTTGAGTATGTATACTATCAAAGGAGTGATTTCAAATAATCTATTTACTCATTATTGTAGTGCTAATTTTATTACTATTAAACTATATTCAAGCAAAAGAAATCAGGAAATTGAAGGCTCTATTCACATATGATCAAGATAAAATGGTAGAAGATTCAAAAGAGTATTTAATGACTATGAATGAAATACAAACGATTAAAAAAATCAGAACTCAGTACTATCCTATCGACTTAGTTCAAGCAAAAAAAATAGTCGACAAAGCGAATTCAATTATTAAATCATGATTCCAGAGAAAATGTGAAGTTTTATTACATGTTAAAAGAATACTACAAATAACTACAAAAGAATCAAACAATAATCTTTTTGAAAACTGAAATATCCATCCCTTCTTTTATCGCTTTATGCTCAGGCATTAATTGATATCCTTGATTTAAGTAGAAACCAATCAGCTTCTTTTCTTGAGTAATTGTATCAAGATGCCATTCTTTTACTTTAGAAAATTTATTTTCGATAGTAGTCATAGCAATTTTTCCATATCCGTTATTTTCGTACTCAGGAAGAATCGCTATTGGAGAAATTCGTGCTTGGTTGTTCTTTTCATTAAAAAGTATTCTTATAAATCCAATTTTCTTATTTTCATCCATGATAAAAAAGTAGTAGCTGCTTCTCATATTAAATCTAAAAAGAATAGTTTCTATAGTTTCGTTGTATGGAGAGGTATCCAAATCATGATATTTCATAAATAATTTTTTAAAGGCAGATTTTTGAATTTTTAGTATTTCGTCAAGTTCATTTGTACTAGCTAGTTCAAGTGTTATTTTATTCATAGTTCTAACCTCCACATCTCACTATATAACGAATAATTTATAGTTTAATAGTACAACATTAATTCATATCAGAAATTAATTTTATTTGCGATTATTTTTCAAGGCTATCGTTAACGCACGAATTGAAAATAGGACCGCCACTACACCATATAAAGGGTTTTTTAATGTGACAGATAGGGTACTAAATAAGCAACTTGATGTCATAAATAGAATCCAATTGCTACTTTCCACTTTTTTTATTTTATTATCTCGTGTTGTAATTTTTCTTATTTTCATTAGTATTCACCTCATAATATTAAGGACCTTAATTCACTATTACAGGTGTAAATGCAAGGCTATATAAAGAGGATGGATAAATATAGTAGAGAAACTTTTTGCCACCATCAGTTTCTGACTGTATATATACGGCGATCTTTGTAACTTGCCTACCTTCTGTTACTTTTAGTCTAAAGTGATCTGTTTTATTTGGAGCGTTTACAAAAATGCTACCCAATGGATCAATACTACCAAATAGATGTTGTGCACTTCTTTTAGTGACCTGAGCTCCATTTTCTTCACTCCAACGGAAACCGTCTCCTATTGAGAATTTAGTTCCTTGACTTGGTTGATTACTTGCATAACCTGAAGTATATATCACTGTTTTGCTAACTTTTACATATTCATATATTGGATGTTGCGGAACAGTTATTACCTTTACTTGATCATTAAAAGGGCTAGTCACACTAGTCTCTTCAGTATAAATTAGATCAATCATCGTAAAAGCCAAAATAAATCCCATTAAAATAAAAAGGAACCAATAAAAAAGCTTTTTTTTCATAGACCTTATCTCCTTAGTTTATTCATTCATGTTTAAAAGTTGAGAAACAACTTCAGCACTACCGGGTAAAAACATAAAGAGTGAAACTAAAACAAATAAACTACCAAAAACAAAAAATATCATTACAAGTTTAACTTCACGTGAAACACCTTTCTTTAACCCACCTGCTATAAGCAAAGCAATACCTATAAATAGTAATAGAAAATACCAAAAACCCATTCTATCTCCTTCTTCCTTTAATCATTAACCATCGTTAAACCCACTTAAAAGGCTTTATTTTTAATATGATCATATTTATTAAATCTATAGTAATCAGCTAATTTCTTTATTCATCAAGAAGCTTAATAGAAAAATTGCTGCATTCAATTATCATGATTGTTTGTGAAAAAAAGATAATTTCATGTCTTAATCGATCATTAGTTATTAAAGTTAATTCATCAAGGGACCATTCATCTAACCCTCGATTGAACAATATTTTTTGGGTTTCAGCTACTTTACTTCTAGAAACATCAAAGTCAAAAGAATATACTGTAACATCATTCCATGATAACTCATATAACGTATTATCCCAGTATTCTATTCTAGCCGAAACGGTTACAATACTTTCTTGGGAATCATTAGATACTTCAGGATTATAATTATTTGATACTATCATTTCACGGATTAAACTATCATGAAATGATGTGTTTAATAAAAAGTTATAAGTAATAGTATCGAGTACTTTATCTAAAAATTTTAAATTATTTCTGTAGCCTTCAATATCGTGTTTTTCTTCAGTAAAGTATTCCATCAAAGTTTCTCCCCTCATAAATGAATAATAAATTGCTCTCATTTATTATCTCTAATTTTTATTGGAAAGTAACGCACCCTTTGGTTTACATTTAGCAACCAGTTGTTTACATATAGTAAAAATCAAACTTAACAATTTCCAACCCATCTAAAGTGAATACAATTATTTTATTTTTTAATCCTAAAAAAACAGATAGTTTGAAATTGTTTTCTAGTTTTTAAATTAGGAAGCTAATTATAGGTTTGGCTTTCATCAACTTACATTAATAGATATGTTATTATGAGACTAGCAGTTATTGCATTCAAATGAAATTTCAAAGTATTTACATTATTACTGATCGGTAACGTTTCTTCCTTGGTTATTTCCAACTCCTTGTAAGATTCAATCTTATCTAAAAACATAAATAGATTATACAGACCTACAAGAAGGAGACTATTTTTTTATGAAGTATTTTAAACATTCAAAATTGTTATTATGGACACTGTGGGTATTAGCAATGGTGTTAATTATTTACTATGCAACTAAGATCAGCTTTGTTTTCCAACCACTATTTGTCCTATTTTCGACACTTTTTATTCCTGTTTTAAGCGCTGGATTCTTATTTTACTTGTTGAATCCTTTAATTAAGGTAATGCAAAAATTAAAAATCAAACGCAGCTATGCTATTATTTTAGTTATGTTTCTATTTCTTGGCGGAGCTACTATTTTTATTATTAAAACTTTCCCCATCTTGATGCACCAGCTATCCGATTTAGTTGCTAATAGTCCTGCTATTCTCTCAGATATTGAGATTCAAACTAAAGACATAGCATTACTCTCTCCATTTAATAATGTTGATTTAGACGAAACTTTAAATCAGCTAAATCTTTCACTTGATGCTTTTTCCAAAACTATCTTATCTAGTTTCACTACCAGTATTAGTTCTATAGTTGGAGCTATCGCTAATTTAACAATTGTATTAATCACGGTACCAATTGTTCTTTTTTATATGTTCCATGATGGTGAAAAATTACAATTGGCTGTGACTCATTTATTTCCCATCAGATATCAAAAACATGTCTTTGAATTACTCCATCAGACTAACCTTGTGATTACTGCTTACATCAGTGGAAAAGGCTTAGCGAGTATCGTTGTTGCTGTTTTAATGTATTTTGGCTTTTTAATAATTGGATTACCTTACACCTTATTATTGGCAATTGTTAATGGATTTACTAACCTTATACCTTATATTGGCCCTTTCATTGGCGCTGTACCAGCAATTATAGTCGCCTTAACGATTTCTCCAACAACTGCTTTATTAGTCGCCTTAATCGTACTAGTCGTTCAACAACTTGATGCTAACTTTCTGACACCGAAATTTGTTGGGAAATCATTAGCTATTCATCCCCTAACAATTATTATCATTTTATTAGTAGCCGGGAAAATGCTTGGAATTATAGGAATTATTTTTGGAGTTCCCGCTTTTGCTGTGATTAAAACAATAGTTGTTTATATTAAAAATACTCGAATTGCTGAAGAAAAACACTAATAATAGAATTCCTCTTAGTATAAAGATTGTAGTTCTTACTTCATTAAATGTAGATATATCACTAGTAATTCTACTAGAACCAATAAAAAATTTATTATTGCACATTTTTTTATATTCAAAAACACCTTGTAGCTGGCATACTCTAATATGCCAGCTACAAGGTGTTTTGTATTTCCCTCTTACATTGAGTTAGTCTGCTAATGTTTAAAGAATTGACTATAGTAACTAAATTCAACAAAATTACCTATTTTATACTCATTAGCCAGTTCTTTATTTTTTTAATTCACTCACATGAAATTGAATATGTTCTTCTATAAAAGTCGCTATTGTAAAGTAACTATGATCGTATCCTTTTTCTGACTGATAAAAAACAGGTTTATCTCCTGCTGCTTTCAAAAATTCACTTTCTTGCAATTGCACACCATAAAAATTATCAGATGTACCTTGTGTGATTAAGATAGGAGGAACTTTTTCAGTTTGTTCAATCAAACTTGTAGAATCCCATTCTTGCCATGAAGATTCATCTGAACCTAAATAAGCTGTGAATGCTTTTTTACCCCAAGGTACTTGTGTGGGATTTAAAATTGGTGCAAAGGCTGAAATGGAAGCAAAGCGTCCCGGTTCTTTTAATCCCATCATGATTGCTCCATGTCCGCCCATTGAATGCCCCATAATACTTTCTTTGCCTGAAAAATTCGGGATCAAACTATACACTATTTGAGGCAGTTCTTCAGTTAAATATGTGTGCATTTGATAATTCTCGACCCACGGGTTTTCTGTGGCATTTAGATAAAAACTTGCACCTTTACCCAAGTCCCATCCTTCATCGTCTGGTACTTTTTCTCCCCTTGGAGACGTATCAGGAATGATCACGGCGACTGCCTGATCTGCAGCAGTTTTTTGAAAGCCACTTTTTTGACTAAAATTATCATCTGTACATGTTAATCCTGATAACCACCAAATTAGCGATAATTCCTTTTCTTCAAACAACGGTGGCAAATAAAGGCTAAACACCATTTCACAATTTAATACGTTAGAAAAATGACGGTATTTACGTTGCTCTCCTTCAAAAGAGAGATGCATTTCAAGTTGTTCGACAACCATTTAATCACTCCTCATATGTTAAAATAGTGCGAATTGATTCACCTTTGTGCAATAAATCAAATGCTTCGTTAATATCTTTGAATGCTAAGTGATGTGTAATAAATGAATCCAGATCAATTTCACCATCCATGTAATCTTGAACCATTCCTGGTAATTCCGTGCGTCCTTTTACTCCGCCAAATGCTGATCCGCGCCATACACGACCCGTTACTAATTGGAACGGACGTGTGTGAATTTCTTTCCCAGCACCAGCGACACCAATAATAATACTTTCTCCCCATCCTTTGTGACAGGCTTCAAGTGCTGATTTCATTACTTCTACGTTACCAATACATTCAAAACTATAATCTACACCACCATTTGTCATTTCCACTATGACTTCTTGGATTGGTTGATCATAATCAGCTGGATTAACAAAATCAGTCGCTCCCATTTGTTTAGCTAATTCCCATTTATCAGGATTTAAATCTACAGCAATAATACGTTTCGCATTTGCTTTCTTTAACCCTTGAATAACTGCTAAACCAATTGCTCCTAAACCAAATACTGCTGTTGTAGCACCTTCTTCGACTTTTGCAGTATGTTTAACAGCTCCCAGGCCAGTAGTGACCCCACAACCAAACAAACAAACTTTGTCTAAAGGAGCATCTTCATCAACTTTTACTAAGTTGATTTCATTGACTACTGTGTATTCACTGAATGTACTTGTTCCCATATAGTGATAGATAGGTTCTCCTTTATATGAGAATCTTGTCGTTCCGTCAGGCATTAAACCTTTTCCTTGAGTCTCACGAACCGCACTACATAAATTAGTTTTACCAGAAAGACAGAACTCACATTTCCCACATTCTGGTGTATATAAAGGAATGACATGATCTCCTGATTTTACAGAGGTTACTCCTTTACCCACAGATACAACTACTCCGGCTCCCTCGTGTCCTAAAACAGCTGGGAAAATTCCCTCTGGATCTTCTCCTGATAACGTAAATGCATCTGTATGACAAACAGATGTGTATAATATTTTCACTAATACTTCTTTTTCTTTTGGCTCTTCTACATCAATCTCAACGATTTTAAGTGGCTCATTTGGTCCAAATGCTACTGCTGCTCTACTTTTCATGTTTTTGCCTTCCTTCTTTTAAACTATTTCTTCTTGTATCCTATTTGTATTGTATAATGAAAACAAAATTAATACTGCTATTTTGGTCATTATGAATTTTATACCAAGTATTGAAAAGAAGATGAAATTATCCTTTGACTTCCAATTTTTTTTAGCACACTCCTATCATAAAAAAAAGTTTTAAAATTGGCAATCAAACAATTAGTTGAAAATGATCTATCCTAAAATGAAAAGGTATAAAAAATAAAATTAACTTCACTGAGTAAGCTAATCATGCAAGTATAGAGTTACCATTACCATATCTCCACCGCTTTTTCCTATTGCATCTCTAATTTCCTTATTGATTGAGATAATTTTATCTTCATTCTTCCTTGGAGCTAAATAAATGTTTTTCACTTCAAAATCGTCAATTGTACCAGATACTTTTAAATGTCCCCATCTTCCTTTAATATCGACTGTTCCTGGAAGTCTAAGGTGATAGGTCCAGGTTCCGAATCCCTCTTTGTAATGCAACTCGAGTTTCTGATTGTCAATTATTTTGATCATTCTAACTAATCCCATTTCTCACTTATTTTACGTATAGTTATGATACATGAAATATGTAATTCCATGTATCATACCAGCTGCTTTTTACTTCATTGAGATTTCTCACCGTATTTTTTACCAAAGTTTTCCATTATATCAATAACTGGAATAAATTCACGCCCCTTAGTGGTTAATGAATATTCGACACGCGGAGGTACTTCTGGGAAAACTTCTCGGTTAATTAATCCATCTGTCTCTAATTCTCGCAATTGTTTTGTAAGGGATCCTTGTGATATGTCCCATAAAAAAGCTTTAATTTCACTGTAACGTCGTTCTTTATTTTTTAAAAACCAAAGAATAATATATTTCCAACGTCCAGAAAGGATGTTTTGAGTATACGCAATACCATAAACATCTCTATGCTCATTAATAAACTCTTTTTCAAACCCGTCCTTACATATTCTAGCCATACTAACATCCCTTTCTTTCTCAATAGTACATAAAATCGTACTACCCCTTTTTTTATTGCCTACTTCAATTTTTAGAGTAATGTGTTTAGTATAGTAGTTAGGATCAAAACACGCAACTTACTTATTCACAACGTGGACACGTAAAAAAGTATGTAGCTAAATTTATGTTTGGGTAATTAAACTATCTAATAGCTGTTACTACATCATATTCAAAGAAAATTTATTTTAGGAGGAACACTAATGAAAATTGGAATAATCGGTGCGGGACCAATAGGGACAAATATTGCTAAAAAATTGGTGAATAATGGGCATGATGTCAAAATCGCAGACACCCGTGGGTTAGATAATATGGCAGGGAAAGAAATCTCAGGAACACATGTGACTGTAGAAGATGTCATAAAAAATATTGATATTCTTATTATTTCTCTCCCTTCTCATGTAATGCCAAACATTCGCACCATTATCGATCAAGTTGATAAAGACGTAATTGTTGTAGATACGTCAAATTACTATCCATTCAGAGACAGTAAAATTGAAGATATCGAGAACGGAATGGTTGAAAGTCTTTGGGTTTCAAAACAATTAGGTAGACCTGTCATTAAAGCTATCAGCAATCAATTAGCTCACACTTTGGAAAATAAAGGAACCACAGAAGGTACTAGTGGACGTATCGCAATGACGGTTTCAGGTGATGACCAATTACAAAAACAACTAGTCATGGGCTTAGTAAATGATTTAGGTTTCGATTCAGTAGATAGTGGACCTTTAAGTGAGTCATGGAGACAACAACCCGGCACCCCTGCTTACTGCACAGAATTAACAAAAGACGAGTTAATAGACGCTTTAAAAAAAGCAAATAAAGAAAAAGCACCCTTGTTAAGAGATAAAGTAATGGAGAACTTTTCACCTGATTTTACTCACTCAGACATCGTAAACTTAAATAGAGAAATCTATAACTCATAAGCTATTTGTATGATTATTTTCTTATCTACTTTAAATTTTTTTCTTTTAGAAGACAATAAAAGAAGCAGCAAACCTGATTTAGGTTTGCTGCTTTTTCCAATACATAGTTCTATCTAATTTTATGTATTAAATAAAACTACACATGAGACTGGGACATAAGTGCTCCAGTCTTTCCTTTGACTAAATTCCAGTACGTTTCTTCTCCGTCTCTGGGTATCTATCTCCTATTATTTGGATTTGTTCCTACACTTCATTAATAGTATTTTTCTCATCCTTGCTAAAGTAATTTGAGCAATAGTCGCATCTTTTCCCTCAGCCATTTTATGCATAAAATCGAGTGATATTCATTCACCTCAAAAAAGTAAGGTTTGTTTAACAAAAAAATCTACTTTTTTATCAGAAATTTCGGATACTGATTTTAATTTTAAATGACGTCTTTTATTACCAGTACCTTGTAATAAATTCTCTGGATCATTTAGTTTAAATCCTTCTGAAAATTCAAAAGAGATATGATTCTTGTATACATAAATACCACCCCAATCCTTTTCAGCAGAGAACATGATCCCCCCATACATAATTCTTTCTTTCGTTTTTTCATTATTTGTATATACAACGTTTCTTATGGATTCTAATATAATGAACTTCTTATTGTCAGTTTTCATCATTTCTTCTAAAAATTTTTGAACCTGTTTATCCTTTGATAATCGTTCCATACACTTACTCCTCCTAGTTTACTGAATGATTTTCTAAATTAAATGGAGAAATTTTGAATATCAACTAATTTTGATAGAGTAAAAAAAACCAATATTTAAATTTAAGGTAGTCTCTCTTTACGTACTTGAATACACAATACCACAAGTATCTTTGTAGCATACGAACGTTAGTAGAAATTTTTTATCCATATATGAATCTATTTGATTTCATATGACTTTTCATTTAAATTGTCAAAGATCTCTAATTGCCTTCTTCTTTCCTTTGTTGAAGCTTCTGGCGAATTACTCGTTAAATGGTTTACTACTTTTATTGCATAATCACTGCTAACCATAGCATGACCTCGCATGTGTCCAGTTGCAATTGCTTGTGCAAATGAACGTGCGGCATACTTACTAATTTCAGTTTTTGATTCTTTAGCTAATTCGTTTACAATGAATCCAATTTTGCGTAATTCATACGCATTTATACTTCCATTTATTCGCTTTTCTAAAGCTTCTACCCCTAACTCTACCCGTACATCGTTTTTCAAATGGCTATCAAGGTACTCCAAAATTGGGGTCGCTACTTTTAAAGCCCATTTAGCAACTGATTTTTGTGGTAAATTTTCGAGATTATCTTCAATTTTATTCCTTAATTCTACATTATCTATTATTTTAATTTTTGATTCACTGTATCTAAACTCGTTCTGTTCTCTCAGTTCTTGTTCATGTTTATTCCATGCATAATCTTCAATATCCAATATATATACTCCTTTCATTTTTTGAAAATATCAAAAAAAGTAGCAAGTACATCACCACTATAAAATAAATTATGGTCAATAAAAATAACAATTTATTTCTATTATAGACAAGATTGATTTTCGTTACTATATTTGCATTCTTCATAGAAGAATAAGTAATAAATGTATTTCATAGCAGGACTAAATTGGGATTTATTCTAAGTGAGCAAATAATATGACATAAAACAAATAAAATAGTACACTAAATAGTACTAATAGACGTAATCTGACCAAAAAATATGACTTATCAGATTATGTACACCATCACTTGAGGAGTCACGATCATTATGAAACTAACTGACTTATTGAAATCGGTAAAGATCGACTCTAGCTGCCATAATCAGCTTAAAATAGAATTAGATAAAATCGATATTAAAAAAATTGCTTATCACTCAAAAGAAGTAGGTGCAGATACTTTATTTGTCTGTATTAAAGGTCACCAAACAGATGGACATAACTACGCAAAACATGCTGCAAGTCAAGGTGCAACAGTTATCATTGTCGAAGATTTTATTGAAGATATTCATGTTATTCAACTTAAAGTCTCCGATAGTCGTGAAGCTTTGGCTATTTTATCGAGCAATTTTTTTGATCATCCTTCTAAATCAATGAATATATTCGGAGTAACTGCTACTAATGGGAAGACTACGATTACATACATGATAGAAGAAATTTTCAAGGCCTCTCAATTGAAATCCGGTTTAATAGGAACTATTCTAGTTAAGATTGACAAAGAGATTGAAATGAGTAGATTAACTACTCCAGAATCTTATGATTTGCAGCAACATTTTGCAAGGATGAGAGATCGTGAAATCACACATGTCTCCATGGAAGTTTCTTCTTCAGCGCTAGAACTTAAGCGCGTTTATAATACTGACTTTGACGTTGTAGCCTTTATGAATATCAGTCCAGAACATATCAAACTGCATGAATCATTTGATGCTTACTTTGATGCTAAAGCATCATTAATAAGAAATGCTTCTAAAGCAAGTACAGCTATTTTAAACCTTGATGAACCATTGCTTATCCCTTTAGAAAAAGAGACTGAAGCACAAGTCATTACTTTTGGAATCGAAAATAAATCTGGTACAATCACCGTTTCAGATATACGTTTTTCGTCGGGAATACCATCATTTACAGTGAATATTCGAAAACCATTTAACACCTTAAGTGGAAAAACAATTGAGATAACAAGTTTTGATTTAGAGATGTCAGTTCTAGGCTATCATTCTATCTACAATGCACTCACAGCACTTGTTACGGGATTAGTCAATGATCTACCGATTGAAGATATCCAGCGAGGCATTAAAAATTTCCAAGGTGTAGAGCGTCGATTCCAGGTACTATACGATAAGGAATTTAAAGTGATAGACGACTTGTTATTGAATCAAAACAACATTGATTCATGCATGGAGACCATCAGTCATTTAGATTACAATGAGCTTCACCTTGTGCATGCAATCAGAGGTAGTAACGGCCCTGCGCATAGTACAGAAATTGCGGAGTCATTAACAAAATGGTTCCATAAAATGAAAATTGCTAAAATCATTCTGACGACGGCACCATCACATGTAAACAAAATTGATGAAGTCACAGAAGAAGAATTAGACGCTTTCTTGAAAGTAATGCATCAAAATAAAATCGAAGTTACGTTTTTTAAAGAACTCGATGATACCTTGCTATTTGGCGTTGAGCAGTTGAATGTAGCAGATATTCTATTGATTTCAGGAGCGCATTCGATGGATCAGGGTGCAAGAAAGACACTAGAATTATTAAAAGAAATTTACCCTCAAGTAGATCATGAAAAGATTGATCAAGTGTTAAAGAATAAAATCATTGGAATGGATCCTTTTAAAGTAGCTGAAAAATTATTAAATTTGAATTCTGGAACTTAAAAAGCAATCAAAAATAATACTCCTAACACAGTTTGAACTAGTGTTAGGAGTATTATTTAATGTATTTCAACTTGGTAAATGTCTTTAGTTATTTTTTCTATTTCTACCTGACCGTTTTCTTTAAGTTTGTCGTATCGATTGATTTCATTATTAAAAAGAACGACATCAGGGTCAAATGCATTTTCATCATTTGTTATCGGTTCATTTTTTTCTACCTCAAATACGTCAGCGTAGAAATCTATGACCTCATAAACATTTAAATTTAAACTCATAACTGATTCTGTAGACATTTATCTCACTCCCTTAGCGGTCTGTTTATTAGTATTCTTCGTATCATAAGTCTAATTCTTAATCATTATCAACATTTGGAAGGAAATATACCAAATAATACTTTCCCCATAAAAAGCCCCCTCTTTTTTTACTTTTCTTAGACCGCTTTCATTTATAGTATACACATATATTAGCTGTAATAAAAAGAAGAACCAGTGTATATATAAGTAAAAAATTTCTTTCTATTTCTTAAACACAATTTTTATACCTAAAACAAAAGAGAAGATTGAAAGAAGATTATACCTTACTATATTTAAAACCACTTCTAGGATATAAAGGTCAATATCCATTCCATCCTCATCAGGAATTGGATAAGCCATATTGGGTAAACGAACTAATATTAAGATAGCTACTAACATTAAACTATAGCCTAGAATCTTTTTGTAATTTTTCATGAATAATTTCCTTTCAACTTTTTGTACCTCAAAAATTAAATAAGCATCTTATCTCTAAATAAGTTCCTATCTTTATTCTCTCAGTTTTTACTCCAAAAGTAACGCATCCATTAGTTTACAATTAGCAACCAATGGTTTACATCCAATAAAAAACAAGGCATTATATTATGGATAAGCTATACTATAAATAATATAATAGTTTTAAAAGGAGATTATGATGCTGAATTTATTTGATTACGGTTGGCTTACTTTAGGTAGTCTAATTTTTGGTTTAATTGCTTGGTTTATCCCGATCTTTAATATTATACGTCGTAAAAAAAGAGGAAATAGCCATTCAACTATGATTGTATTGAGTATGGGATCTTGTGCAACTGCCTTATGGTTTCAAATTTCTTACACTAATTATTTAGTTACTATTCAAGATATTTCTGCACTCATGGATACAACGTCTACTTCAAACTGGATATCAGCGGTACTCCTTATTATAACAATTACGCTTAATGTCACTAGCATTATTTTACATAAAGATAGAACATCAGAATAGCAAAAGATATTTTACAAATTTCAAGATTAAAATATACTTAAAAAAGAAAGATATAGCCACTGCATACATGATCATGTACGCAGTGGCTATATCTAATATTAAATAAAAATTACGTCTTTTCTCTATTATTTCATCTTGTGTATTGAGTTCTTCTTAAACAACTCTTTGCTTTGTTTATTCGCATTAATAAAAGTTAAACCAGATTCTTTATTTTTACTGATCAATTTATCAATAGCTTCAACAGCCGTAGAATCCCATAAAGTCATAGCACTGACGTCGATAACTAACTCACCTTCATGATCAAAATCATGTACAAAAAAGTCTAAAAACTTTTCAGCTGATGCGAAGTAAAGATGTCCATGCGCCTTATAATGATACTCATCATGATCTGTTCCTTTTTCTACTTGGAAATGGGTCATGCTAAAGGCTGCAAAAATTGCACTTACTAGAGTCCCGGCAACAACACCATAGGCTAGATTATGTGTAACTAATACAATTCCCACAGTTAAGAGCATAACAAAGCTTTCATTTTTAGGCATGATATTTAATCGTTTAACCGATCTCCAGTCAATGGTTTCATAGGCTACAACAACCATTACTGCTGCCAGAGCAACGATAGGAATTTGAATAACCACTTTATTAAATAATACTACCGACATTAACATGAAGAAACCAGACAAGAACGTTGCTAAACGACCAATTCCACCATAATTAAGATTAATAATAGTTTGTCCAATCATACCACAACCAGCAATTCCGCCAAAGAAACCAGATAATACATTTCCGAGTCCTTGACTCATTGATTCACGATTTTTATCACTTGGTTCATTTGTCAGATCATCTACTAATTGTGCTGTCAATAGTGATTCTACTAACCCAACGATAGCCACAGAAAGCGCAGTAGGTAAAATAATTTTCAATGTTTCTACATTCATAGGCACACTTGGAATACCAAATTTAGGTAGATCACTTGAAATAGTCCCTAAATCACCTAACAGTTGTGCATTTAAATCTAATCCTAAAACGAGAGCGGTAACGACTACAATTGAAATAATCGGTGCAGGAATTTTTTTTGTTAACTTAGGAGCTAAAAATATAATGGCAATTCCAACAATCCCAAGTACGAGTAAAATCGAGTTCCCCTTGAAATGATCCAATTGAGATAAGAACATCATAATCCCTAAACCATTTACAAATCCCAACATAACAGGTTTTGGTATGTAACGCATTAATTTTCCTACTTTAAATAAACCTAGTATAACTTGTATAATTCCGGCTAAAACTGTTGCAGCAAAAAGATATTCTACCCCATATTCAGCAACTAAATGAGCAAGTACTAATGCAACTGAGCCTGCAGCTGCTGAAATTAATCCAGTCCGACCTCCAAAAAAAGCGGCCGTTGCTGTGATAAAAAATGTTGCATAGACACCCACGATGGGTTCCACACCAGCAACTAACATAAAACCAATTACTTCAGGAAATAAAGCTAAGCAAACAACAATTCCAGCTAAAACATCTCCTTTTATGTTACCAAACCATTCATTTTTATATTTTCGCATAAATACCTTCCTTCTCAAACTTAAACAAAACAGCTCACAATAAAATATATTAACACATGAGTAAACAAAAACCAATAAAAATTTAGTTCAGAATTCATTAAATAACCTAAAAGCAATTTTAACATTATAAAGATAAATAAAATATGTTAAGATAATTAAGCAGAAGCGAAAATTTATATTTAAGGATGATAGGATGGAAATCGGCAACAGAATTCAGGAGCTAAGAAAATTAAATAATATGACAGCAAAGGAATTATCAGAACGTATTAACGTTTCTCCTCCTTTTATTTCAGCAATCGAAAACAATTCAACAAAACTGTCCCTAAAAACACTCGCACATATTTGTGATGTTTTAGGCGTAACTATTTCTGAATTTTTTAATTCAGAAATAAGTCCTGTGGAACAAAAACTTATTTCTCAAATCAAGCAATTGCCGGAAGAAAAACAATATGAATTATTGGCTTTTTTAACTGGTCTGATTTAAAAAATTTAAAATACAGTTTTCTACTTTCAAAACGAGTAGAAATATTAATACATAAAAGCAGCAAATCTAAATATTGATTTGCTGCTTTTTGCATTCGAGAAACATACTTTCATCTAGCATCTTGTTACTTAACAAAGAATAATCTTAAAGATCATACTACAAATAACTTGTTTTGTTATATTGACACTTTATAAATAAAATAGTTGATCAAATAAAAAACTTTACTATTTTTTCCTGCACTATATAATGAGAAAAAGATTAAAAATAAAAGTTGTTATCTATTGAACAATTAGGAGGATTGTTATGAAGAAAAACCTGTTTTATTTAGCATTTATCATTGTGCCAGCTTTGTTTATTTATTTTTACAATGTTTATCTAGTGTCAATTGAGAACCTTTTCTTAGAAGATCCACTTGCTATAACTAGTTCTATTCGCATAGTACATATACTTTTCCCTCTAGTTCTTGCGATTATTTTGATTTTCCTATCTTCATATTCCTTGCATTTTCCAAAATTTAAGAGCTTTTATAATATACTTACCGTCTGCTTTATAGTCTATTTGGCTCTTTCTATTTTGCCTTTATTTTCAAATATGTTACCTCTACCTACTACAGTAGCACCGATATATATAATGAACGATCTTCCTTGGTATGCAGGCTACTATGGAGGTACTCTACTATTCGCTATTATTTATAATAAAAAAAGCAAAACGTCATTAATAAACTAAAAAATAAAAATGGAGGCCATTTTTTTAATGAGAACATTAAAAATTAAGAATATGACGTTGTGGATATTGTGTTCAATCGTGTTATTTTTTTTACTGCTTAGTTGTTTATATGAGCCCTTATTATCAAATCTCTTAACTATTCGAGTAGAAAAAATTATGGTAAATGGAGAAGTAAACTATCCACCTTTCACCCCTCTTGAAGTTCTGCCATTTGGTACAGATATCATAGGATTTACTATCTTTGCTAAAATCATTCAAGGATTTAAATACACTTTTTTTATTGGTTTATTATTAAGTATCGCTCAAATATTAAGTAGTTTAGTTATAAATATGCTGACTCTTCATAAATTAGGATCAAAATTTTTGCTGCCTATCTTTTCTTATTTTGACAAGCTTTTCACATTAATTCCTAAGCCTTTTTTATTACTACTATTAATAGGACCTTACTCTAACGCATTACTCTTTAATACCGATAATGTTCAACCATCGGCTAATTTGAAATTCGTGATAATCCAATTGTTTGTTTTATTTCTTGTAGGGCTGCCTAATTTAGTGAAACTTTATCATTCTGAATTAAGCGTGCTTTTCAAGCAAGATTTTGCCCTTGCTAGCCAGACATTAGGGAGTACTAAGTTTAGAATGTTTAGGTATTCTTTTAAACCACAATTAACAGAACTCACATTAAATTTATTTTTCAAAATCCTAACGCAAAATTTATCTCTCTTTATTTACTTAGCATATTTCCAATTATATCTAGGAGGCTCACTAGTAACCCAGTTAGATGCCAGTACCAGATATACCGTAACCATATCTAACGAATGGAGTGGGTTGATTGGGCAAAATATTAATCGACTAGCCAGCACTCCATGGACGGTGCTCGTTCCGTTAGCTTTTTACGGCGGCTTTATTCTCTTGCTCAATGGAATCAAGCGATCTTTAACGGGAGGGATGCAAAATCAATCCATTTAAACAAATTATAAAGCAATCCATTTCGCTTATTACCCTGCCGGCTGGTATCATTCTACTTGTTTGTTTAAGTTATTCATTACCTTTAAGCATGAGAAATCCAGACTTATTATTGGAAATGGTTAAAGAATCCATTGTACAAATTTTTACATATCGTTACTTATCTGAATTATTCGTTATTTATCAACAAACTAACGGTGATTATACATTAAAATTAATCAGTGCTAGTTTAGCTATAACATTATTTTCACTACTTGTGTACAGTTACTATTTCCCAAAACTGAAGAACAAAACAGTAACGAGATTGATAAGGTATTTAGAAGATATCGAGAGTTTACCTGTGCTTGGCATTGTATTCTTTGTCCATTGGTTTAGTGTCGTTATTTATAAAGAAACTTCCATCTATCTGTTTAAAACAGTTGGTACGCCCAGAGAACCAGCGATAACTGTTCCATTAGTTATATTGAGTATTTTTCCAATTATTTTTCTGATTAAATTCATGACTCCGTATATCAAAGATGTTTATCAATCCAATTATTTTGTCTTCGCAAAATCATTAGGGTATCCTAAACATAAACTATTCTTTTCCTATGTTATTCCAAATTTACTAACCTTTTTAGAAAACATTATGAAGTTTATTTATCTAGAAATGATCACAGTGATGCTTTTTATTGAAATTCAATTCAATACAGGAGGACTATTAACTGGCTTAAGAAATACGCAAATTATGCCTCCTAATAGTAATAGCCCACAAGTAATGGTTATCAGTTATTTATTTTTATTATTGAGTCCGTATTTACTTATGAGTATTTTGTTTAAAATAATCAATATTTTCAATTCAAACAAATAACTTTCATCTCAATTCCAGAGGTCATCTTTCCATAATATCAAACATTTGGACTTACTCTAGTAATAGGTTTATAAAGAATTAAAAACACATAATTTCATGTGTTCTTATCAAGATATTAATTTAAAAACATTAGTTTAGAAAGAAGGAGAAATAATGGACACAGAAAAACCTATTATTGAATTTCCTTTACGTGGAGAGTGGTTTACTGAAGTGAGTCCAGTAGACCACGTTCCTAGTCATGGAACGAATCGTTTTGGTTTGCGCTATGCTTTTGATTTTCTACAAGTAGACTCAGAAAAGCCCACTCACCCTACACATGACAAAAAAAATGCAGACTATTTTTTTAAAGGAATTCCTTTAGAAAGCTATTATTGCTTTGGAAAACCTATCTATGCAACTTTTTCAGGAGAAGTTGTAGCTGTTGAGCATAATATTTTAGAAAGAGAAAAAGCTTCTTGGTTTCATGACCAGACTTTAGCCATTCGCAATTCCCTCTTCTTCAATCCTGAGCGAGATGGTTTTGAATCAGTTGGAGGAAATTATGTCATTTTAAAAAAAGAAGAAACCATCTATGCAGTGTTCTGCCATCTTCAAAAAGATTCTATAACAGTCAAGGTTGGAGAAAACATTCAAAAAGGACAGTTAATAGGAAAAATCGGACATTCAGGAAATTCCACAGAACCTCACCTGCACTTTCATTTAATGGATTCTGCTAATATTGAAATTGCGAAGGGTATTCCCTTCATATTTGAACAATATGAAAAATATAATGGTTCAATCTGGGAAACGAGAACCAATGAAATTCCGGCTGCAAAAGATCTTGTACGTTTCATGAAAGAATAATTATTTAAAATCATGATTTAGAAACTATCATAAGTAGAAGTTTTGATTTTAATTAGTTTTAAAAATAAGGAGGCATCAGAATTTGCAATACTACCATCTAGTCACAAGAAAACCAATGTATGTTAGTCAAAAAATTAGTTTTGATAAAACACATAAAAATAGATTATATTACTTCTTCTTAGACAATAATTTTAAAAGTAAATCAAATGAGTCTTTGGACCAGATAATACATCATTTAGATTCAACAATTGAGAATGAAGAACTATCATTTTTAAAAGATTCTTTATCTCATACTGCTAGAGCGATTAGAGAAGTAATTACAGAAATGACTAGATTAGAATACTTTCCCATGCTTCCCTCAAGATTCGAATGCTTATATGGGTCTGATAGTCTAGAGGGCATACTTGAATGGAAAGAATTGTTTGAATCCTATAACAGAAATATTATTCAAATTGTCAAACTCGAAACTACCGGACCAATTTTCAAAGGAAATGCTGCTTTACTTCCATCCTTAGAAAACTCTTCTTTTTTAGAAAAAATCGATCAAGCAAAAGAATATTGGAGTTCTCCTACTGAAAATCATCTTACTGAAGTACTGATTGGTGGAGAAATTTTAGTTGCAGAGATTATTGAAGATTTCCAGTCAACTGTCTTTATAAAATAGCCATAAATGGCAATCTACTAGTCACTGTAATTAAAAAGAAATTTAGAAAACAAAAGTTGTAGCCTCTTTTTAAGTACAGCTAATGTTTAATAAATTTATTTTTTATTGTCTTAATTTGGTTTAATACTAGAAAAATTAATGACGAAATAAAACCAACGAAACCAATATGTAGTAAATTTTTACCTAATGTATAATTCAATGCTAGCTCTTTTTGCGTTCTTAATAGTTCTTTGCTATCTATAAGATTAAAATCTTGAATAGGAATAAGTATTGCCCATAAAAAATAACCAATAATTATAGTTAATATAGATAGGATTAAGCATGAAACTATAATTTTATTTAAATTAAATTTCACTATTCTTTTAGTCCTTTCTTATTAACTTTTATCAACTTAACTATAAACTAAGTATAAAATTACAGGCGTAAACATAAGTATACCAACTATTATTAATAAGACTATCATAATTTTTTGATATTTTTTCATCTTAGCACCTCTATAAAACAAATAAGCCATTTACATTTTAACTGTCAGGAATTATATCCGAATACGAATGTTATAAGTAAAACATACAAGAACGTTATTGTAAGTGCGATTCCTATAATGACGCTAACTAAAGCTGTTATTCTGCTTTGTTTTCGTATTTTAATTCCACTAGTTATAAGAAGTATTCCTCCAATTAAAAAAATAATTTCAAATAACAATATAGGCCACTTAAATTCTATTGATCTTTGTATAAATTCCACTGGAAACCTCCCTCTCTATTAATAATTCTCCAGAAATTTTAGTTCTTAGCTTGAATTTTATTAATAGCTTTTTGTTTCCTGTTTTTATCTATTCTATTCCTTATGAAATAAGTGACTGAAATAGATAAAAATATAAGCCCTGAAAATAGTGGAATAACTCCACTACCTACTTTTCCATTTAAAATTATTTTTTCAGGAGATATCAAAAAAGTCTGAAAGTTTGTATATAAGCTAATTACTCCTATAATAAAAAATAACCAAGAATAACTCTTTTTGTCATCATGTTTATAAAAATAAGCATTTTTATAAACACATGCATTTATAAAAAATAATGCTATCATAATTATTATAATTATTATTTCTAGCTCTTTAGTTGTAGCCCAATGAAAATTAAAAAATAACCCAATAAGATAATTAAATACAATTAAGGCAATTAAACTATTAAAGGAGTAATAACCATATTTGTATCTCATAAACTTTTGATATTCATCATACTTTTTCATTACTCTTCCTCCTTAATGTATAACTTTTATTATCTCTTATTTTAATTGGAAAGTAACGCACCCTATGGTTTACATCTAGCAACCAATAGTTTACATTTATCAAAACAACTAATTTTTTACTATATTTAATAAAAATTTTTTTTAGAGGGGGACGGCATATGAATAGAAGAAAAAAGAAAGATAATTCTATCATTAATTTAGTTGAAGGAACAAGAAGACTTACACTTGGAATCCCTTCTGACAAAAATGATACAATAAGTTGGAAAAGTACTCTTTTATTAATAGTAGTATTAATTTCAGCCTTTTTTATCTATTCACTACTAGAAAAATAATGCTAGTTCTAATCATTTACTCTGGTCTAGTACCATTAAGTTGTGAGTGTTACATATCTTAATTATACAAAAAAACACAATCTAAAGTGATTGTGTTTTTATTTAGAAAACTAAAGATACCGTATCAGGCTACTAAAATAGTGGGGTCATCAACATTATTTAATAACCTCCCTTTACTTAAAAGTAGTCAGTTTTTCTGCATCTAAGCAAACAGATTCATACCCTGTCTCCATTGCTTTCCCAATAGATAAGATCATTACCGGAATATAACGATCTTTATCTAATCCAAATGCTTCTGCTAGTTGGTCAGCTTCAAATCCACCAATTGGATTTGTATCATATCCGTGACTGCGCGCCACAAGCATCAATTGCATAGCGGCTAAACTAGAGTCAATTTTCACAACATCATTCATTTCTGAATTGGAAAGATTCTTGTAGTAAGGAATAATTGCCTCTAATTGTTGATCTCTTACTTCAGGAGGCATTTTCCCTTCTTCAACTGCTTGATTATAAATTTCTTCTCCATATTTATAACATTCCTTATCGCCAAATATCAATATCATTGCTGACGATGTATCATTTTGACGAGTATTAAAACGAATTAGGGGTTTCAACTTTTCCTTTTCTTCTCTGCTTTCGACAATTACAAAACGCCAAGGTTGCATATTGACTGCAGAAGGTGCTGTTGTTGCTTCTTGAATCATTTCTAACATTTCTTCATGTGGAATTTTAACAGTTTCATCATATATGCGAATTGATCTTCTTCCAAAGGTTATATCTGAAAAATCATTATTCATTAATTTAGTGGTCATAATTTATACCTCTTTCTATCTAGTTAACTTATTCAATAAGTGTAATAATTGGTTAGCCTCTTCATCATTAAGTGTAATAGCCAAATTATTGTGCAGAGAATTATGTTCCTTTTCACAATTTTCTAAATCCTGTTTTGCTTTCTCAGTTAGCTGAACAAAAATTTCTCTATTATTTTCTTGGTTACGTTCCCTAATAACATAATCTTTTTCTTCCAATATTTTTAAATGCCTAGTAATAGCAGCACTATCTATTTTTAATTCTACATGAATCTGAATTTGAGAACATTTCCCTTTTTCTTTGAGAAACATCATTAACTCATACCTGGTTAGGCTAAAGCCGGTTTCTTTTTCAAAAAGTGAAGTAGTCTCTTGATTAGATACTTTGATTTGATAAAACAACTTACTTATTTCCCTTAAATTCATAGCTACTCTCCTTCCTCCAATAATTGACAAGTCAACGATTGACTTGTCAACATTAACAAGAAAAACAATATTTGTAAAGTAAACTATCTTAAATAAGTACTTTTTATTTGACTATAATATGGATGTACCAAATTATTCTAGTAGATTAATTCACCTTAAATTGCCTTCTATAATCAATATAATCTTATGAATTTATTCATTACCTCGTCGCTCTGGACTAGTCCAAGTGCCTTTTCCATATCCTAATATTGTTTTTACAGCCGGAATAAATGTAATTACGATAGCAGCTGCATTCATCATCCAAAATAGTAACATGTAAAAAGGAGAAAAGATAAAATATTTTAGTTTATTACCATTATCATCGATCAACATGCTAGTGCCTAATTGCATCAAACCAGCAATCATCTCAAAGCTGACAAAAATAAAATTCATTGTAAGCATGTGATAGACTCGTTCAGTGTTTCCCTCGATCAGAAAATTTATTAGCATGATAATAAATATGAATAAGAAGATCCAAAACACAAAGGCCCAAATAATACTTAGTGTTTGATCAATAAACATGACTGTCCGCCCAATGTGCTGAAAAGGATGCAATAAAACTTTTTTAAAGTTTGTTAACCAAACTTCTGTACCACCTTTAGCCCAACGTCTACGTTGGCGATAAAGCATTTTCAAATTTTCAGGAACTTCCATATAGAATATAATATCTGGAGCAAATACAGAAACCCATCCTTTAGATTGATGGTCCCAAGCAATACTAATATCTTCTGTCGCCCGATCTTGACGAAATAAATTAGCATCAATCAAAGCATCTTTTCGATACATTTTGTTTGCACCACTATAAGCGTATAAACTTCCTAAAACACCGGCTTGCGTTCTTTTAATAATTCCAACAATACTTGAAAATTCAACTGTTTGAGACTTAGCTAATATAGTTGTACGATTCTTAACATCCATATTAGCTGAAACTGCAGCTATATTAAAAGAGTCTGGTTGTATAAAGTAATTGACATATTTCCATAAAGCATCCGGCTCGGGCGCCGTGTCAGCATCATTACTTAAGATAAGCTTACCTTTTGTAAAAGCAATTCCTACATTGAAAGCATGAGCTTTGCCTTTATTTTCTTCAATTCGAATTACCCTTAACTTTTCATACTGTTCCATTAATTGGTTTAATATTTTTGGTGTACTATCAGTGGATCCATCATCGATTACTAATACTTCATAATTAGAGTAATTCATTTTGGTCATTAAATAGTTAACGGTATCACTAATACTAATTTCTTCATTGTGAGCAGGAATCATAATCGTAACCATAGGTTCTATTTCAGTTGGAATATCTATCCATTCATTTTGTTTATGTTTAAATCCATGCTGGTAGCATAGTACACCGATGAACCAAGAAAAACCCCCAATGACCGGATATGTCATCAATACTAACACTAGAAGTGTTAATAAAAAATCTAACCATGGTATCCCTGTATCAATTAAAGGAAACATATTATTCTCCTCCTTTAATATACAAATCAATAATTTCATTTTTTTCTATGTTTTTTTCACTTGGGACTGAGTAGAACCGAATGTTTTCTCTAAAACTTTTTTTTCCAAAACGTTCATCATAAAATAATTCTAGTGCCTCTTTATTTTTTTCAATGTTGTCCTCATCAAAAACTTTTCTTTTTTTCAATATATTTTTATATCTGTAATTGTTCCAAATAGTTAGAAGTATAAATAAAACAATTATAAAGAGAAAAACAATGGATAAAAATAGAACAAAAAAATTAAAGATTACTATTTCTTCTGAATAAACAAAAAAATTCATTTTTTTTGCTTTTTCAGGGTAAATAAAAGGGTATTGAAGCCATATAAAAGGAAAAATAACCCCTCCCCAACCTAGTAATGTTAAAATACTTTGACGTAATTTAAGAATTAAATTACCCCGACTAAAAAATTTATCAGAAACAAACTTATCATTTACTTCTTTTTTTGAAATCCTTTTTTGCATAATAAATATCTCCTTTCTATTTACTTGCGTCTGAATCAGGAATTTTATTGCGTCATCTCGACATTATACTCTCTAATGATAGTTTTCTTAAATTCTTTCTTCTTTCACATAAGAAAATCGACTTCAATTGCTTTAGGAGACATTTAATCAAGTATAGATACTACATGCTTCATTAAAATTAGATTACAATAAAATCAACCTAACTTTCAAGTAATGTTAATTAATAGGGTGCGTTTTTTATCAATTTATTAACATTCAACCACCCGTTCTTTTAGAAAGTATTAATACAAAAAATGAGCAAATTTATCATAAGTGGATTTTCTGTTTTTTTAATACAATTAATTGTCTAAGAGTGCAGTCATATCAACAAAAAAATATTGAATACTATATTGTATTTAATTTAAGTACACTCCCCAAAAGGCATAATACTTTAAAAAAAATGGATTAAGATGTAAACTCATAATATGAAATCAAAGGAGGTGAAAAAACATGGCTGATTACGAGGAAAAGAAAGATCACGTGTTGAATAAGTTGGTAACTGTAATTGAGGAATTAGACGAAAATATAGCAACCGTAGAAGATTTAAGTGAAGACCCTACTAAACAACATAGATTAAAAAAATGGTATTACGAAAAAAAGGCTATTCATGATATTAAAAAAATATTGCATGATGTAAATAAATATGAGAAATATGATGATAAAGAAATGAAAAAATTTGAAAAAGAAATAGAAAAATTTGACGACTAGACATATAATTGATTTAATCAATTAACATATTCATCATTTGGTAATTTCACAATGCCAATGTTTTATGATTTTCTAGCTCAGTAAGGATTTGGGACATTGTTAATTTCAAGAAAATAGCTCCGATTTATAGATAACTATTCTATAAATTGGAGCTTATTTATTGTAATTATTGTAGTCATTATCTGTCGAACTATTGAACGTTAAAACATTTTTTATAAATAAAGTCCAACATAAATAAAGCAAGCAATCATTTTTATTTACTTTTCTTCTGCCAAACCATTATTTCGAATGACCTCTTGATACCAATAGAAACTGTCTTTTTTGATTCGTCTCAAATCTTTCAGGTCATGATCTTCACGATTAACGTAAATAAAGCCATACCGTTTTTTGAATCCTTGATGAGAACTTAGCAAATCGATTGCTGACCAAGGACAGTACCCGAATAATTCAACACCGTCGCTAATGGCATCATGACAAGCAGCAATATGATCACGAATATAATCAATCCGATAGTCATCATGAACTTTTTGATCTTCTGTTAAGACGTCTGGTGTTCCCAAACCATTTTCGGTAATAATCAATGGTAACCGGTATTGACGGTAATAATCATTTAGAACCAAACGTAGCCCCATCGGATCAATCTGTGCTCCATATTGTGAGGCTTTCAAGTGCTGGTTGGGTTCAATTTTGAAGTATCCATATAAGTCAAAATCAATATCTTTTTCTTTTGTTCCAACTGGATGCATTTCATCAGCTGGTAGATAACTTGCCACCAATGTGCGGTAATAATTCACGGCAATAAAATCTGGCTTAGCACCTTTTAAGATTTCTGGATCTTCAGGTAATATCTCAGGGTAAATTTCAAGATCTCGCAAGTATTTTTCATAATAACCAGGATAGGCTCCAAAACAGTACATTTCTAAAGCATAGTTGGTCTTAAAATTATCATTCATTCTTGCTGCCCAAACATCTTCTGGTTTAGTTGAACTTGGGTAGGTCATAGTTGAAGATACAGAAGGACCGATTTTACCACCGTCCACCATTTTATGGCAGTCAGTAGTTGCTAGAGCGTGAGCAACAAACATATGGTAATCCATTTGTGCGCGTACTTTTTCTGCATTTTCTGGTTCTACATGATACATATTCATTCGCTCATTTACTCGGATCATTAAGTTTTGCTCATTATTTACTTGCCAGTCTTTAACGCGGTCCCCAAACGCTTGGTAACAAACTTGCGCGTACCGTTGGAAAGCAGTGACACAGTCTCTATTTTCCCATCCATTATACTTTTCGACCAAGGCAAAGGGTAAATCAAAATGATACAAGGTAATAAACGGTTTAATATCATGCTCCACTAAACAGTCGATCACACGGTTATAAAAATCAAGTCCCGCTTGGTTCACTTCTCCATCTCCATCAGGTATGATGCGTGACCATGATATGGAGAAACGGTAAACATTCAAGCCCAATTCTTTCATTAACTTGATATCTTCTTCAAAATGATGATAAAAGTCACTGGCTACTTTTGTGTCTGCTTGAATTGCTGACCTTTGGAAAGAATTGTAATCAGCAACAGACATGCCTTTACCATTTTTATCCCATGCACCTTCAATTTGAAATGCTGATGAGGAAGCTCCCCATAAAAAATTATCGTTAAATTTTTTCATTGATATACACTCCTCCTATAGCTTAATAAATAATAAATTATCTTCATTCGTGACTTGAGGTTGCTTGCTTGAATCTATTGTTTGATACTGTGGTGAATTCGTAATAACCAAAGAGGTTGTTAAATCATATCCTGCAGCTACAATAGCATCAATATCAAAGGAAACAATCTTGGTTCCTTTCTCAATATGGTCACCAACAGATACAAAACTTTCAAAATGCGTTCCTTTTAATTCTACCGTATTGATTCCGATGTGAATCAACATTTCAATACCATTATCTAATGCTAACCCAATAGCATGTAGCGTTGGGTATAAAGCCGACACTGTACAATCCATTGGTGCACGAACTTCTCCTATTTCTGGATAAATCGCAATCCCTTTACCTAATGCTCCCGAAGAAAAAACTTCGTCCTCTACTTCTGACAACGGAATGACTTGTCCTTTTATAGGAGATAAAATCTTCATGTCATCATCTGAGACTAATAATTCATCTGAATCTGGTTGTACAAGTTCTTGATCTTCACTTGGCAAATCTTTAAATCCTAAAATCATTGTCAGTGCACAGGCACCAAAAAAGGCTATGCTACAACCAACAAGATAGCTTAGAAAAGCTTTCGTACCCGCTTCAGCATAAACTGGAATCGTTAATACACCTTGATTAGCAAAAGCTATTCCGTAAGAACCACCCCACCCCATCAAGGCACCTCCTGCAGCACCACTGATAACAGCATAAATCATTGGTTTTTTCAAACGCAAATTCACTCCATAAATAGCAGGTTCAGTAATACCGAATAGAGCTGTCACAGTAGCAGATGCTGCAACTGTTTTTAAGCTTTTATTTTTAGTTTTCAAGAAAACGCCTAGAGCTGCACCAGCTTGAGAGAAGTTAGCTGCACCGGCAAAAGCTAGTAGATTTTGTTTTCCCGTTTGTGCCACATCGTTTATTCCGATTGGGATAATTGCACGATGAGCTCCAAAGATGACCAGTATACACCAAATACCGCCAATGAAGGCTCCTAATAAAATAGGGCTGAAGTTCATAATGTAGTAATAAATCCAATTAATAAATTGTCCGATATAGATTCCAATTGGACCAAATAACAGCAACGTCGTGGGAACCATAACCAGTAATGATAATGTGGGAACCATAATGATCTTCAAAACTTCTGGAATGACTCTTTCTAAGAAACGTTGTACATAAGATAGTATGAAAACAGCAATAATAATAGGGATAACGGATGAGACATAGTTAGCTTTCGTAATACCTATGCCAAACAAGGACACTGCTGTCTCCCCTGTCATTAAAGCAACAATTGTAGGGTAACAAAGTGTGGCTCCGATAATCATAGCTATATATTCATTGGCTTTAAATACTTTAGCTGCCGCATAACCTAAAATAATCGGCATGAAATAAAAAAGTGCATCTGAAGCAGCATTTAATATAACATAAGTATCATATTCTTTAATATCTGTTTGATAAAACGAAGTTGCCACAATTGAAGCAATTGCTAAAATACCTTTTAACATACCCGATGCAGCAATTGCTGGAATCGTTGGTGTAAAAATAGCTGTAATAGTATTTAATATTCTACTGCCTAGAGAAATATGATCCTCATCTTCTTGTGACTTTTGCATCTCACTTAACAAGGGTTCTAATTGATCATAGACTTTCTCTACCTTGTTACCTAATATAACTTGGTACTGACCGTTGCTTTCTACAACCGAAATGACGCCTTCTATTTTGAGTAGCTTATCTTTTTGAGGCAACTTAGAATTCTTCAATGTAAAACGCAATCGGGTAAAGCAGTGCGTTAACTCCGAAACATTTTCCTTTCCACCGACATAATTTAAAATTTGTTGAGCAGTTTTTTTATAATCCAATCTATTCACTCCCTTTTTCTTTTTCCATCAAACGATAGCACGAGGTAACACTAAAAAAACCAACAGCAGCAGCTTTTACTGGTACCTGCTGTTGGTTTTACTAACTCTTTTCAACTTTTTATTCTCTATTATTTTTTTACAGATACAAAATCAGCTTCTGAAATACTTACTAATTATAAACTGTTATCTCACTATTAATCAATGAGAACATCTTTTAAATTCATTATTAAAAAATACAACTCATTTAATTCCATTTACATTGTTTATATACTCCATTAAATATTGTCAGATAAAAACAGGTGTCTTACTAATTATTAAGAATATTATTAAAACCTATAAATTCTTTTATCTTTCAGTGAAAACACTTATACTATTAAGTATAGATTTAGATATAAAGAAAAGAGGAAATTAATTGATTACATTAAAGTCACAACGCGAAATCGATGCAATGGATGAATCTGGATCAATCTTAGCGAATATGCATATTGCTTTACGCGATTTTATTAAACCTGGTATAACGAGTTGGGATATTGAAGAATTCGCTCATAAATTTATCTTGGATAATGGTGCCATACCGGAACAAATTGGCTTTGAAGGATACAAATATGCAACATGTATCAGCATAAACGATGAAATTTGTCATGGTTTCCCAAGAAAAGAAGTTCTTAAAAATGGAGATTTGATCAAAGTTGATACGGTTATTAATTTGAAGGGTGCTTTATCAGATTCTTGCTGGAGTTATATAGTTGGAGAATCCACTCCTGAGAAAGATCGTTTAATGGAAATTACTCTAAAAGCTATGTATAAAGGTATTGAACAGGCACAAGTCGGAAACCGTATAGGAGATATCGGTCATGCTATTCAAACTTACGTTGAAAGTGAAAACTTATCAATTGTCCGAGAATTCTTAGGACATGGCGTTGGTCCAACCTTACATGAAGCTCCAGACGTTCCTTCTTACGGACAGTCAGGCAAAGGCCTACGCTTAAAAGAAGGCATGGTTATTACTGTGGAGCCCATGGTAAACACAGGATCATGGAAATCAAAAATGGACGATAATGGTTGGACTGCTCGAACAAAAGACGGGGGTCTCAGTTGCCAATTTGAACACACATTAGCGATTACAAAAGATGGCCCACGTCTTTTAACTTCTCAAAATGATCAATAAAGGAACATTTTTGATCTAAATAAAATAATTAGAGCAAATTGAAATAAGTCTTCTAACACCTTTTATTCTAGTGTCAGAAGACTTATTTTTTAGCACAATCTGATTGATTCAACAAGTAATATTATGTATTATTCCTTTTGAGCACACTACTATAACTATAATCGTTAACAAAACTACGTGTAAAAATGGAAAACCAACCTTAAAGGAGGTCATTTCAAATGAAAATTAATCTAAGCTCAACTTGCGGTAATTCTCCTAAAAATACATTCGTTCAAGACTATACAGTAAAATTGCTATCATTTGATTTTGATCAATTAGCATCTATGTCAACTGATGGTATTGAAATAGTCATTCCAGATAAAGGATCAATAAAAGGAAAACAACACCTTACTGATCTTAAAAATTATTTTATGGAGGACATTGCCGTGTTAACGATCGATTCCTCTATATCTCATGGAAAATATGGTGCAGCTCTTTGTGAAATAAGCAACTCTGAAGAAAGCTATAAGATTTCTTTTGATTACACTTTTAATAACTTGAAAGCTGAATTAATAAAAGACGTTATTATTTTGATAGTTAAAAAGAAAAAGTAACTCTTAACAAAAATATTGCTTGACCAAGTCCTCTATTTTATTTCCTTAAGAAATTAGCTACTTGGTAGGAGAAAGCAAAAAAATTAATATCGTTTGAATCGTAAGCTTTATAGCCATTTAAATGCCTCCAACTAATCAAGTTAAGTATTTTGATATACTAACCTGATATCCATGTAATCATGCCTATTAAAGCACCTAAAACAGGTAGTAGTTGAATGCATAACGAAAGTACTGCCAATCTTTTTACCCACATACCGTAATGGTTCTTTGTAGCATTCAACAATAGGTAGATTGAAAAGCCTATTCCTATAACTGGAACTATATAAGACAACAAGATAAAAATAATTAGTTTTACTGAATCTTCTTCCATATCATTCTCCTCTTTTTAGTAGTTTTTCTAGACAAAAGATAACGTTAACAATACTATAACTTAATCACAAGTATTTGGATATAAAAATAATACATAATCACTTTATAATGAATTCTAACTCATTATCGGTAGGAGAAATTTTTAAGAATCTGCTATAAGGTAGGAGAAAAAAGTGGCTACTTATAAAAAACAATTGATAGAAATGATTACACACGATAGTTACCTCTTATCCATTCTAAAAGCAGTTGAAAAACTGAATTTAACTGATGCTTGGGTATGTGCTGGACTTATACGGAATAAAGTTTGGGATAAGTTACATAACACTACAACTCCTATAAATGATATTGACGTTATTTATTTTGATACTTCAGACATATCGTTGGAAATAGAAAAGCAACTTGAAAAAAAATTAAGTTGTTTGCTTCCAAATCAGCCTTGGACCGTAAAAAATCAAGCTCGTATGCATTCGAAAAGTGGATTTGATCCTTTTACTTCATCCTATGATGGTGTTGCTCATTTTCCAGAAACTCCAACTGCAATAGCGGTAAGATTTTATAATAAAAAGATTGAAATCATTGCTCCCCATGGGCTAAACGATTTGTTTGGATTGACAGTAAAACCCACACCCTTTTATCAACAAGATAGCGAATTTCATTCCATATATGTTGATCGTATTCAAAACAAAAAATGGAAAATTTATCCATAGAACTTTAAAATTGAAACGAGGTTTCTTATGTTTGATCATCTTATTCTTGTATGTATTATTCTTTTTATCTTGATTCAATTAATTGCTATGTCTTATGTTTCACGTGTATGTAAGAGAAACTTTTTAAAGTATGTTCTCAAATAGAATCATATCTAGCGCCCTTATGCCATTTTCGATAATCAGTTCTGGGTAGTTTAAAAAGAAATTTTTTCTTATACTTACAATTCTAAATCCCGCTTTTTGATAAAAAGAAATGTTTCCAATACTAGAATTAGCTGTTCCTACAATTATTTTACGATACCCTTTTTCTTGAAATAAACAAACTGCTCTTTGGATAACTTCATTTCCGTAACCTTTACCACGACTAGATTCTATTAAAGCTAGATTTTTGATTTCAACTACGTCTTCAGTAGGAAAAGTAAACAGAATAATGCCTATTATTTCTTGCAAATCATTAATTGAATACATTTTACCGGTTTGAATATACTTTTCTACAATTCCCTCATTCTCATCCGCCATAAGTAAATAGTCTATAAATTTTTCTCTATCGTTAATTTCTATCTCATTAAGTGTTAGATTGTTATGATTCATAGTTGTCTCCTTTCATCTAATTGCTACCTTTAAATTTATTAGACACATTACAACTCTATGAATTCTTTAGGTATATTAAAATCTTTATAACTAATGGTTTCGCTATTAGGAAGATTTCGAAGTTTCTTATTGAATAACCATGTCAACCCTACTACTAGAAAACCTATAGCTGCTATGGAAAGAACTAAGTTACTCTCAAAATATCTTACGAGTAATCCTCCAATTAAGGAACCTATAGGCATTGCAATTGCACCAAAACTAGACATAACAGAATTTGTTCTTCCAATAATAGTCAATGGGAGAACAGACTGCATTACGGATCCTAAAATAATATTTGCGGATCCTATTGGTATCCAGCACAACGTAAATAATAAAAGAAAGAAATAAAAACTCATAAATGGAGCAATACCCCATAAAATAAACGCTACAATAAAGGATGAAGAAATGAATAGTCCAATGGGAACTTTATTTAACTTAGTGCTAATTAAGGACCCTAAAACGGTTCCAATTGAAATAGCAGTTAATATATATCCGTACTTCTCTTCTCCGCCAAGCGAATTTGCGTAAATAGGCAATATAGCGTACATGACGCCTAAGCAAAAATTAATAACTACATTTGCTATTAGAAAAACCCATATCATAGAATTGAAAACGACTTTCAAGCCAATTTTCATTTCTAAACCATAATTTTTTAAGTTTAACTTCTCTACTTTGACAGCTTCTAAAGGAGCTTTTTTTAATTTTATTAGAGAAAATAAAAGAGCTGCTAGAGTAAACATAATTGAATCTACTAAATACAAGGTGACTATTCCTAAAATAGCTAATAGTATTCCAGACAATGCATTCATAACTATATCTGCTGTTTGATTAGCTATTGCTAATAAAGAATTTCCTTGAAGAAGTTTATTTTTAGGTAGCATAGCAGGAAGAGCTTTTAGTTGGACAGGATAACCTAGTTCTGCGATTATTGCTGCTAAAAAAACGATAGGCAATAAGTTGTAAATGGTTAATAGGTTCATATAATAAAGAATAGGAATCAGAAGAATCAATACTGCTTGAATTAATTGGGTCATTATTAGCACAGGCTTGATATTCCAGCGATCTACTAAAGGACCCCATAAAAATTGTAATCCTTTAGGTATCAATATAACAGCACTCGTTAAGCCCACATAAAAAGGGTCATTTGTTATTTCCGCTGCTAACCAAGTGGTTGTTATGTAATAGATACTATCACCCGCATTAGTCGTTAAACGTCCCATGAAAAGAGACAGGAAATTTTTATCTGCTAACAACTTCATCTTTTACCCTCCCATCATTTAAAAATCTATTCAAAAACTTTGTTTTCGATTTCTATTGCAGTAGTATTGATATAAAAAATATGGTCATTATTAGCACTTTCCATTTGATCCAGTTCACTTATTAATTGGTTGTACTTTTCTTTCCATACATCAAATTGATTTTTTGAACAATGGATTTGTACCGTTTGAGACATACTCGTCTCTTCTGTTATTAAGTGTCTATTCTTAGAGACTACTTCTTTTGTATTTTCAAGTTGCTGCATAATTATTGAACTATAAACATCTTCTGCATATTCTTTTGACAGAGGCAACAAATTTTTATCTATTTTAAAGCCATTATGTGTAGCCCTATAATACTTATAGATATTCCCTTTTACTTCTTCTTTTCTAACAATAGCAATCATTTTTTGTTTTTCTAGTTCTTTAAGATGATAAAAAACCTTTGCTTTTTCTAACCCTATCTCTTTACTGATTTCAGTAACAGTCAATTCTTTTTCGATAAGCATAATAACTATTTTTACTCTTAAAGGATCAGAAATTGTTTTCAGTTGAGTATAGGTTTTTATTATATATCTTTCTATCATGATATCCCTCATTTCTTTACATGGTTAAATAATTTTAACCGTTTAAAAAACATTAACACTCATCTGGAATTTTGTCTATGTTTTTATAACTATTTATTAATTTAGTCACTTTACTGATTCATCAATCCAATCAAACTATTAGTTTGATTATTTTAGGAAAACAGATAAATTTAAAAACAAGATTGACAAATTGTCTTTACTTCATCTATACTGATAACAATCTCATAACAACTTACGATGAAAGAGCATAGTAGCATCTGGTCCCTGTTTAATAGAAAGCCTATGGATGATGAAAATAGGTACAAACCAATTTGTGAAGTACACTCCGGAGTAACTTGATTAACCTCAAGCGTATTACTACGTTACAGTAAATGAGTGGCAGCGTGTTTTGCGTTAAAAACAGACTGCAATTTGGGTGGTAACACGGAAAATTTCGTCCCGATAAAAAAGATATATATCTTTTTTATCGGGCTTTTTTTATGCACAAAATACATATATAAGGAGCTGGAAAAATGAACATTATTGATGAACTAGAATGGCGCGATGCCATTAACCAACAAACAGATGAAGCTGGTTTAAAAAAATTGATTGACCAAAAAAAGATAGGATTATACTGTGGGGTTGATCCAACTGGTGATAGCATGCATATTGGTCATTTGATTCCTTTTATGATCTTGAAAAGATTTCAATTAGCTGGTCACCGTCCAGTCATTGTTATTGGTGGTGCTACTGGTTCAATCGGCGATCCAAGTGGAAAATCAGAAGAACGTGTTTTACAAACTAGTGAACAAGTTCAAAATAATTCCGATAAATTATCTCGTCAAATGGAAAACCTATTTGATGCAGGTAAAAAGGAAGAATCTATTCGTATGGTAAACAATTTGGATTGGACAAAAGAAATCTCTTTACTCGATTTTTTACGCAATATTGGGAAAAGTTTTAACGTCAACACTATGTTGTCTAAAGACATCGTTGCTAGTCGTTTGGAAACCGGTATTTCATTTACTGAATTTACTTATCAAATTTTGCAATCAATCGATTTCTTACACTTATACCGACATGAAGATGTTCAATTACAAATTGGTGGCGCAGACCAATGGGGAAATATTACCGCTGGTTTAGAATACATTCGTAAACAAGAAGGTTCTGAGGCTGAAGCCTATGGGTTGACCATTCCATTAATGTTAAAAGCGGACGGAACTAAATTTGGAAAAACTGCTGGTGGTGCTATTTGGTTAGATCCAGAAAAAACCACTCCTTATGAATTTTACCAATTCTGGTTAAATCAAGATGACCGTGATGTCGTGAAATACTTGAAGTACTTTACGTTCTTAACAAAAGAAGAAATTGAAGCTTTAGGTGAAAAAATAGCAGCTGAGCCACATAAACGGGAAGCACAAAAAACGTTAGCCAGCGAAATGACTCTATTTGTCCATGGCGAGCAAGCTTTAAAAGATGCTGAAAAGATTACTGCAGCTCTTTTTTCCGGTGATGTAAAAAGTTTAACGGCTGACCAAATCGAAGAAGGATTTAAAAACATGCCTACTTTCGAATCTTCAAAAGAAGAACGGAATATTGTTGAATGGTTAGTCGATGTAGTCGGTATTGAACCTTCTAGACGCCAAGCTCGTGAAGATATCAATAATGGTGCTCTATCCATGAACGGCGAAAAAATTACAGACGTTGAGGCTATTGTGACACCTGAGAACTCTTTTGATGAACGTTTTATCCTTATTCGTAAAGGAAAGAAAAAATACTTCTTGATTAAATTAGTTTAAAAATAGTAAGAGCTTTGTTTGCTAGATCCTTAGTAGATAAAGCTTTTTTATATTCCTCCATTGCTGTGTTAAGCGGTATCATTTTACTATCCTTACTGTCAATGCTAAAATTCGAATTATAAAAATACATTTTAAAGGAGCGATTTTATGCGTGCAGTAACCTGGCAAGGAAATGAAAAAATGGAAGTTCGAAATGTTCCAGATCCAACAATTCAAGAACCTACCGATATGATTGTCCGCATTACAGCAACGGCTATTTGCGGATCTGATTTACATTTGTATCATAATGGAAAACCGGTAATGGAAGAAGATTATGTAGTGGGTCACGAACCAATGGGCATCGTTGAAGAAGTCGGTCCTGGTGTTAAAAAGGTAAAAAAAGGCGATCGAGTTGTTATTCCATTTAACATTGGGTGTGGCGAATGTCATTTCTGTACACACGAGATGGAAAGCCAATGTGACAATTCCAATCCAAATCCTTCTTTTGACAATGGTGGTCTTTTTGGTTTTGGTAAAATGCATGGTAACTATCCAGGAGGCCAAGCAGAGTTTTTACGCGTACCTTTTGCTGATTTCACTTCTTTTGTTGTTCCAGAAAACGAACTACCAGATGAAAAAGTACTTTTCTTATCCGATATTGTTCCTACTGCTTACTGGAGTGTAGAAAGTAGCGGTATTAAAGAAGGTGATACGGTTATAATTATTGGCTCTGGTCCAGTTGGTCTTTTTGCTCAAAAATTTGCTAAAATGAAAGGTGCTAAACGTGTTATCGCGGTTGATAACGTGAAGCATCGTTTAGATCACGCACATAAAACGAATAATGTTGAAACGGTTAATTTTAAAGACGTTACTGAAGTTGGAAAATTCCTTTATGACACTACTAACGGTGGCGCAGATGTCGTTATTGATTGTGTTGGGATGGATGGTGTAATGCCTGCCAAAGAAAAAGCTAAGACTCTTCTAAGCGCTCAAAGTGGAACCATCAGCCCACTTGTTACCGCATCAGAAAGTGTTAAGAAATTTGGTACGGTTCAAGTTACTGGAGTTTATATGACACCTTCTGCTAGTTTCCCAATGAATGACTTTTTCAATCGAAATGTTATTTTAAAAACTGGTCAAGCACCTGTTATTCACCTTATGCCAAAATTGTATGACATGATTGAGAAAAACGTTTTTGATCCGACAGACATCATTACACACACGATGCCGTTGGAACAAGCCGCACAAGCTTATGATATTTTTGATAAAAAAGCAGATCAAAATATAAAAGTAATCTTAAAACCTGGAATGGTATAGAAAAGTAAGATGTGGAAAGTAAAATAAGTGTTCTAGTTTATGCAAATGCTCATTTTATTCTGTTCCTGGAAGAGTGACAGCTTTTTTTGGTACAACTCATCCATGAAGGGCTGTTTCATGGATGAGTGAACAACTTTTTGGACTCAACTTATCCATGAAGAGTCGTTTAACGGAAGAGTGGGACTATTTTTCTGCTCCACTCTTCCGTGAAAGGTCATTTCATTGTTGGATTACTCGTAAAAGTAGAATTTTCCGAGTCTGTTTTGGACTTTATGCTCTAAAATAAACAAAATAATCTATAAAAAAAGCATCAAGGTCTCTTATATCAAGAGATCTTGATGCTTTTTTAATTAGTACTGTAGTTTTATAGATTTTTTAATGCTTCATCTATTGGCAAATCTCCATTTAAAAGATCAAAGGCTTTATTAAAAGTTGTTTCATTATCTAAACTTGCAACTACCACTTCTGCCACGTCTTCACGAGAGATGGCGCCACCTGGTAAGTTTTCGGCCACTTCAATTTTTCCTGTAGCTGGATCATTTTTCAATAAGCCAGGACGCAAAATTGTGTACGTTAATCCACTTTGTTTCAAGCAACGATCAGCATAATACTTAGCAATATTGTATGGTTTCATTTCTTCATTGTCCCAAGTTGCACGATCATCTGAGTTCATTGCGCTGACCATAATAAAACGGTCGACGCCAACTTCTTTTGCTGCATCCATAACTTTCACAGCTCCATCTAAATCAATGGACAACGTTTTGTCGTAGCCAGTTTTCCCACCTGAACCAGCAGAGAAAACAACGGCATCCATACCTTTAAGAGCATTTTGAATCGCTTCAATTGGTCCTTCTAAATCTGTTAAACACGCTTCAACATCTTTCATGTCTAATGCATTAGCTTGTTCTGGTTTCCGAACCATGGCCCGTACTGAATGCTTGTCGCTATCCTGTAATTTATCTACGATTATTTTACCAATTTGCCCATTTGCACCTACTACTAATACCTTCATGACTCATGACCCCTCTCATTTCAGTTTACTCGTTAAGTGTAACAAAGAAATCAGAGGATACAAATCATTTGCATTACAGCAAAAAAGATCCTTTAAAGGACCTTTTTTCTTTTATCTAACGATCTCCGTTAAATATTGAATTTTTAACAATTACATAATCAACTTTGCGGATCGACTCTACATCATTTCCACCAGCATACGAGATAGAAGATTGTAGATCTTGTTTCATTTCCAATAGTGTTTCAGCGATATCGCCTTTGTATTCTACAAGAATTTTCTTGCCTTCAACGTTCTTATGTTCACCTTTTTGGTATTCTGATGCACTACCAAAGTATTCTTTGTACATTTTACCATCTTTTTCAATCGTTTTTCCTGGAGATTGATCATGTCCTGAGAATAATGATCCCATCATAACCATAGACGCTCCAAAACGGATTGATTTAGCGATGTCGCCATGATCTCGTACTCCGCCATCAGCGATCAATGGCTTTCTTGCAGCTTTAGCACATAAACGCAACGCAGCTAATTGCCAGCCGCCAGTACCAAATCCTGTTTTCAATTTTGTAATACATACTTTTCCTGGTCCAATACCTACTTTAGTCGCATCAGCCCCAGCATTTTCTAATTCGCGAACAGCTTCTGGAGTCCCAACATTCCCTGCAATCAAAAATGTTCCAGGTAAGTACTTCTTGATATGGTGAATCATATTGATTACTAAGTCAGAGTGTCCATGAGCAATATCAATCGTAATGTATTCTGGTACTAAATTTTCTTTCGCTAAAGTTTCAATAAATGTGTATTCTGCTGCTTTAACACCTACACTAATCGAAGAATATAGCCCTTTTTCATTCATTCGTTGAATAAAAGGAATTCTGTCTTCCTCATCAAAACGGTGCATCACATAGAAAAAGTTATTTTCTGCTAACCAGATAGCTAATGTTTCATCAATAACCGTTTGCATGTTAGCTGGTACTACTGGTAAATTAAATTTTCTACCACCAAATTCAATTGTTGTATCACATTCAGATCTGCTGCTTACAATACTTTTATTAGGAATGAGTTGAACATCTTCATAGTCAAAAACTTTCATTTTTCCCTTAACCTCTTTCTGTTATGGCTCTAATTTTTAGGCTATTAATCATTATTTTTAAAGGGAGTCAAAAACACGAACATTATTTATCGTTGTTTTCTTAATATTTCGTCCCTAAGACAATTTACACTATATTAAAAGGTTTGTCAAAGTTATTCGTACCTTTTCATGAAAACCCTTAAAATAGTTTGTCTTTTCTATGTTTCTAAAAAAAAGTTTTGAACGCATGAAATAAGCTGACAAATTTAACATTTATCAGCTTATTCTAATTTTTTATTGTTTTTATTTCTCTATTTTTTCTTAAAGTAAATTTTTTTGGAACTGGATCATATCCACCTTTAATAAAAGGGTGACACCTTAAAATACGGGCTGTTCCCATTACTGTACCTTTGACTGCACCGTGTTTCTCAATCGCTTCGATTGCATACTGCGAGCAGGTTGGATAATAGCGGCAACTTGGCTGAAATAAAGGAGAAATGCCTTTTTGATAGCCTTTAATGCTAGCAATAATTACTTTTTTCATGGTCTACCTCCTACCAAATTACAGTATAGCCATTGAGTTGTACTTTGTAAAGAAATCTCATTCACCTATTCAATGGCCTTACGGAACTCAATAAAATGGATTGCATTAGTTGTCAATAAAGAATAAAAAGACCATTCTTCATTTAAATATTCATCTTTGATATCCAGTGCTGGACTAAGAGATTGAACAATATGATCCATCATTTCATGATCAATACCGTACTTACTATTCAGATTCCACCACTTAGAGTATAATCCTCCGTTATCTCGATCGAATTTGAACGTACGGATTTGATAATTACCTGGCTTAATCCCTTTGAGATGAATGTGTAATTCTTTGCTTCGATTTTTTACAAATAGTTCATCAATTGAGTATCGGGGACTAAATTGTCGCTCATTGAAAATAATCAGTTGATATCCGTCTTCATTTTCAGTCATTAGATAGTCTGATCCCCGTGCAATGACCATTCCTCTTAACCTTTCTTTAAAACGCATAGTATAAAAGGTCGGTCTTTTTTCATTAAAGAAATGAAACAAATCTAAACTATCGATTAGATTATTAGAACAATCTTGTAATCGCTCATGAATTTCACTATTGATCCAGAAACCGATTCCTTCTACGTCATTTTCTAATTCTAAAACCTTTTTTAAAATTAGCGCTCCTCTAAAGAAATTCCCATTGATATATCGAGTATTTCCAGATAACATGTTCCAGTTAGTCAAAAACATTGGTCGATCGATTTGCTTTTGCTGCATAAACGATTTAATTTTTTTCGTTTTATCGATAATGTAACGATGACTCTTAGAAAATTCTTCCACATTAATATCATGAAAATTAATAACGTCGTTTTGGTCTGCTTCATAACCGATAAATTCAATTTTACTTGCATGCTCGATTTGCCACTGTTGATTTTCTGGAAGCTCTTCTTTTTGTTCATCATATGGAAAAAATGCTCCCACTTTCATTTTGCTAGATTTATTTTTGATTACTTGCCAGACTTTTAAATAAACGCGCTCTAACTCTGTTGCTTCTATTGAAGAATCTTCTTTACTATAAAATAGAATTTGCCATTTTTCTACAAAATCACGCCCAAAACCTTGCAAAGCATGTTGAATGAATTGATCAATTTTTTTAAAGTAATAATCTTCGTTCTGACTAATTTGCTTGTACTCTAACTTTAAGAATAAATGGATTCCTTGTTCTTTTAAAAATTGCAGAACAATATCAGAATTCGCATATGCAGTAGAACTACCAGCCCCTTCAGATAGATCAGTTTCAGTTAAAGGTATCGTCTCTTCAAAGAGTTTTTGAATCCCTACAAAGTCTACACGCATTTGTTGCTTGGTTAAAATTAATTGTTTTTTAACATTTTCATTTAATAATTCTTTTAATTCACCAATAAATATGATGTGCTTTTCATGTTTTAACTCTTGCTCACCTTCACTATTTAGAACAATTCTACGTTCTTCAAGGTGTTCTTCATCTATCGTATAACTTTGATCTATTCCTTCATCTAAATAACTAGCCAGTCTATCTAAAATAGCAGGAGAATCAAGAACTGTGTGAGCTTCAACTTTGTTGATCAATGCTTCATGCTGTTCTAATTGTTCATGTTGGTGTTCTTTTCGATACTGAGCAGGTGTTTGGTTATAAATCGTTTTAAAAACGACCGTGTAGTTTTTTGCAGTCGAAAAACCATTTTTCATCGCTATTTGAAATAAATTATCTGAAGTATACAATAAGTCATCTAGGCTATGTTTTAAACGAACTTGATTTAGGTAATTTAAAAATCCCATACCTGTCATTTGCTTGAAATAGCGCGATAGATATGAAGAAGACAGGTTTTCATGTTCTGCTAACTCAGAAAGGGTCAGCGGTTCTGCATACCTCTGTTCAATTAACTGAATAATTCGTGCGATTCGTTCATCACTTGTATCCACACCTTTCCAATGTGGAGCTTCTCTTTTAAAAAAGCGAGTCATCAGTAACATAATTTGATACAAGTTGCTCCGAATCTCCAGCGTATTGCTCTCATCTTTCCTAGAATCTGCAATCATGATTTCAGATAGCCATCGTCTTAATTGAGCAATCATTCCTTCTCTGCCAGGATCTAATTCCTGTGAAAAACAGAAAAAATTGTAATGAAAGTATTCCTTATAATGAGTCACAAAAAACTGACTAGAAATGCTAAGTGAAATAATGCAATTATCTTCACTTCCCATTACGGAATAGTTATTGGTACGATTAACAATTAAAATATCATTTTCTTCCATTTCAAAATTACGTCCTCCAAATGAAATAGTTGCAGATCCTTTAATAACAAATAAGATTCTTGTTCCATAATACCGTTGAGGAGCAGAATAACGGACATTTTCCATTTTTATGTCATAGTCTGCTGTACTTTCTCTTTTCATTCTCTCTACTCCTCCTTTTTTTCCTATTATACCTGTTTTTTACAAACAATCGATACCAAAATTCACAAAGATTTACCCAATAACAGAAAATAGAATACTAGTATTCTATTGGTTTTATCATTCTTGAGTTAGTTTTCCCCCAATTTCTTTTACTAATGCCAGTTATATAGTATACTATAATGAATAAATGATTAGAATTTAAGGAGGTGAAAAGATGTTAATGACTGGTTGGAACGTTATAACAAATAAAGAAACAGCATTTTTATATGTTATCCGTGCCGAATTTTCCGCTGTTTAGTAGAAATTGGTGAAGTATGCCCTTTTTTAACTAAATTAAAATGGAAAAGCCAGAAAAAGCATCTTTTTACGACACGTTGTACTTCTTTAAGGAGTATTTTTATACGCCGTTGTTTCTAAAAAGAGAGGTCTTTTCCCCTCTCTTTTTTTGCTGTTTCCGGTAAACGGAGGAATTAAAAAATGAGTCTATTTAATATGAAAAATGTAACACAAACTTATGGAGCTGACACGATTTTTAGTAATTTAAGTCTGGATATTACTACCTCAAAAAAGATTGGTTTGATTGGACAAAATGGTGAAGGAAAAACAACCTTACTCAAACTCATTGCTGGTATTGAGCAGCCTAGTAATGGCAAGATCTCTTGGCAAAAAAACTTAACCGTTGGCATGCTTGCTCAACTTCCAAAACAAGATGATCATCTATTGGTATATAAAATTTTAGCAAAAAGCTTCGCTGACATTTTTCTTTTGGAGAATAAAATGGAGCAACTCAGTTTAAAAATGTCAGACCCTAACGCTCCTTTAGAAAAGCTTTTAGATCAATATGGACAATTGCAGCAAGATTTTGAAGAACTAGGCGGATACGAGGTTGATGCTTCCATTCGCCGCGTAACAAGTGGCTTGCACATTGACGCTCTACTGGAAAAAGAGTGGAAAACCTTGAGTGGCGGAGAACGGACAAAAGTTGGTTTAGCAAAAATTTTACTGGAACACCCTGATTTACTTTTGCTTGATGAACCCACAAATCATTTAGATATTCTAGCTATTGAATGGTTGACTCAGTTTGTGAAGAACTATGATGGAGCAATCATCATAGTTTCACATGATCGCTACTTTTTAGATGATGTTGTACAGGAGATTGTTGAGATTGAACAAGGAGAACTGCATTATTATTTTGGAAATTACTCTGATTATGTTAAGGAACGAGAAAAACGAATACTAAACGAATTTCAAGATTATCAAGATCAGCAGAAAAAAATAAAAAAAATGAAAGAAGCCATCAAACGCTTAAAAGAATGGGCAAACCGTTCTAATCCACCAAGCGATGCAATGCACCGCCGTGCAAAAAATATGGAAAAGGCTTTGGCTAGAATTGAGTTAGTCAAAAAACCACTTCTTGAGCAACATAAAATGGAGGTTCAATTAACGACTAAAAAGCGGTCTAGTAAAGATCTCTTTCAGTTAAATGGAGTCAGTAAACACTATGGAGAGAAGTTATTATTTGAAAATCTTGAACTTCACGTTCACTATCAAGATCGTATCGCCATTGTTGGGGCCAACGGAACTGGAAAAAGCACTTTACTAAATCTATTACTCGGAAAAATCAAACCGGATACTGGAAGCGTTGAAGTAGGCTCTTCTCTGTCCATCGGCTATCTCTCCCAACATGCCTTTGAAATGTCTACTCAATTTACAGTGATCGAAGAGTTTCGCGATAAAATTTCCGTTTCAGAAGGTGCAGCAAGGCATATTTTAGCAAAATTTTTATTTTACGGACAAGATGTCTTTAAAAAAATGAATCAACTATCTGGTGGGGAAAGAATGCGTTTAAGGTGGGCACAGCTCGTTCATTTAAATCATAACGTTCTTATTTTGGATGAACCTACTAACCATTTGGATATTGACTCCAAAGAAATGATTGAAGAAGCCTTAAGCCAGTTTAAAGGAACGATTATTGCTGTTTCACATGATCGCTATTTTTTAGATAAATTTTTTGATACAACTTATCTTTTGCAAAATGAACACCTTGTAAAATATCTAGGAAACTATTCTTATGTCCGATCAAAACTGAAAGAATAGAATGGTTCCTTTATTTATTATCGTTTCTCATAACCGCTTCTTTCTAGATTCTCTTCGTACAAAAAATTGAGAATTAGACCAACAGTAAAAATCAGTTCTTGCTATAAAAAACAGGCAGCCATGTTTATGGTTGCCTGTTTTTTATAGCTTTTTTTGTCTTATCTTACTCATTCCAATTGCGCGGACTCCATAAGGTTCCATCCAATTCGCCTTCCATTTGTCTAATTCGTTCAACTTGCTCATCAATTAAAGCAATCACAGCTTTTAATAATGCTTTTTGCTTGTAATCACGACTTGTTTGAATTAGTCGTTCCAACTCTTGAATCAACCACTCTTTTTGTTCCATTTCATTTACCGACCTCCTTAACAAGCTAATTCATTTGATCTAAAACAATCTTCAATTCATCTATTGTATCTCTATTTTCTTCTATAAATTCTATTGCTTGATCCAGAACGAATTGATCTCCATTATTTAATTTAGTCACATCCGTCTCTGATAGTTCTTGGATAAACCATCTTTCTCGAGCTTCTAAACTATCATCTTTTTCACGAGTTAAATATTGCTGGTAGCGAATCAATAGACTCATTTTCTGATTTTCTGTTAAATAACTAAATTGAAAAATAGGCAATGTTTTAAGAAACATCATTCCAGTCTTCAGTGCCATCGCTTGAAAGGGTTTTGTTAATTCATCAATACTGAATCCTTCACGTCCTCCAGGTTGGTATTCTTCTTTTTTCACACCAATACTCAATACTAACCCAAATTCTTTTCCTATTAATGCTTTCCCTTTCTTACCATAGGCAAAACCATCTGCCAGTACATCATCTTGCCATTTTTTCAATAATGCAGGAGCTGTATACCAGTAAAAAGGAAATTGAAAAATGATTCGATCGTGTCTTTTTAACAGCTCTTGTTCTTTTTCTACGTCTATGTTGAAATCAGAATAAATAGATTCCAAATGATGAACGGTTATATTTTTATTTTCAGGAATTGAACTCAGCAAATACTGCTGACTTCCCGACTCCTTAATTTCAGGATGAGATAGGATTACTAGAGTTTTCATTATTGGCCTCCATTTTTGATTGCTTAAAAATTACTCTTTAAAATATTCTAACATGTCTTCTTTAACAACGGATAATAAAGGTAGTTTTTGAATTGGTACCAATTCGATATCTAATGTCGTTAACATTCTTTCTAAATACGTTGCAATTTTAACATACCGATCTGCATCTATGACAATCTTTGGTGGTCTACCATTTTGCACCACGATGAGTTGGAGAACAATACGTTGAATTTTTTCAATATTTTGTGGTTTGATAAATTCACTACAAATGAGTTCACCCTTTTGACTATCTGCTACCAATAGCAAACAAGGAAAAATTGGCCGCCCTCCACTTGGCGGAACAACAGGTACTCCAACAAAATCAATATCTAATTCCCAAATAGTATGTTCCATTTTTTGAGTATTCGCTCGCTTCATCTCAAATTCTGTCAGCTTAATAGTGGCATAGTTTATTTCATTATCAACTATCCCTTCTACAATCGCTTTTGGAACTACATAAAAACCATCTTTATATGAACCGTCTGTTTTATAGCTCCGCATTAAAACTTCGTAGATTTCTTGTTCCTTTTCATAAACCTGTAAAGATGCTCGGAAATCCCGTGCTGTTTCCATTAGCTTTTCAAAAACAGCTATCAAGAAAGGGACATCGTTTTCCTCTATTGTAAACGGGTAATACCCTGGTTTATAGTCTGTAAAGACCGGCCATGCTTTTTTCCCTCTAAAAGTTATGCCGCTAGCTTTTATTTTTTTATATTCTTCTTTGGGAATTTTTTGACGATCTTCAAAGTGTAAAGAAATACATTTTTGAGTTTGGAGCATCTCCATTACCGAACTAAATTCACGAAACTCAGCTCTCTTGCGTGTTTCAAAAAAATAAGACAGTTCTTCTAAATTACGATAAATTAAGAAACCGAAATTCTGTTCAGCTTTCCCTAAAACGGAAATAAAAACTGGTTCCTTATAACCAACCAATTGTATACCAATGATATCATTATCCCAATAATCTTCCCAGAAACCAGCTTGATAAAGTTTTTTCACAAGCGAATACAACTGCATTTGATTATCCATCGTAAGCTCTCCTCTCACCCTTTATTACCACGCACAATCCTTTTGATTCCTAATTAAGGTATCTATTACTAGTATACCAAAACAACTTGAAACCAGCCCTTTATTTTTCCATTCTGTTTATAATTGGAACGCCTTTTTTATAAATCGGCTGATTTGTCAACCTCACCAATCGTTTGCTTTGTTCTTTGCTTTAAAAACGATTACAATGATAATGAAGTCAATCAAAAAATACTCTAGGGGGTCTGGAACAAATGAAAAAAATCATCAATGATCCATCAAATATTTTAGATGAAATGCTCAGTGGATTAGTCTTTGCCTATGAAGATTTAGTTGAACGCTTACCTGAAACATCTGTCATTCATCGTAAAGTTGAACATACAGGAAAAGTTGGTTTAGTAAGTGGTGGCGGAAGCGGACATGAACCTTCTCATGCTGGTTTTGTCGGAAAAGGGATGTTGTCAGCTGCCGTTTGTGGTGAGGTATTCACCTCTCCAACTCCTGACCAAATATTAGAAGGCATTAAGGCTAGTGATGAAGGAAAAGGCGTATTCTTAATTATTAAAAACTATTCTGGAGATATTATGAACTTTGATATGGCTAAAGAGTTAGCAGAAATGGAAGACATTGAAGTTGATTATATCGTAGTAGATGATGATATTGCCGTTGAAGACAGCACATATACTGCTGGAAAGCGTGGAATTGCTGGTACTGTTTTAGTTCACAAAATTTTAGGTGCCGCTGCTGAAGAAGGCTTATCTTTAACAGAAATCAAAACATTAGCAGACAAACTTATCCCAACTGTAAAATCTTTAGGTGTTGCATTAAATCCTGCAACTGTACCAGAAGTTGGTAAACCAGGATTTGAATTAGAAGCTGATGAAATTGAATTCGGCGTAGGTATTCATGGCGAACCAGGTTACCGCAGAGAAAAACTTCAACCTTCTGCTACCTTAGCTAAAGAATTGGTGAATCAATTGAAAAAAGAATTTCAATGGCAAAAAGGGGATTCCTTTGCCGTTTTAGTTAACGGTATGGGTGGAACTCCATTGATGGAACAATTTATTTTTATGAATGATGTGAAACAATTGTTAACAGATGAAGGACTAACGTTAGACTTCAGAAAAGTTGGCGACTACATGACTTCTATTGATATGGAAGGTCTTTCTCTGACTTTGGTCAAATTAGAAGATTCTAGTTGGTTAGAGTATTTAAATGCACCCGTAACAACAATTGCTTGGTAAAGAAAGGGGAACAAAAATTTATGTTAACTCAAGAAACTGCAAAAAAATGGATTGACCTTTTTATTGAACAAATTTTAGAAAATAAAGATTATCTTAGTGAATTAGATACTGCTATTGGGGATGGTGACCACGGAAACAATCTTGCTCGCGGAGCTAACGCACTAACTGAAGCGTTACAAACTAAAAACCCTGAAACGTTACCTGACCTTCTTAAAGTAACCGGAATGACTCTGGTCAGCAAAGTTGGAGGAGCTTCAGGCCCACTACTAGGTTCTGCTTTCATTAACATGGCTAAGGCTAGCCAAGACAGTGATGACCTAGCTACCGTCTTAGAAGCCGGATTAGAAGGCATCCAAAAACGTGGTAAAGCTGTGGCAGGAGAAAAAACCATGGTCGACGAGTGGATTCCGGTTGTTGAAGCTGTAAAATCAAAAACTTTAACGAGTTCTTTTATTGACGAAACTGTTGAAAAAACGATAGATATGAAAGCTACTAAAGGACGTGCATCATATTTAGGCGCACGCTCTATCGGCCATATTGACCCAGGTGCTATGTCTAGCAGCTATCTGTTTAAAACAATGATGAAAGCAGGTGTTTACGATGAGTAAAGAGTATGGCGTATTGATAGTTTCTCACGTATCCGAAATTGCCGATGGCTTAGCGAAGTTAATCAGTGAAGTTGCTAAAGATGTCACTGTTAAAAGTGCTGGTGGAACTCCAGAAGGTGGAATTGGAACCAGCTTTGATCGAATTGAAGAAGTTTTATCTTCATTTAACGAAGAAAAGATTCTGGCTTTTTATGACTTAGGCAGTGCTAAAATGAATTTAGAACTAGCGATTGAGACCTCTGATAAGACCGTTAATTTATATGACACTGCTTTAATTGAAAGTGCCTATACTGCAGCTGCTTTATTGCAAGCGGAAGCTCCATTAGATGCTATTGAAGAACAATTGATCACCTTAAAAATAAAATAATACCATTTAACTAAATAAAGAACCACTCTCTATAATGGAGAGCGGTTCTTTATTTTGGTTGAAAAACGTATTTATATTTTCATGTAATTTTCATGAAAATTTTACTTACGAAAGAGCTATAATGTCTGATACACTTCTTATAGATACACAAAAAAGGAGTTTTTTACTATTAAAGAAGTAAAAGAAAACAGATTGCCCCACAATGCTAAAGAAGGAATGTTATACGGTCTTATTATTTGCACTATAACTGTTATAGTTATGAGCACAGTAAACATTGGTCTAGAATTTGGAAAACTTGATACAGAAGTATTCATGATTATTCTTAAATCTTTTCCTATTATCTTGATCATTGCTATGCTGCTAGAAGTACTCGTTATTGGACGTATTGCAGAAAAATTAGTGCAAACTTTTTCCGATGACACCGATGGATTTAACGCAAAAATATTATTTACCATCTTTTTTACTGTTATTGGGATGTCATTGATTATGACAGTCATTGGCACTATGCTTGGAAAAGGTTTCGCCTTATCTTCATTTGAATCATTATCACATTGGCCTAGAAATTTTTGTATCGCTTTATTTTGTGAGCTTTTGATTGCTCAACCACCTGCACGATTTGTTATGAAAAAATTGCATGCACGTCAAGAAAAAAACACGATTGCAGAAGACAACTCTTCTATAGATTTTGATTAAGATCGTATCATTAAAATGATACTAAAAACTTGCCTTTCCTTTTTCATGGAAAGCAAGTTTTTTTTTGAACACATACTAAAATAAGTACTAGGATCACAAAAAGAGAATGAGACTTTTATCTCACCCTCTCCTAATTCGTTATAAATTTGAAAGATCAGCTTCAGCAATCGTTTCTTCTAATTCTGCAACCATTTTTTCTTTTGTTGTTGCATCCCATTGATAATAGTAAGTCATAAATTCAACAACAGCTTCTTTTGTCTCAAGAACATGATGATGATCAAATAAAATGCTTTCTGTTCTACGATCAAAGAAATCTGTAGGTGTTAGAGCCATTTCATTTTCTAAAGTGTAGATAAGAAATAGCGCATCCCCTAAATCTAAGTTAGCAGGTTTTGTGAAAGAGTTAGCTCGATCAAAAATTTCGCTAGCATTTGAACCAAACCATCTGACTAATTTTTCTGCTTCTTCTTTTGAAAGACCTGTTTCCATTCCTTTTTTAGCTTGTTCTTCAACATAAGCATCAAACTTACTTCCTAAAGGAACATCTCCGCCTGATAATTTAACTACTTTAGTATCTACTTCAGGGTATTCTTTACCCGTTTTTTCTTTCAAACGTTTTGAAATTAATTTTAACGATCCCTCAGCCATCTTACGGTAATCGGTTAATTTCCCTCCCGCAATCGTGATTAACCCATTTTCAGATTCTGTTAATGAACTTCCTCTAGATACTGCTGATGGATTTTTCCCGCCGCTTTCTGCAATCAAGGGTCTCAATCCAGCCCAACTTGCTTCAATATCTGATGCGGTTAATTTAGCTTCTGGAAATCGATAGTTTACCGCTTTTAACAAGTAATCGATATCTTCTTGGGAAACTGTTGGATGATTGATGTCACCAGTATAGTCCGTATCCGTTGTTCCAAAATATGTTTTCCCATTACGTGGAATAATAAAAATCATACGATTATCGAAAAAACTAGAATCAGTATAAATAGGACCATTCACATGCAAACGTTCTTCAGGAACAACTAAATGAACCCCTTTCGTTGGGCGCATTCTTTGTTCAGATTCTGCTGCACTCTTTTCTCTGGTTTCATCTGACCATGGGCCGGTAGCATTCATAATAATGTCAGCTTTAATGTCAAATTGTTCCCCAGTCACTACATCTTGGGCTTTTACGCCAGCTACTTTTTGTTGATCATCAAATATAAAATCAACAGCTTTAACATAATTAGCAATAATAGAACCAAATTCATTCGCTTTTTTCATTAATTCTGTCGTGATTCTGGCATCATCCGAAGTGTAGTCTAGATAAACTCCAGCTTGTAACAAATCTTCCTTTTTAAGCGCTGGTTCACGTTCTAAGGTTGCGTCTTTATCTAAAAAATAATTTTTGTACTCTTCTTGAACATCCGATAATTCATCATATAATTTCAAAGCTACTTCTGCAGAAAATGAAGAAAATGAAGCCCCTTGCTCATCATAGATAGGCAATATCATAGGTGTGGGATGAACAATATGTGCAGCATTGTTATAGATAATTTCACGTTCTCTAGAAACCTCTGCAACATTTTCCACATCAAACTGTTTCAAATAACGTAATCCACCATGAATCAATTTTGTTGAACGGCTACTTGTACCCGATGCAAAATCGCCCATCTCAATTAAACCATTTGCTAAACCTTTAGCTCCAGCTTCTACAGTGATCCCAGCACCAGTGATGCCCCCTCCTATAATGAGTAGATCCAGTTGAGTGGATTTTAATTTTTCGATATTTTCTTGTCTAGTTTTTGCTGAAAATGCCATATTATTTCCTCCTCTAACTATTTTAAACACCTGTGATTAAAGTTTATTTTTTTCTTAAAGGTTTGTGTTTGAATGCCTTTGTTGCTTCGACAGCTGATTGCCAACCGGCATATAAATCTTCTCGTACAGATTCTTCCATATCAGGATCATACGAGGCATCTTTTTCCCAAGTTTTCTTGACTTCATTTCCATCTTTCCAAAATCCCGTTGCCAAACCTGCCAAATATGCAGCTCCTAAATTTGCCGTTTCGGTTTCTTTTTGGCGTTCAACACGTTTGTCTAACATATCGGATTGAAATTGCATTAAAAAGTCGTTTTGAGCTGCTCCACCATTCACACGTAACACTTCAATTGGAATACCTGATTCTTCATTCATCGTATCTACAACTGTTTTTATTTGGTATGCCAGAGATTCTAATGTCGCACGAATAAAGTGTTCTTTCGTTGTTCCACGAGTTAAACCTAAGATTGATCCTTGTGCATCTTGATCCCAATATGGTGCTGCTAAACCAGTAAATGAAGGCACTACGTAGACATTGTCCGTTGACGTTACTTTTTTGGCATACGATTCAGTGTCAGGCGTTGTTTTAACCATTCTAAGTCCATCTCTTAACCACTGCAATGCGGATCCAGCCACAAAGATACTCCCCTCTAACGTGTATGTGATCTCACCATTAATCCCATATGCTATAGAAGTCAATAATCCGTTATCTGATTTAATCGGCTTAGTACCCGTATTCATAATAATAAAGGCACCTGTACCATAGGTTGCGTTAACCATACCTTCTTCATGTCCTTCATGCCCCAACAAAGCTGCTTGTTGATCAATTGCCATACTCGCAATTGGGACTTCTCCACCATAGAAATGTGAGGGTACGGTAGTTCCATAAACTTCAGAAGACGATTTCACTTCTGGCAACATTTCTTTCGGAATATCTAGTAATGCTAAAATATCTTCATCCCATTTTAGGTCATAGATATTAAACAGCATCGTACGGCTTGCATTTGAATAATCGGTAACATGTGCTTTTCCGCCTGTTAATTTCCAGACCAACCAAGAATCGATTGTTCCAAATAAAAGTTCGCCTTTTTGAGCACGTTCTCTTGATCCTTTAACATGATCCAATATCCATTTGATTTTAGTTGCTGAGAAATAAGAATCAACTACTAATCCTGTTTTATTATGAATATAGTCTTCATGACCATCTTCTCTTAATTGTTTTGCGATTTCATTGGTTTGCTTAGATTGCCACCCGATAGCTTGATAAATAGGCCTACCAGTTGCTTTGTCCCAAACAACAGTTGTCTCACGTTGATTGGTAATGCCCACGCTATTAATGTCTGCTGGTTTTACTCCCGATTCAATTAATACTCCTGCAATAACAGACAATACAGATAACCATATCTCATTTGCATTTTGTTCTACCCAACCTGGAGCAGGGAAATTTTGTGTGATTTCTTTTTGTGAACTCCATTTTTGATTGCCTTTTTCATCAAACAAAATTGCTTTCGTCATATCTGTTCCTTGACTGATTGACATGATATATTTTTTACTCATATGCTGCCTCCTAAATAATAACCACATTTTTTCGACTATATAATATATCTTATTTTCCTTTTAACAGTTTAAATAGAATGAAAAAGAACATCCTAAATAAAAGATGCGCTTTTCCATTCTATCTTTAAATCTTAAATTACTCAAAAATAACGATTTATTCCCGCTAGGTCTTATTTATCTTTTCTTTTAGATTTATGTTTGAATACTCGTGTAGCTTCTACAGCTGATTGCCAACCTGCATACAAATCTTCACGTTCTTCTTCTTCCATATCTGGTTCAAATGTAGCATCTTTTTCCCAATATTTTTTGATTTCATCTTGGTCTTTCCAAAATCCTGTTGCTAATCCAGCAAGGTAAGCAGCACCTAGAGCTGTTGTTTCACTGATTTTAGAGCGTTCAATTTTAGTGTCTAAAATATCTGCTTGGAATTGCATCAGGAAGTCATTTTTCGATGCTCCACCATCCACACGCAATGTTTTAATTGGAATGCCTGATTCTTTATTCATTGTATCTACAACATCTTTTGTTTGGTAAGCCAATGATTCAAGTGTTGCTCTGATGAAGTGTTCTTTCGTTGTACCACGTGTTAAACCAAAGACAGCTCCACGAGCATCTTGATCCCAATAAGGGGCTCCTAATCCTGTAAATGCTGGTACGACATATACATTTTCTGTTGACTCCACTTTTTTAGCATACTCTTCTGATTCTGGAGCTGTTCTGAACATTCTCATTCCATCTCTTAGCCATTGGAGTGCTGATCCAGCTACAAAAATACTACCTTCTAAGGCGTAAGTGATTTCACCGTTTAAACCATAAGCAATCGATGTAAGCAGTCCATTGTCTGATTTAATTGGTTCTTTTCCGGTGTTCATAATAATAAAGGCACCTGTGCCATAAGTGTTTTTAACCATTCCTTTTTCATATCCTACTTGACCGAATAACGCGGCTTGTTGGTCACCTGCCATACCGGCAATTGGAATTTGTCCACCATAGAAATGTTCTGGAATCGTTTTGCCATATACTTCTGAAGAAGATTTTACTTCTGGCAACATTTCTTTGGGAATATCTAGTAATGCTAAAATATCTTCATCCCATTTTAGGTCATAAATATTAAACAGCATCGTACGGCTTGCATTTGAATAATCAGTAACATGAGCTTTTCCGCCTGTTAATTTCCACACCAGCCAAGAGTCGATTGTTCCAAATAAGAGTTCGCCTTTTTGAGCACGTTTTCGTGATCCTTCAACATGATCCAAGATCCACTTAATTTTAGTTGCTGAGAAGTAAGAATCGATTACTAATCCCGTTTTATCTTTAATTAATTTTGTATGTCCATCTTGTTTTAATTGATCTGCAATATCATTTGTTTGTTTTGATTGCCATACAATGGCGCGGTAAATTGGTCTACCAGTTGCTTTATCCCAAACAACGGTTGTTTCACGTTGGTTGGTAATTCCAATACTATCAATATCAGATGGTTTTAATCCAGATTCAATCAAAACGCCTGCAATGACTGATAAAACTGAAATCCAAATTTCGTTCGCATCATGCTCTACCCAACCTGGTTGAGGAAAATGTTGAGTGAATTCTTTTTGAGAACTCCATTTGGGGTTTCCTGCTTTATCAAATATGATTGCTCTAGAACTAGTAGTACCTTGATCAATCGACATAATATATTCTTTCGTCATTTTATTCCCTCCAATAATGTAATACGCTTTCACGCGTTTCACAACTAATGTACCGCTAAAAAAAACACTTGTAAAGCGTTTTACCTCAGCGTTCCCTTGAAGATGTAAACGATTTTCTTATGTTTCTCGTATTTTTTTCACAATACAACTATAAAATTCACTATTAAACGAATTCCTTTTATTTATTCACTATTTATAACAGTACTTTAAAGTCGTTTTTCCTTTTGGATAAGCTTAAATTTCAATAAAATCTTAAAATAACTTTTTCTACTTAAATTATGTGAAAAATTTATTCAATATTTCTTTTTATTAGTTTGTTTTTTTTATATTTGGCTATTTTCTCATTTTATTTCAAAGGAACGCAAAAAACAGAACGCCATTAATTTGGAGTTCTGTTTTTTTATTTTGATTAGGCTTCACTTTTTCTCCTTTTGCAATAAGCGTAGTCCGTTCAAGATAACTAAAATTGTTGAACTTTCATGGAAAACAACACCTAATGGTAAATCTAAATACCCTAAAAGATTTAAGAAAATCAAAATGACAATGACACTGATTGAAAAGATAATATTTTGCTTAATAATACGGTTTAATCGTCTACTTAAATGATAAGTGTAAAGTAATTTAGCTAAATCATTTTTTACGATTACGATATCAGCAGATTCTATTGCTACTGAGGAGCCGCTACCCATAGCAATACCAATATCAGCATTCGCTAATGCTGGTGCATCATTGATTCCGTCTCCAACCATTCCAACTACCTTTTTATCTTGCTGGCTTTTTAAAATGTAATTGATTTTATCTTCTGGCAGACAGTTTGCTACATAGTCATTTATTTTGACTTCTTTAGCAACTTTTGAAGCTACTTTTTCATTATCACCAGTTAATAGCAATACTTGAACGCCTGCTTTTTGAAAACCTGCTACTGCTTTTATTGCTTCATATCGTATTTGGTCAGAAAGAGAAATATATCCAACAATTTCTGTGCCCTTTGCTACAATAATAGTCGTATTTTCTTCTGTTAATTTATCAAGATAATGATTTTTATCAGAGTACTCACAAAAATCGCTTGGTTTGCCTATTGTGATTGTTCCTTTTCTAACACCTGATCCAGCTATTTCTTCCACAGGTTCTGTAGTATCAACGTCTTTAAAGGTTCTATCTTTGAAAGCTGCAACAATCGCATTGGCTATAGGATGATTAGATTGTTGTTCCATATAGATTACTTCATTAAGAACATCATCTGGAACTTCATAATCTAATACTGTGAAATCACCAAGTGTCAATGTCCCTGTTTTATCACTATACAAAATATCCATCGTGTTCAAAGATTCCATCGCTGCCCCACCTTTAACTAGTACCCCATTTTTTGCCCCATTGCTTATGGCACTAAGGGTTGCTGGTGTAGCAGAAGCGACCAAAGCACATGGGCTAGCAACGGTTAGTAAAACCATTCCTCGGTAAAAAGCTTCTTGAAAGCTAAATCCATTAATAGTATAGAGGATAACAATAAAAATGGGTACAATAATTAGAACAGCAATTACATATTTCGTTTCAAATCGATCAATAATTTTTGAGATTTTCGAGGGTCTTTTTTGTGCTTCTTCCACCATGCGAATAATATTTGAAAAAACAGTTTGATCACTCGTTTTATTCACTTTAAGATGAAATGCATTACCTTCATTGAAGGTCCCAGAAAAAACTTCATCTCCGTTTTCCTTTTCAACAGGTAATGATTCTCCAGTAAGACTTGCTTCATTGATTTGTGTCTTCCGATCCGTATACCCATCGATAGGTATTTGAGCTCCTTTCGAAATTACTACGGTATCACCAACTTTTAAGGTGTTAGTAGGTACCTCAACAACTTCACCATTTTTTTTAAGTAATTGAGCTACAGCTGGAACATGGGACATTAATTCAGAAATAGCACTTTTCGATTTATTAGTAGCATATGATTCTAAGGCTTCTGATCCTGCAAAAATTAATAATAGTATAGCTCCTTCTGATTCATAACTGATTAAGCATGCACCTAAAGCCGCTAAAATCATAAGCAAATCAACATTTGGAGCTTTAGAATGAATTGTTTCTATTAGGGCTTTTTTTGCCGAAAAGAAACCTAAAAATAAAATTGCAAAGTAAAAGGAAAATTGACTATAAAATCCTCCTAATGAATTCAAAACAAAACCACTAATCGTAAAAAAAATTCCAATCATTAAAAATTGACCTGAACGTGTGTTACTTAAAAATTTCAACATTTCCCTCTTCCTTTCTATAAATATTATCCATTTAGTAGCTAGATTTTCCCTTCTCAATAAAAATAAAAACAAAAAAAGGCATACCTATAGCACAGTATTACTGTCCCACAGGTGTACCTTTTTGGCACTACTCTGCTATCACACACCGGTGATCCGGCTGCACATACCTCAATAGGTACACCGCCTGTTCAGATTTAAGTAGCTCTCATTCAGAAGAGCAAGTTAAATTAGATTTATACATGAATATATTATCATTTAAATAATAGCATATCAATAGAAAAGGTTAGACCTTTAAAGATTAAATTTTTAAAGGTCTAACCAAAATGACCTGAAGTATACTAAAATCCTAATCTGAAATTCAACAACTTCCCAATAATTTTAAAAATGACACTTAGCTAATTGGTTGCCACCTTGTAACTTTTAGCTTATGGTCAATAATCTTTACTTTCGGTATGATAGAGCAATAAGGAAAAAAAGGAGGAAGACAGATGGTATTAGGAGAACGATTAAAGCAAAGTAGAATGAATAAAAGGTATTCGCAAGGAGATGTAGCAAAGCATTTACATATTTCAAGACAGTCTATTTCAAAATGGGAAAATGGCAATAGTTACCCTGATTTGGATAATTTAGCAAAGTTAAGTACCTATTACGACGTTTCAATTGACGAATTATTAAAAGAGGATCAGAAACTAAAAAAAGAAATAGAGGAAAATAAAGGGGAAACTGAAAATAATGTTCACAAATTAGTTTTTATTCATGGAGATACAGATAAAGACGAAGGTCTAATACTGTTGATTCTTACTTTTGTGGGTTTTCTAATTGCTCCATATGGTATCTTTGTAGCCCCAATTGTAATCAAACGAAATAAAAAAACAAACACACTACATAAGATTATTTATTTTGCGTGTGCTTGTTGTTTGCTCGTTAATCTATTCGTTATTTATAGTCTTGTAACAGATACTTTAGGATGGGGAGGAACAACCACTGTTGAGTATCTTGGCGAGTAGCCCTTAATAGGTTATAGAAATACTGCCGCCAGATAATTTAGCTCTTAAGTTTGTGGATGCTTCGCCAATTAGTAACTTTCGTTTCAAATAATAGGTGGCTTGTGTAGCGTTATCTACTTTCAATTGTGAACTCTTAAACCTCCCTGTGTAGGCTACTGCCGAAGCAGAATGGGCTCTTGTAATTTTATGGTTACTTACGTCAATCTTATAACTTGCTTTCCATTGTAAAGCTTTTTCTTTCGTAATTTTATATGTACCATTCTTGACACTAGTTGCCATAATGGAAAATTGGGGTTCTTCTTCAATGGTAATAGTGTAGGTCTCTCCTTGATCATCTTCAACTTCGAATTGCTTTACTCCACCTTGTTTCATGTCATAAACGACACTATCTTCTAATGAGGAAACATTTTCTTCAGCATGTACCTTTGCAGTAGTGATAAAACTAAAAAAAGTGAACCAACCTAAAAGAAAAACTATTTTTTTCAAATGAATCCCTCCATACATTTTTTAGTAACATATAAAATATAACAGATTAGATTGTATTAATAACGCTTTATTTTATTTAAATGAGCAATTATTAATTATTAATGTCATAAAAAATTTGTAATTGAAAAATCAACAGGAGCATGCTTAATTATTTCCTTTTTTGAACAAGTGGCACCACTACTTCTTATGCTTTGTACTTTATAGAGTAGCTCATTACTGAGAACTCTTTTTGATTGTTCTTATCCTGATGTAAATCAATAGGTGCTAAAAAGCAACCACTGGTTGATAGGAAACAATCACTATTATTGATAGTCTTAAAGTAGTAATTTAAAAGAAAGAGGGAGATTTTGGTGCCGACAATTGAAGATTTTCGTTCTAATTATAATTCAATTATTCTTTCAGAAAAATTAAGTCCCAACAAAAAGAATATATTACTTGAAAATTTATTAAACGAAATTGACTATATCTATTTTGACACATATGAGAAAGAACGATCGATACTTGAACAACAGGAAGAAGCAAAAGAACTTTATAAGAATATTAAAGCAACTTTAATTGATTCTTAGAATTAAAAAGAACATGTAATAGTAACTTAAATACTTAAAATAGTTTATTATTGATTTAGAATTAACAATTATTTTAAGGAGCATTCTAACTTTTAATCCAGTGAAAGATAAACTGATTTCATTACAAAAGGCCATCATTCATATATATGAATGATGGCCTTTTTACTGTTGATATTATGTTAAGTATCCTAAAATAAAATTGCTGTTTTAAAAACTGGACGATAGTTAGTTCTTAGTGGTTATTTTTTTGTTTTTTCTCAAAGACATATAGTAAAAAAAAAGCCCCAACAAATTTTAAAATACCGGTAATAATAAAATAATATATATCATGGTTTAAGTTATATATTTCTCCACTATTATAACTAACTAAAAAAACCCAGATAATAATACTAGTATATTTCAATGTTACAACTCCTTAAATAGTAAAAATCTATATAGCCATTATTTGGACGTTTATCTCTTTTGTCTACTTTTTCTGACTCTTAAAATTTCAATTAAAGTAATCCCTAGGGAGCTATATAGTCCTACACCAATAAAGTCTTTATTTACTAGATACTCTATTGAAATACCAATAAAACTAGTAAATACCATTATTAGTATGACATAAGTATATGGATGTTTTTCTGTAAATTCTTTATATTTATTAAACATAACCTCACCTCTAACCTATATAGTTACTTCATTTTGTATTTAGTTACAACCACTTTTCTTTTGATTTCATCGTTTTTCAAGTGCTTTTTTTAGATAATTCTCTAATATAATCCATCCTTACACTGTCAGTAATACTCATATAATAGTTTTTGATAGTCCAATTAATAGTTGAAGTTTAAATTTTTTTCCATATATTTAGAAAAAAAAGAACCATTTGCATAGAGAAGAAATCCTAAGAGTAGGATCACTTCTGTTTCTACTTTTGAGAGAACTAGAATCACAACGATAGAAACAAAGATATCTATTAATCCACTTAAGATAGATAAAAGTTTAAATTTAGTCTGTTTTTCTTTAGTTAAATGGCTAATTTGGTATGATTTAATAGGAGATACCGTAAAATAGCCTACAAAAGGAGAGGTATATCTACCCAATAAAATATTTAATATGCCAATCAATTTACCTAAAATAAGTAGCGATAGAAAGGTAGTATTTATAGTATTTATCAAAAAAAAACCTCAATTCATTTGTTTATACAGTTTATTTGTTATTCGATAGACAGGATTAATTAGATTCCTCAATATTCTGAATCTGATTTTCGCAGGAAACAATAGCCCATAATAATTAAAAAATAACCAAAAATAAGGTTGTTGTTTAACACAGCCAAAATAGCCCCACAAAAAATAAGAATTGATACAACCTGGTAACAACTTCTTTTAGTTACTTTTTTCATTATACTATCTCCCATAGCTAATCTCCTAACTGTCTAATTCATAATTCTATTATCTATTTAATTTCATGAAATTAAAAGAACGCAGTGGTTTACATAGTAGCAACCATTGGTTGCTACTATGTAAACCACTGCATTATAGGCAATAAACCTTACTTTCAGTATAATAGAAATAAGTAAAGATAAGGAGGAGGATCATTGTTATTAGGCGAAAAATTAAAAAGTAGTCGAGTCAAAAAAGGGTTTTCTCAGAACGATGTGGCAGAAGAGTTACATATTTCAAGACAATCCATTTCAAAATGGGAAAATGACATCAGCTATCCTGACTTAGATAACCTGGTTAAATTAAGTACCTATTATCAAGTTTCAACTGACCATTTATTAAAAGAGAATTCCTAATAAAATAGAACAAATTGAAGAATAAAGGAGTGGCAATGAAAATGGAAAAAACTAAAGTAAGCCGATTAAAAGAAGGGTTTTTATATGCCTTACTTTACATAGGATTCAAGGGAATCAAAAATCTTATTTTTGATTATGGAGAAACAAGTCAACTGTTCCATGAATTAAGCCACGCACCAAGGTATGTAATTGGAGTAGTTATCCTTACTATCTTAGGATTATGGCTGTTTATTGGTTTGCTAATTGGAGGAGTATTAATTATTTCAGATGTCTCGAAAAGACAATGAACCCTATTCAACTGAAAATAGCATAAATAAATGTTACACTACTTTTAAAACAATTTAATAGGACCTGAATTATCCCAAATTTATTCTATGGTTTACTTAATGTAAGATGTACACTTTGTTTTAGGAGGATTATTTTGAATAAAAAAATTTTTAAGCAACCAAATTTTCATCTGGCTAAAAAAGCCATAACCACAAATTAGACTCTGTCGTAAGGTCGCCTTAAAAGGAGTGATACGATGAAAATAAACAAGAGCTTTTTTTGGATCCTAGTATTTTTATATGCAGCTGTAACATTTGTTTTAAATAATGTACTTCAGACGACTATAGGTAAATTTTTAATGCAATTAAGTTACTTAGCTTTAGCCCTTGGACTAATCTTTTTTATATATAAACTACTTAAAATTTCAATCAAACAATTTATTTACAATCGCAAAAAATAATTTATTTATAATACTCTACTAAAAAACGATAAAGGTACGAAAAGGAGAACTGAATTACTAGTGATTACTTTATTAGAAAATTTAAAAACAGTAGCAACACTCTTACTGCTTCTATGTACACTCATTTATTATAGAAGTTTACGAAGTAAACGAAAGATCCAAACACTAACATCATTCGAAAAAACAATGTATATACTAACAACTGTTTCAGTAGCACTATACGTTTTTAGTTACTTTGCTTTAACTTTATAGTAAAAAATACTTTAATCTAGAAAGTAGGTGGGAATATGAATGATATTTTAAAATCAATAATTATTTTTGGAACGGTATTTTTAATCGTTTTATTTGGCGGTTTAACTCTAAATTTATCACCATTACTGCTATTCTTGGGGGCTTCACTAATTGTATTTCTAGTAATAGGCTATCAAGCATTCAATGCCATTAAAACCAAGGTAAGGTAGACAACAATTATAGGTTGTTTATTTTACCTTTTATACCTATTAGTCCCCAAAGAATTAGCAAGATAGCTAAGAAAAAGACGATTATTAGTGTTACAAAAAATAATAAAGTCGCAGTGACTTCTCCAGGACTAATTAAATGAAAAATAGTTAATAAAATAAATACTCCACTTAAGGCAGCTAAGAACATAAAATAGTTACCTTTTCTTATTTTTTCATCTAACTGTTTAACCATTTTAGGATCTCCTTTCATTAATTCATCTAAAAAAATAGAATAAATCTCGCTAATTAAAAGAAGACTATTGAGATCAGGTAAGTTCCGGCCATTTCCCCAACTTGAAATCGTTTGCCGTGATACATGTATTTTTTTCTGCTGTCTCTTCTTGTGTCGTCTGTAGATTGTTCCTTCTTTGTTTTAATCTAGTCGCTATTTTCATATATTTCCTTACATTTACTTTAGTTAATTTTTAGAAGTTTCACTATCAAAAGTGTTTATAATACTGCTATTATAGCAATAAAAGTATTTTACATTTCATTTATCCCGATATAAACTTTCGTGAATTTTTTGTTGCGTGACCAAACATTATTATCAGAGTATCCACGTCATTGCCTTTTTATAATAGTATTTAAGCAAATAAGCCCCTCCATTTTATTATGGAGGGGCTTATTTGCTTACTGAGTTTTATGTAACGTGATTCTTATTTATAGATTCAATTTACTTGAAGATAGCTAACAATTGGGATCTATTTTAGAAATCCTTTAATTCAGAGTATGAGCACTATTCATTAATCAAAATAGACATTTTTACTACTAGACAATTTAGTTAATTGTTCTTTAGTTGTTCTATTTAAAGATAGTGGAGGTAAGTCATCTAACGTAAAAAAATCCATATCAGAAGTTTCTATATTTTCTTTGAATAGTCCGTCATCATTGACAGTACAATCAAAAACTAGTTTATAATATTGAAACATTTGAGGAATATCTTTTCTCAAATTGGTATCGAATACCGCTATCAACTCACATGACTCAACAATTAATCCAGTTTCCTCAAGCACTTCTTTTATAACATTTTCTTTAGGCGTTAATCCTACTTCTGCATAACCACCCGGCATAGCCCATTTTTTTGTCTTAGCATCTTCTACAAGTAAGATTTTTTCATCTTTTTTTATATAACCTCTAACATCTATTTTAGGAGTAGGGTATCCTTCATTAGAATCAACAATTTTTTTCAATTTTTCAATCGGTTCATTGCTCAAATTGCTTATTAACTTTAATGATAGTTCTTGTAATTCTTCATATCGTTCTTTATCAAATAAATCTTTCCCATAAAATAGCCCCGCTTCAGCTATTGAAAGTAATCTTCTATAGTGGTCTAAATAATTGTCTATCACGTTATTTCAGTCCTTTCATAGTGTCTCTAATGTTAACGAAAGAGAACCCTTTAACTCAAGTAAACACGCTAAAAAAGTGCGTAGCATTAAAATCCTAATCTAAAATTAAGCAATGTCTCGCTAATTTCATCTTCATTGATCCCAATATAGCGTTTGGTGATCTTTTCGCTGCTATGACCGAATATTTCCATCAGAGTGGCCACGTCTTTGGTTTTCTTGTAATAGTGGTAACCAAACGTCTTACGCAGCGTGTGCGTGCCAATATCGTCTCTTCCTAACAGCTTAGCGACCTTTTGAAACATCTGATAGACCGTATTCACTTCTACATGACCACCTTTGGTGCTAGGAAACAAATAATCCTCTGGCTTTAAGTCTTTCGTATACTCCTGGATCAAGTCCTGCAGGCTACTCAAATACAAAATGCGAGTTTTTCCTGTTTTTTTCTCGACAATACGGGGATTTTTTGAGGAAATAAGGTCTTGTTTCTTTAATTTAACGATATCCGACATGCGCAAACCGCTATTAATGCCGATCAAAAACAGAAAAACATCCCGATCTGCGTTTTTATTGCGTCTTAAACAAAATAAAAAGTCGTTTATTTCTTGTTGCGTTCTTAATGGTTGGACGTTATAACTCATTTAAAAGCCCTCTCCCCTCACAAAAGTGATACATGATTTTATTTATTATACCACGAAATCATGTATTGGCGGGCGATATAAAAAAACCCTATTAAGACAGGGTTCTCGATACACGTTTTTATATAATTTCGTGTATCTAACAAAGTATTATGAATATGTAAAACTCAACCAGAGTGTAAGTTACGCCGATGATATTCTACTTTACTCAATATTCAACAACTTTATTAGTTGGGTTAGGAGTCTTAGTTGGCTTTTTATTAGCTTTTTAGTATCTTACACAAAATATTTTACACTACCAAAGAAAAAAATATCAGCTATTTTGAATAATTATCGTTATCTTAAAAAACTATTTAACATGAAGTGAATATAGTTTTCCATTTAAAAATCATCTTCTCTCGTTTTTGAAATTTAAATGATATCAATAATTTCTTTCTTACTTGCCGCATTCGCTGGTGCGTAACTAAAAATCAGTCCTACTAGTGCAGAGACTCCTATAGATACAAGAATCGTTAACAAGTCTAATCCTGTAGAGAATGGTAAAAAGAATGACGCAATGGAAGAAAATAGCCAGCCAAGTAAGTATCCAAGTATACCTCCTATACTAGTCATCATAACGCCTTCTAAAACGAATTGTGCTCGAATACTTTTCTGAGAAGCACCCAGTGCACGACGAATCCCAATTTCTTTTGTACGTTCAGAAACAGAAATGTACATCATATTCATCACGCCGATTCCAGCAATAAATAAAGATATACCTGCAACGCTTGCGATAAATAGTGTTATACCTCTTAATACTTGAGATAATCCATCGTCCAGAGCAGACATGTCGAAATGCGTATACGTACCTCTATAATTCATTGACCCTTCTTCTTCCAGTAGCGAAATACTTGCTTCCGCTACATCAGAAGGGAGTGAGCCTCTGGCAACTGTTATACTGATCTGATCTTCTATCAAATCTTCTTCATGATAACGATTGTAGCTATTTTTCGGGATTTCGATTTCCTGAGGAAGAAAATCAGCAAAAATACCTGAAGAATCAACGTCTTCTTCATATATTCCCACTATTGTATACAGTTGATCTCCTAAGAATAGCCCTTTCCCTATAGCTGCTTCTTCAGTCTCATACTGACTCTCAACAAGAGAAAATGGCGCAACAACCACACGATTTTCTTTTTCATTATCGATAAAGTCAAGTGACCTCCCAGCAATTACTGATTTTCCTTTATCCTCTGTCAAGGACGCTTCTATGTAATTTTCTTTACCCTCAATCACAGTATCAAATGAAGCGAAATCTGAATTCATACTGATTATTTCCACACTTTGAACGCCGGTGATATTCTCAATCATTCGAAAGTCCATATCAGAAAAAAAATCTTCATTGGTTTCAAGCATCCAATCAACATCGTCTGCTTGAAACTGAATGTCTACTGTCAGCAATTCTCCTTCATCAGGATTTAAAGATTCTACGACATAGTTTTCAAAACCTCTACCAATGGACATAATCGTACTAACAGCTGCAATTCCAATTACGATACCAATCATCGTCAGAAAGCTTCTTTTTTTATTTTTAAGCAGTGCATTCCATGCACCTTTAAAGAACACTAACGGGCTCAATTCTTCACCTCACTTCTTCAGTCAATACGCCATCTTGCATACGGACTATACGGTTACAATATTCAACAGTCTTCGGATCATGCGTGACTAGAATAATAGTAACTCCTTCTTCTTCATTCAACTGTTTGAATATATTCATAATATCTCTGGATGTATGTGTATCAAGCGCTCCAGTGGGCTCATCTGCTAAGATGAAATCCGGATTATTGATAATAGCTCTAGCAATTGCAGCTCTCTGCTGTTGCCCACCTGATAATTGTTTAGGCATTTTTTTACCTTTATCACCTATTCCCAGCTTTCCAAGGAGTTCCGTTACTTTGTCTTTAGTTTGACGATAGTTCCATCCATCATACAGCAAAGGTAACTCTACGTTTTCTTCAATCGTCAATGTCTCAATCAGATTGAATTGCTGGAATACAAAACCGACTCGCTGATTTCTAAGTTTAGATAGATCCGCATCATTTTTTGACGTAACGATAGTTCCTTCTAGAAAATAGTTTCCATCATAATTACGGTCAACAAATCCAATTAAATTCAGCAAAGTAGATTTACCTGAACCAGATGGCCCCATAATCGCTAAAAAGTCTCCTTGTTTGACCTCCATTTCGACATTTTTCAATACAGGAATCCACTCTTTATCTGCTTTATAAGCTTTCCTGATTTTTTCTAGCTTAATCATACATCACCATAACTTCATCACCATCAGCAATCTCGGGACTTGGGTCTAGCAGTAATTCTTCGTCTATCTCTAATCCAGCATCTAAAATATAGAAATTACTCTCTTCTCGAACTTCGACTTCTCGCCGTTCAACGATTCCGTCAACATTTACAAAGACGATTTTAGTTCCATCTTCTTTAATCACAGCAGACTGCGGCAGATAGATGACACCTTCACTGAAACCAACTTGAACAGAGAATCCATATTGAATAGGCTCTTCTGGTATAACTGTAAATTGGTATCTTGAAGAAGAAGAGCCTTCTGCATCAGCTTGCATAGGTAGAGAACTGATTTGATTGATTTTCCCGTTCACTTGCTTATCAGAGCTCATCAAACTGATTTGCACGAGGCTCTCTTCTTTTATTTTATTGTAATCATATTCAGAAACAGACGCTTCGACTTTTACGTCTTTAGACAATAAGCGAATAATAGGCTGTTCACTAGACTCTAGACTTGCCGCATTCGTATTGTTCAGTTCAACGACTCCTGAAAAATCTGCTGTAACGGTTGTCGTGACAGCATTTCTTAAGTTTTCAATCTCATACTCAATATCTTCCATTTGATCATTTAGATCTCGAATACTCACCTCAACACTTTCGATTATTGCTTCCGCTTCTGCTTTATCTGATTCATATTCCATCAGGTCTGTTTGTGCAGCTTCAAATTCTGCATTCATATCTAAATTTTCTTCTGTCTCAACAGGCGCTTGCACATTCTGATTGTTTTTTTTTATGTTTGCATTCGCCGTAGCCAACGTATTTTTGGCATTTGCTAGTTCTGTTTCTGCTTCAGATCGACGTTCTTTTAGTCGATTGTGTTGACGATTCTGTTCATTTAGCAATCGTTGGTTTTCTTCATTTGTATAAGTAAATAGTTCCGTTTCTGCTTCTACTTCCTGTCCCTCTTCCACCAGAATTTCAGCGATCACGCCTTTTGACGGATCATAGTACTCTTCATGAACCTCTGAAGCCTTTACCATTCCCTCAAACAAGATTGGATCTTCTTCTCTCACAATATGTACTGAATACATCTCCTCTGCTTCAATTTGCACACCAGAGCTCTGAAAGAACTGAACAATAAAGAAAATCAGTATAAGTACCACTATAATTCCGACAGCGAGGAGTCCTTTTCTTTCGCCAATCCGCTTCAAGAATGAACGGTTCGGCATTTTTTTGTCTTTTGCTTTCACATTTATACCTACTTTCTTTTAAATCCCAAGATTACTTAATAGCATTATTGAAATCACAGTAAAGATAATTTCTATAGCCAGCCAAGCTATCTGAACAATCGTAATAGATTTCTTGACATGTGCTTCTTTCTCTTCGCCTGAAAAATAGAAAAACAGGAATAAACCTGTCGTAATGACATCAACTAATAAGGCAATCGTTAAATTATCTTGAATACTAAACTCCTGTACTAAGAGGTTTATCACGATTCCTATAGCACTAGAATAAAATAAAGCTGACCAGATGTCGTATTTATAAACCTTTTTTTCTTTTGATATCCACTGAGTCGGAAACTTAGTAAAAACGTATTGAATACCTAAAATTATCAATCCTCCAATAGCACCTATAATTCCGCCTACCAATGTACTCATTATTGAAAAAGGTTCTACTTCCTCGAAACCTTCTAAAGGTATCACTTCTATTGTAAATGTTGTGAAAAATATCCCACTCAGAAAAATTACTATATAAACTATCATTGCTCCCCATGGAAACTTTTTATTCTCTATTACTTCCTCATTCATTCTTATTCCTCCAAAATAATTTTATGGTTAATACACTAAATAATAATATGAAACAATTAACCATTCACTATTTTATGTGTAAGATTTAAATATAATTTATAAAAATCAAATAGGTGACTCCATTAATAGTTATGGAACCACCTACTCTACAAACTGTGTATTAAACTACCATGCAACTAATGCAGTATAACCTAGTTTTTTCAATTTAGACTTAATCAAAGTACGAACTGCAACTGCTCCAATTGCGATAATACCTCCGCCAGCTGCAATAGATGCTACAATAGCCCATGCAGATGCACCCGCTACTGCTAAATCAATAACATGCGTTGCTGTACTGCGACCAATATTCATTGAATTCATTAACTCCATAGTTAATTCAATCATTTAAGAACTCCTCCTTTCGATATATTTAGGGTTTTTCCTTTTTTAAGGTGCTAATGGATAACCCTATAAACCACGATATATTTAATATTAATTAGGTATTAACATTGTTACTAGATAAACTAATCCTATAATATATGCTATTTTCCACCTTCCGCTTTCAACACTTTCTCTAAAAATAATAATCTGAATGATGGTTGAGACAAAACCTACTATTGAAAAATTATTTAGTATCTGATTATCGCTAAAATATGAAAAGGGAACATTTAAGAAATCAATAATAAACATACTATTAAAAAACATCACATAAAATGATTTTATTATCTGATAAAATACATATGGAAAAAATGATATAAATATAACATAAAATATTTCATTAAATTTCAGTTCGATTCTAAAAATCAAAAAAATGATTTTCAATACTAACGAAGTAAAGAATGACATAATAATAGGGAAAAAAAACGATAAGATAAATACAATAATACTTATTATCGCTTTTATACCCATTGTATTATCCAATACAAGTAATGTAGGAAAACTATTATTTAGTAGTTTCTCGGATTCATCATAGGCAATAAACATACTAAATAATGCATATGCAATACTAATAGCGAACATTAAATTTGGCAAATCATTTTTTTTAATAATTCTTTTTATACTAAAATCTTCCAAGAACCTAACCCCCTATAACCATTTTTATTAAGTATGGAGTCATTGTTGCTTCCAACATAGCTGCTATAGTAACTAACAATATAACAACTAATATTAAAAAAACCATTTTTATTAATTCTTCCTTAACTATCATTAATGAAGATTCCTTTTTAATAATCTGTAAGATAAAATATATTGGATAAAAACCAATACACGCACTGATTATTAGTGCAGGTATTTCAAAAAGACCGTGTGGAAAAATATAAAACAATGAATCTATTATTCCAGATTCACTAATTTGAGCAGCAATTCCTACTCCAAAAAAGATTGCATTTATCGAAAAAATTATAAATGTTGTAATACCTAAAGAAAAAAATCCAAGCATTAGACTACATGCCACTTTTATATTATTAGTAAAATAATCTAGAAACTTTATTTCTTCAAATTCCCCGTATTGAAATACATTATAATCGATAATAAAAAATCGAGTAAATATACCTATACAGAAAAACACTATAAATAATACTACAGTTCCTTTCAGCAACCTTTTCATTTTGTTCACTCCATTAATAGCCTAGTGACTTTAGACTGGGGAATATCTTAATTTTCCTGCATTTAGTTCTATAACTTCAGTACAAATATCCTCTATTAGGTTCATATCATGAGAAGAAATTACTATCCCTATGTTATTTTTTTGTGCTATCTCTTTAAGTATTTTTTTCAGATGAATCTGTGATTGTAAATCTAAACCAACCATTGGTTCATCTAGTAATAGCAGATCTGGTTTGAGCAATAATGCTAGCATAATTTTTATTTTATTTTTCATTCCAAAGGAGAGTTGATTTATTAAGATAGACATTTTATTCTCTAAACCAAGAGAATTAACTAAAAGATCAATTTCATTTTCTGTATCCTTAAAATTTTTTTTATGTAACTTTAATAGTAAATCTATCATCTCTTTTGAAGTCAAATTCCCAAACAATTCTAAATCAGTTGGTAGAAATAGCTTTTTTTCAAATGAACTGGAAATTTTTCCATCAAAAATTAAAGAACCGTACAGACATTCTAGTAAAGTAGTTTTTCCAGAACCATTTTTCCCAATTAGTCCTACTATATCTTTTTCTTTAATTTCTAAGGAAATATTATCCAAGATCTTTTCTTCTTGTGAGTAAGCAAAAGATAAGCTTTCTACTTTAATTGTTTTATCCATTAATCCATTTCTCCCATTTAATTTTTATTATTAAGCTAAAGAAAATCACAAAATATATCGTTCCAACAAATAAAATACTTAAATTTGAAATAGCAAATGCTGAAATTTCATTTATTCTATCTACATATACAAATAAATTTAACGATATTATTTGAGTAACTAATAAAAGTTCATATCCAATGATTAAAAACGATGACACAAATGATCTCGCAATGTTTTTACCCTCTTCAATTCTATTTCTAAAATTAGGAAATATAATAACGCTTATTATATAACTGCATGTATGAACTAAAGATGTAGTAAAACTTATATTTAAATATGTTAGTAATAAACTAATATCTTGTAGTATTATAAAAATCACAATAGAAAGAACTATACTTGGTATTAAACTCATTAAAAATATTTCTGTAGACTTTATTTTTAAAAATTCATACGGTCTTCGGTATAAGTACATCATGATTGTAATCATCTGACTTTCTTTGTCAATTCCATGGGTTTCTTCAAATGTATCAAACAAATTACTTATGAATATTATCAGTGCTAAAGTTAAAAGAGAATGTAAAACTCCCAATTCAATATTTATATTTTTAAAAAATATAGTAGTTGTAACTATAAAAGTAAAAAAGAAAAATAACTTTTTATAATAAAATATTCTAGTTCCATTGCTTCTACTAATCTGAATTTCATTTTTTTTGATAAAATTCATTACATCACTATATGGTTTATAAAGAACCTTCTTTTGTTTATTTAAATTTCCTTTGTAGCCTTTTTTGAGTATTAAAAAGATATATTTTTTTATATATATATTAGATATATAATAAGTAATCGGTATCATCACTAAAGAAATTACTAAGGTACCTTGGGGTTTAAAAAAACTAACTATGTTACTAACTATAAGAAAATTTAGTTCACTATTTTTATAAAAATAGTCCATTATATAGTAAAGCAATAGGGAAAAAAAGATATTCATAAAGAAAAATAGAATTATTTTCGAAAGTAAGTTATTTCTATTTATAATTTTTTCTCCTTGTAGAAATCTACTTATGAACATTACTCTAATGAATATTGAAACAAAAGTAGCTGAAAAAAAAAGTACAAAGAAGTATACATATTGTGATAATTCTACTACTGAAAGATTTAAAATTAGTCCTACGAATATAGGAAAAAAAACTACAATTACCCAACTTATTCTGTCATCTATAAATTTTAACCATACTATTTTTTTTAGTTTTGAGCCTTCTTCAGAAAGAAAATAATAAAACTTCTTTTTTGATCGATAGGTTGATTTTTTTATATTAGAACTAGATAAGTATAGAAAATAAAATAGTAAAAAAAATTCAATAACTCTGTTGTAGCTCTCCTTACCTAAAATTTGAATTAAAGAAAACCCTATAATCAGACTTACAAATAAACATATACAAGTTATGCTAAGTGTAAAATAAAGAATTTTTTTCTTACTAAAGTAATAATCTGAAAATAGAATATTTAAATTACTTCTGAAGTACATTATATGATTAGCCAAAATTATATTTAACATTTTTTTCTTCCTTTAGTTATAGTTAGATTCCTATCAATAAATTGTTCAAACTGTTAATACAATCTTTATAAAACTATAAACAATACATATTAATAAATCACTACTGATACTATTTTCTTATATAGATAATAAATTATAAAGCTTTACCAAAGTAATTCGACTATCCACCAATAACATCCCATACTAAAATATTGATTGTTTCTGACATCGTATTTTCCTCCTATATATATATTTCTTAATTTTTCATACTATAAATAACATATAGTATTCATAATTTATATGTTAAAATGTTAACAATAAGAAACAAAATAAGGAGCTTATATGAAAATAGGAAAAGTAATAAAAACTATTAGAACGTCAAAAAAAATAAAAACATCAAATACATATAGCAACATTTTAAGTCGTCCTGCAATTTCAAAATTTGAAAAGGGGCTCAGTGATACTACTTCTACAAAACTATTTCAAATACTAAATAATTTAAACGTTTCTTTAGATGAATTCTACCTTATTTATAACAATTACAACTTAGATGATGAACACACTTTCCTTAGTAAATATTCCCAATATTTTTATCAAAATGATATTGAAAATTTAAAAAAGTTGAAAATTAGTCTTAAAGAAAAATATAAAGTTAATAATCAAATAAAACTCTTTCATTATTCAGTGCTAACTGATTTAACAATTAGTTATATCTTAAATGAAAAACCCAATTCAAAAAGTCTAGATATTCTACAATCTTACCTTCTTAATTGTGAAGACTGGACCTATTATGAAATAGTTTTATTTACCAATTCATTAGATTTATTTTCCGAAGAACAAATATTGTTACTATATAAAAGAACTAAAAGTAAACTAGAACACTTTAAAATGTTAAGAAAGTATAATAATGAAATTTTTTCGTTGTTATCAAATATTTTAGTTATTTTTATTAAAAAAAATAATATTAACAAATCTTGCTTTTTCTATGAGGAACTTAAAAATAATATGTCTGAAACTATTAATACAATGTATGAAAAAACAATGATGATTTTTTTTAAAGAATTAGTAACTATAATGAGTTCAAAGAATTATAATAATAAAAATATAGAAAAAATTATTTCTTTATTTGTCTATTTAGATATGCCATTAAAAGAATTCCAATGTACTTCATTATTTGAAGTAGTAAAGAGCAATAATCAGATTACATAGTACTTAGTGCCTAACTTCAAGTAAATAATAATCTAACGTAATTGATTAAGTACGTTAGATTATACTTAGAAGCCAAAAGGACTCTACTGCTTTTAAGCGATAGAATCCTTTTTTTTCAATAAATTATTCTATAGAATTTCATGTAAAATGGATTAGTTGGTTGATTAATTTAATAAAAAAGATAACTTAATTAACATGTTTTAAAAATAGAATAAATTCTCCTCTTTCTCCTCAGTTGAATATCTAATTAATAACTAATTTCTTGATAAACAAAAAATAACCTTGATAAATCAAGGTTATTTTCACACTATTCTATCTAGTTTCATGTATTAACTTTTGAACATAATATGGATCTACAGCTAAATTTTATTATAGTAATAAAGATATGTAACTAGTTGTGAAAAAAAAGTGAGAATGAAAACAATCCCGAAAGCTACAGCTGAACCGAGAAGTGCTGCTCCGATAAGTCCATCTATTCTACCTAAATACCATACAATCACAGCAACAATCACAAGAATTAAAGAAGCGATTTGAATAATTATAATCGAGGCATGAGCAGATTTTAAATTGACGAGTTCTTCTCTTTCGTCTTTTTCTTGTTCCGCTCTTATTGTTTGCTTATAATTTAAGCTTTCCTGAACAAGCCAAAATCCAACAAACGTATCAAATACCAGATGCATAAGGACTCTTACAATTTTCCCACCACTCATACTGTCAAAGAAAAAAATTAATTCCCTTACAGAAACTAAAGAGAGCAATAAAAAAAATATCCCTAACCAAAACGTTTTTTTATTATAAATTTTATTTTTCATTTTCTACATTCTCCTCCAAACAATATAATTCTTCGACTGTTGTTCCAAAAACAAGAGCTATTTTATAAGCGAGCATAAGAGAAGGATTATAATTTTCTTTCTCTAAAGAAATAATGGTTCTTGAAGAAACAAATACTAAATCAGCTAATTGTTGTTGAGTCATATTGCGTATAGTCCTAAACTCTTTTACTCTATTTTTCAAAATGAATCTTCTCCTTTTTTAATGAAGCAAACTTCACATGAAGCTCACTTCACATTTTAATGATAACAGAATAGACTGTCAATAGTTATTTGCATTTTAGTTAATAAAAATTATTTAAAAGTGAAAAAAGAACCTTATCAGAAAAAGGTTCTTGATACACTACTTTATGTAGAGCAGTGTGTTTAATGCTATAAAGACTCTATTGTTTAAAAAGCAATAGATTCCTTTTTTTATAAATGTAAACTAATGGTTGCTAGTTGTAAATCAAAGGGTGCGTTACTTTTCAATTAAAATAAGAGATACTACTAGAGACGAATTAAGATTTTTTATAGTGGAGAGGATGGTCACATATGAAGCAAAATTACTTTAATGTTATACAACTTTTTTTTGAAAAAACGTCGAGTCTTATGGCAAATTTTTTCTTCTTTTAATTTTATATAACTATTTCTTTGTAAGAAACAACTCAATCATTAGTATTACTTACAAAGAATTATATATTATTGTATTCGTAAGTAATATATTAGGTATTTTTTCATTACTATCTAAAAAAAATAAGATTAGTAAATAAAACTATTTTTTAGAATATGTGTGTTAAATATAATGGGATAAAATTAATGGTGTTTAGCTAAAGAAAAGAGGCGGTCTTCTTGTTTGCAATGCAACCATTTTACGCTATCTTAGTGGGAATCGTTTATGTCGAAGTATTTATTTATTAGTCAGAAAAGAAAAGAATTACATTTCTTATAGTATTACTATATTTCCATCTTTTTTACAGTTGTCATTTCTCTTTCTTTGGTTTGAAAAATCAATCTTTTTAATGACTACCCAAAATGTAGGATTTCAAACATATGAACATTTTTCCACATTTGTGACTACTTCCTATTTTGTCTTGTTTATACCCCAGTTAGTTATTTTTGCATAGTATGGAATAAAAAAATAGGCGAACAAGATCAATTCCTCTTATTGAAAAGAATCTTCCAATTTTTTTATGTAGGTGCATTAGTTGGAATTTTAATACTGGGACAACCTATCTTTGAAATCTTATATTATGGATTTGCTCCTTGAAATAGACTGATTAAAAATTTCTTAATACAATAAGGTTTTCAATACACTACTTTATCTAAATTAGTGTGTCAAACCGATAAATTTACAATAGCCTTATTGTTTGTTTTTTCTAGTAGGTATAACCATAATAAGCAAGCAAATAAGGAACAAACCTAAAATTTATTTTGCAATCAATCATAAAAACTATAGAATAAAAATAAAGATTATTTAACTAGCATAGAAAGGTGGTAATTGTTTTGAATATAAGTTTAATATTATTTATCTCGTCAATTAATCAAGAACCTACAGTGGAAAATACTCAATCATTAGTGAAAACCTTTGAATCTGACTTTCGCCCTCAAGTAGGAGATATAATTGACGATCCTGGATTTGATTCAGGCTTTCATAATGGATACGAGGTGGTGAAAGTTACAATAAATTATACTTTAAATGAGTGCTTTGTTTCCTTGGTGCCGTTAGCAATTGAAGTTGAAAAAATTCGTGTTGAAGATTATATAAAAAAGCTTAAAACATATGGATGGAGTATTCAGTCTAGGTAGCACTTAGCCGTTTTTATTATAAGTTACTATTTTCAATCGAGAACGATTGTTGGATAAATCTTTTTTAGAAAAGGATGGCTTCAGTCACTCTTTTTCTAATTTTATCAAGGAGTAGAGCGAAAAATAAATGGTAACTGTTTAATAAAAAAAAGATCCTTGATTAAACAAAGTTCTTAGTACACACTTTTAAGCAGTTTCAGGTATCAAAGTTCTTAGTTAACAAAAGTATACTAGTAGTTATAAAAAAAATCCCTCTACCAAAAAGGTAGATAGGATTCTTTTTTCACCTTTGATTTTTCAGGGTTCCAAATACAGAGATCTATCCAATTAAATTTTATTCTAAATAAAATATGACTACTCACTATAAACCATTTTTTTGTTATATTTTACATATTTTGTAAAAAAATCAACTAAGGTTTGAGTAATCTTTTTAGCTAACGGGTAAAGAACTATTCCAGTGAGACATAAAATGATACTTGCGAAAGATTGGAGAATTGAAAAACTTTGCACACCCGTTACATTAGCGCCTAGAAGTAATATTGGTGATATGATAAAGGTTACTGTAATTAACCAAAGTGAAAAAACGAGTAAGATAGCTGTTAGAGCTACTGCTGAAAATAAAATTAAATTGAACAATAGTACACCAACTAACGCAAACCAATTGAATTTTTTCATAGACACTTCCTCCTCTTTCTTTTGTACAGCTTTTTTTGTTTCAGAAATCAATTCGTCAATCGATAGTCCATAGAGGTTACTTAATTCTTGTAAAACAAAAATATTGGGCAGTGTTTTATTTTGTTCCCACCTCGAAACGGTTTGTCGAGTAACATATAATTTTTTGGCAATATCTTCCTGAGTGAGATTCGTTGCTGCTCTTGCTTTTTTTAGCGAATGACCTAATGACATTTTGCTTATCTCCTTTATAGTTAGTAGTTTACTTATTTCAGTAAAAAATTAAAGCAACAAACGTGTTACGCTATTGGTGCAACAGCATTTTCATCACAAATTCATAAAAATTCCACTTACTTATATAGAGATAGTATTAAAAAGTTATCTTTACAAGATTTTATATAATTTAATGTATTAGATTAGTTTAACATTTGTAAAAGGGATATGTTTACAATTAATCGCACTTTGAAGAATAGTGTTATCTCTTAACGGAGTCTAAAAGTACCGCTATACTGACCATAATTCAAAATACTTAGACAACAGACTACTAATTATTATAAACTATAGGTAATCAGAATGTGAGGTAGATAGAATATGTTAGAAATATTACCGTTTACAGGTATCATAGGTGGTTTAATTTTATTCAATAGTAATGAAAGGAAAGGTTTCGTAAATAAATTATTATTTTTTATGTTTTGGTTTTCATTAATAGCGCCATTTATTTTAGGGCTACTTGACCCATTTATAGGAAAGAACTCAGCTATTTTACTAATTTTATCTATCATGAATATTTGTTCGATCATTATCTTTTCAGTTAAACTAAACTTTAATAGTTTAACCATTTTTAATAAAATCTGTGTTGTACTTGTATATTTAAGTACTTTTATGTATCTATTGTTATTTTTTTACATATGTAATAAAGTATAAAATGAACATTAGATAATAAAATAGAGCACCCATAATTAGGAGCTCTATTTTTTATTTAAAGAACACGTTTCTATCTTATTTTATGTATCTGTAAATATAAAAAGAATGGAGGTTTGAAAATATGTTCAAAAAATTAACTTATTCTACTAAAAAATTTATTGAAGCTATATTTGATTTGATTTCTACTATCGTAATTGCTCTATTACCTTAAAACTATCATCTGAAATAGGGTGTACTAAAATCGAGTTTACTAGTTATAAAGGGTAAAATAATTTTTGATTTAACAAGGTTTTATATACACGACTTTATGTATTAATAATATTTATCGCTTTTTATATATTAACCATGGTTGCATTTCTTTCACTTTATTTTGAAGTTCGTAAGCACAATGATAGATAATAAAATAGAGCTACTTTTACATACAGAATGCTAGTATAAAGACAAAAAAACGACGAGCTTGTATTTCACCCCCGTTGGAGTATACATAGAGTTATGCTTAATGAAAAGGAATTTAAATTTACTACAAATAATTAACTAAATAAAAAGATTGATTTTACAAGATTCCACATACACTATTCTAAACAATTTCATGTATCCAAGTTCTTTAGTTACCAAAAGTATACTAAGAGGTTATAAAAAAAGAATCCCTCTACCAAAAAGGTGGGGAGGATTCTTTTTTTACTTTTGGGTTATTAGGGTTCCCAATACAGGAAATTATCCAATTAATTTTTTTTTGATAAAAGATGACTACTCGCTATAAACCATTTTTTTGTTGTATTTTACGTATTTTGTAAGAGAATCAACTAAGGTTTGAGTAGTCTTTTTAGCCAGTGGATAAAGAACGAGTCCAGCGAGACATAAAAAGATACTTGCAAATGATTGGAATATTGAAAAGTTTTGTATCCCGGTTACATTAGCTCCTAGAAGTAAAAGTGGCGATACAATAAAAGTTCCTGTAATTAACCAAAGGGAAAAAACGAGTAAGATAATTGTTAAAGCTACTACTGAAAATAACAGTAAATTGAACAAGAGTACCCCAGCTAACGCAAACCAATTGAATTTTTTCATAGATATTTCCTCCTCTTTCTTTTGGATAGATTTTTTTGTTTCAGAAATCAGTTCGTCAATCGACAGTCCATAGAGGCTACTTAATTCTTGTAAAACAAAAATATTAGGAAGTGTTTTATTTTGTTCCCACCTCGAAACAGTTTGTCGAGTAACGTATAATACTTTAGCGATATCTTCTTGAGTGAGATCCTTTGCTGCTCGTGCTTCTCTTAGCGACTGACCTAGTGACATTTGGCTTATCTCCTTTATAATTATTAGCTTACTTAATTTCAGAAAAAAATAAAAGCAACAAACGTGTTACACTATTGGTGCAACAGTCTTTATCTTAATATATCTGTAGTTTTATGTAAGAATAAAAATATATCTCAAGGATAAATTTCCTGATGAAATTTTATCCTTGAGATATATTGACATGTAAATAAGTTAAAAATCGATTTTGATTCCTATTAAATTTAATTAACAGACTGATCAGTCTATGGTCTTGTTGGTAGAAAAGCTTAATTTTATTTAGCATTTTACCCAGCTTCTTTAAAAAATTTTTCTAAATCTGCCAGCACGCCGTTCTTAGAAATAAAAGGACTAAAAATTACAACAAATGAAAGAATTATAACTGGAGGAATAGGAGTCTCCCATATAATATAAAGAGCTACTACAAGGTAAATAAACGTAAAGGCTATTCTTTTAACCCATTTCATCCTAAACAACTCCCCTTATAAAAATATACTGCATATAACACTATTTCTCTCAACTGTAATTAGGATTGATCTTTTCTTTTAGCATTATCATAAGTAAACCAGCAGCCTAATAATACAAAAAATAACATAACTAAACTATCTACCACCTACGTAAAACCTATAGTACTTTTTAGAGTGATTGCAGAAATTATTAATATTATTACACTAAAGATCTATTTCTTAGTTCTCATAAAAAAGCTCCTTCTATGACTAATTATAGTTTACTGTTTGCCTTTTGCTTTTATAAAGTAAGTGATAAAAAATATTACCAAGCCAATTGTAAGTAAGATAAATTCAGTTCCTAAAACACTCGTTTTAATATACTGATAGATTGATAACATTAGTAATGAAACTATGTAAAACATATTAGACCATTTTGCAGATGATTCTCCTATTGATTTTTCCATTTTACTTTCGTTTTTCATAGTTGATGTCTCCTTTTTTATTTTTAGTATATCAAAGATGAACGGACTTATTTAATTTAGAGTAAAAAAACAATAAAACCAGCAAAAAATAACCTTGTAAGATCAAGGCTACAGATACATGAATTTATCTAATTTCATGTATTATTTACTTGCTGAATATTTACCCTTCTTTTCTCTCTCTTTTTTCATCTATTTTATTTTTTATAAAGTAAGTAATGGGGATAGATACAAACAGAAGTCCTGAAAAAAATTGAGTAGCGCCTTCATTTATTTTTCCATTTATCATTATTTCTTCAGGTCTAACTAAAAAAGTTTGATAAGTTGTATATAGGCCTAACAATCCTACAATTAAAAGTAGCCAAGAGTAGCTTTTTTTATCATCTTTTTTACGAAAATAGGCATTATGATAGACACTTATATTCGCAAAAAAGATGGCGACTACAAACATTATAATCAACATCTCTGTCTCTTTGGTTGCTCCCCATTGAAAATTAAAAAATAAGCCAAGGATATAATTTAGTGCTAATAGACTGATTAAATAAATAAACGAATAATAGCCATATTTATATCGCATTAATTTCTGGTATTCATCGTATTGTTTCATGTTTATTCCTCCCAAAATAAATCGTTTAAAGTTAAATCCAATTTTTTACAAATCTCTCTGCACAAATTGATTGTCGGATTGTAATCTCCTCTTTCAATAGCGCTGATGGTCTGTCGAGTAACATTGACAGCATCTGCCAATTGCTGTTGAGATAGATCATTCTTTGCTCGTGCTGCCTTTAATCTTAAATTCTTAGCCATATTATTCCTCCAGATATGACAAATATATATTACAATAAGTAAATTATATCATTTATCAGAGTAGATACAATAGTTTAAATGAATGAGCATATTTTTTTATCCTTTTACTGTGGTCATAACCATTAAAAATTTAAAATGGTAGAATTATCGTATAATTTTATAAAAAAAGAACCCTGCTAGAACAAGGTTCTGAATACATAACTTTATGTAATTTCATATATCTTTTATACGTTTTTCATTTTTTATCCTTACTTAATTTATTAAATAATCTCGAATAGAGATACCAATTAAAGCAAATACCAAAAAAGAGTAAAATACCCGGGATCCATAATAAGCTACCGTCACGTTTGGCATATGCAGCATATACAAATCCAAGTAAAATTAACAACGTAATTGCAACCAAATGAACGAGTATTTTCATTATTTTCATATCGATTTTCTCCTGTCCTTATTTAAAATAATTTTAAAAGGTAATTAATCAAGAAGGCAAAGGTAGCTCCATAAATGAGCCATTTTCTATTAATCCAATTTTTTTTTAATTCTTTCTAACAGTTTAGTTAACATTGAATTTTCTCCTAACGAGTTGTTATCAAATATTATACCATTTCTCATTATATTCTATATCAACATATCATTTTAATTTACATAAAATGAAACTACAAAAAGTCCATTTTTAAAAGGTTTTGTATACACGATTATAAGCAATTTCATGTATTGAAAGAAGTCTAGGTAACACTTATCCACCTCCTATTCGTTATTACTTATAACAGACAGGAGGTGAATATCATGTCAATAGTAGACGTTAATGTGCCAATTAATAGCTCTATTTTAGTACTCGTTGAAGAAATTAAAGAGTGTCTAGAAACGAAATTTCTGATTCAGGCTACTCAACAAGATAGTATTGAAAATGCAATTGTTGCCCTAAAATCTCAACTAAATTAACTTTATATAAAGAAAAGAGGAACACTTCAATTGAGAACTGCTTTTGCACTTTAGATTATTTGATAATAGAGAAAAATTCACTTTTTTTTCTAGCGTTTTAATTAACAAATCTTTTGGTTGGTGGTAAAATCACCTCAAGGAGTGATAGAGATGACAACTATACAAGTAGAACTATTAGATCGTGTTCAAGAACGTTTTGAAGAAACTTTGGACAAAATGACGGTAGAAGAGGCCAATAAAATGCCACATCCTTTACTTAAATCAGTAACTTGGCTCTTTTGGCATACTGCTCGTGAAATTGATATGCAGATTTCTGATCTAAAAGGCGAAGAAGCCATGTATACAAGTAATGGGTGGAATAAACGTTTTGATTTGCCACTCCCAGATGATACGCCCGAATACAAACATACATCAGAGGAAGCTGAACAAGTCACCGTTTCTGACAAAAATCTCTTAAGTGATTATTTAGATGTCAGTATCAAATTAGCAAAGGATTATCTAGATAATTTAAATGAAGATACTTTAGATAAAATTGTTGATGAAAATTGGTCCCCACCAGTAACTCATCAAGCTCGACTTATTTCTATTATTGACGATGCCGTTATGCATTCAGGACAAGCCGTTTATACACGTCGTTTGGTGATTAATGAATAATAGAAAGTGCGATTAATTAACTTTCTCGCTTAATTACAGCTTATTCGTTGTGTATTTAGTTGCGGTACATCAGAAGGCCTATTCGTTGCATGGCTCTTTAGCTCAATGTAATAAACTGAAAAATAAAAAAATGGGACTTCGTGTTATTTTTAGAGAAGTACAAGGTAAATTTGAAGTGATCCAAGTTGTTATTATTGGAAAAAGAGATAAAGAAACCGTCTATAAAATCGCTGAAAATCGTATAATTAACTAAACAAGAGCTCTAACACTATAATGAAAAGTGTTAGAGCTCTTGTTTTACAATACATGAATTTATCCAATTTCATGTATATGTTATCCTTTGATTATCAAGAAAACTGAGTAATTAAAATTTATATACAAGTGGTGATTGAATGAATAAAATTTTAGTGTTCTCAATTTTAGGGATGGGGTTAACTGGTGCCGTCCTAATCTTCTCGGTTGCTCTATTATTCAACTCTCCAATAGGAAATGCACTGAAGATAGTTACTGCTGGTTCACTAACAGCTTTCATTATATTTGCTATTTCCGCTCTAGTGCTTCGGCGGCGATTAGATAAGTAAGAAAAAAGCCGGCTATTCCGATATTTTTCATGCCTGTTCTCTCTGACCCTTTTTAGCCTCTCAGGGATCAAACTTTACACAGTAGTAATGTCAATTAAAGACCAACAGAAAACCTTAAATTAATAAGGTTCTGTATACCCGTTTTTATAGATTTTCATGTATTAATTTAGTAAATACAAAAACTACTTTTATCCATAATAAAATACGTTTAATAAAACTCTAAGGAGCGATATAGTGAATCATTTTCAAGAAGCTTTGCGATATATAAACCAAACAATTTATGAACCGAAACAATTAACAGTAGAATCTATTCAAGAAGAAAAACAAAATGCTGAATATGGTGCAGGTGTATTTCGATTATCTTCTAAAACGATTCGATTTAGGGTCTCAAAAATTACACCAACAAAAATAGGGCAATTTGTTGCTTTCTGGGAAAAAAATAGCAACAATAAAAACCGTCCTTTTTTATCTGAAGAAGCACCAGAATTATTAGTTGTAACAACTTTTAAAAATAATACCGAATTTGGTCAATTTGTTTTTCCAAAAGAAATTCTTGTTGAAAAAAATATACTTCGTTCTCCCTCTACTACAGGAAAAATGGCTATAAGAGTCTATCCTAGTTGGGATACACCAATTAGCAAACAAGCACTGAACACTCAAAAATGGCAATTACCTTATTTTGTTGATATGAGTACTCATAATCAAGAGTCTATAGATAAAATAATTGATCTATACTCTCTGTAACTTACGAAATACCTAATAATAAATGTGAAAAATCACCTTATTAAAATAAGGTTCCAGATACATTATTCTATGTGGAATCGTGTGTTTAATATAATAAGGACTCTATTGTTTAAAAAGCAATAGAGTCCTTATTTGATAAATGTAAACCAATGGTTGCTAGTTGTAAATCAAAAGGTGCGTTACTTTTCAGTTAAAATCAGAGATAATACTAGTGACAAAGTAAGTTTTTCTATAGTTGAGAGGATGGTTACACATGAAGCACAGTTACTTTAATGTTATACAACTTTTTTTTGAAAAAACGTCGAGCCTTATGGCAAATTTTTTTCTTCTTTTAATTTTATATAACTATTTCTTTGTAAGAAACAACTCAATCATTAGTATTACTTATAAAGAGTTATATATTGTTGTATTCGCAAGCATTATATTAGGTGCTTTTTCATTACTATCTAAAAAACATAAGATCAGTAAATAAAGTAGAAGGAGGTTTTTAAATGAGTGTAGGTATATCAATCTTTTGCTTTCTTATGATTATTATAGCTATCACAAAAAATAAACAAAAAAAATGAGAGTAATAATCTTTTTTGTTGGACCACACTAATTCACATAAATAAAACTATTTTTTAGAATATGTGTATTAACTATAATGGGATAAAATTAATGGTGTTTAGCTAAAGAAAAGAGGCGGTATTCTTGTTTGCAATGCAACCATTTTACGCTATCGTAGTGGGAATCGTTTATATCGGAAGTATTTATTTATTAGTCAGAAAAGAAAAGAAGTTCATTTCTTATAGCATTACTATTTTTTCATCTCTTTTACAATTGTCATTTCTCTTTCTTTGGTTTGAAAAATCAGTCTTTTTAATGACTACCCAAAATGTAGGTTTTAAAACATATGAAGATTTTTCCACATTTGTGACTACTTCCTATTTTGTGTTGTTTATACCCCAGTTAGTTGTTTTTGCATGGTATGGACTAAAAAAAATAGATGCACAAGATCAATTCCTCTTATTGAAAAGAATCTTCCAATTTTTTTATGTAGGTGCATTGGTTGGAATTTTAATACTGGGACAACCTGTTTTTGAAATTTTATATTATGGATTTGCTCCTTGAAACATACTAATAACAAAAACTTAGTAAAACAGGTTCTAAATACATTAATTCAAGCAAATTTATACATGTATTAAAATTAGTGATAATATAATTAAAATTTTCTCGTTCTACTACTTACTTTTTTTAGTTGTGATAGCCTTATTTATGGGAGGTTTTAAAATGAAAAATAGAAGGAATTTAATTATTTTTTTAATAGGATGTTTAGTAGGAGTTATTATTTACATACTAGTGTCTTTATTACCTATTTTAAATTGAAAAGGGGATTTTATTGTGATAGATTACATAGCTTACCTTCTTGTTATTATAATAATAGCTTGGAGTTTAGTTAGTATTTTAAATGTTTTGTTAGGAAAATACACTTCTGTTTTTGTACGCTATTTTACTGTGGCTTCTGTCTTTCCAAGTCAACTCAAAAATTTATCTGAAAATAAAGAAAAAGAGAAACAGTTTAAATATTTAGTCATTTCAAACGAAATTTTACATATTTTAATTACTTTATTTTTGCTAGGTGGCTCTTTATCAAATCGTATTCCCAACATAGTATGGATTTGTCTTTTCTCTTATTATGCTAGCTCTATGTTCTTTCGTTACCGTGCCCGCAAGTTATTAGAAAGCGATTCTTAAACAAAAAGAAAAGTCCCTCACAATCAGACTAAATAGTCTAATTGTGAGGGACTTTTTCTATTAGCTATACAAATTTAACTTCAATGACTTTATAAAATGCTTTAGCAATATCATTCATGATATATCTATATTTAAAAAACAACCCTTCAAGGTGGAAAATAAATATAGCAAACATCACAATTTTCAGTATTAGATAAATTAGGGTTTAAGCGACTCTGGTTTGCGGAGTCCAGCGGGTCTGATGAGCTGGTTTTGGTGACCTATACCTTCGATTCGGAAGACAGAAAGCAATCGATAGAGCTGCTTGCTGAACTTTTGTTCTAAATTTTAGCGCGAATTACTTATGTTTCGTTTGACGCACGGAACACGCACTGCGTAAGAAAAATAACTTTTTGCCCATTGTTGATTAGGATCAATATTCTTCTGATAAGTTTCTTATATACTATAGTCAAGTTGTTGAAGAAGTCATCAGTGACTAAAATATAAAAAATATGGAGGAAACAAAGATGAAAAAGAATTTTAAAAAGTTACTCGGAGTTACAGCAGTTAGCGCAGGTTTGTTTTTAGCCAATCCACTGACTGCAGAAGCACACTGTGATACGGAACAAGGACCAGTCTATGACGCCCTCCAAACGTCTTTAGAGGAAAGAAACTTTGACTATATCGCACACTGGGTGCCAGAAGCGGAAGAAGCAGAATTAGAAACGTACTTTGAGCGTACAATGTCCGTGAAAAATAAAACAAAAGATGCAGAAATTAACGACTTAGCTGATGATTACCTCTTTGAAAACTTTGTCCGTATCCACCGTTCTAGCGAAGGCGCTCCTTACACAGGAATCAGTCATGAGCCGGTTGATCCTGGAGTGGCAGCTGCTGATGAGAGTATCGAACAAGAAAGCTTAGCCCCATTAGAAGAAGCAGGCTTTGTGACCGAAGACAACCGCGAGCACGTCGAAGAAGTATTTACTGATCTACTTGAAACCAAAAATTTTGAAACTGGTGACACAGAGGCAGGCCGTGCTTATGTTGAAAACTATGTCACGTTCACCCACTTATTCGAAGAAGATCATGATGAAGCACATGAAGAAGAAGGACATAAAGAAGAACAGGACACACATACTGAAGAAGTAAACGCAGAGTCAGAAGAAACAGAAGGCAACTGGTTTACACAACTTTTTAGCGGCTTGTTTTAATTAAATAAACATAAATCTAACAAAAAAAGAAGCTTCTTTTTTGTTAGACAGCTCTCTTGTGTAGAGAGCATCTTGAAAATTGTTCCAGCAAAACTATTGGTGGGGACCACCAAACAACTGTTTTAGTTGCAGATATTAAGAACCAAGTTTTCGCTACTCTAGATTGCGCTGAAAAGATTAGCTAGAATGGTGGATTTGGACTTTTCAATTAATTGTAAGTAATGGAACCGTTCTACATTTTTGTAGAGCGGTTTTTTATTTTCGTTCTACTTACAATCCAGATAAAAAAGGACTCTGCCGCTGTTTAAGCGGTAAAGTCCTTTTTTTAATCAATGCATCATTTTACTGATTTTCATATCTCTTAAACGATTACCCCTTTTAGAAATATAGTAATTCATAATAACCAAACTTGCAATTAGAGATTAAAGCAATTGTTTTTGAGATTCTACGGTAACTTCAAGTAATTTATTCATAAAGGGATAGTCCTCTTTCATTTGGTCAAATTCTTCGCCAGTATCGAGGAAACGTGCCCGTCCTTCAATTAAGAATCCTGTTCCTTGATAACTATTGAAACCTTCAACTTCTCGACTACCTAGAGTTAAGATAACTTTGTCGTTTTTTATCATATCTGCTTGAACGCTGGTAAATCCAGCGATTGGAGCTAAAATGCGTTCATCGTTAGTTATACGTAAATATGAGTTCCAAGTACAACGAACATGTGGGGTCTCACTGCTTCCCCATGACGTAACAGAAACCACACCTTCGTGTTTGACAACTTCAAAAAAAGTTTTACTTAACATATTTAGCCTCCTATATTGATCTATCGTATTTCATAAGAATTATACTCCTAAACGAACATAAGTTCAAGAACGCCCTTTTTGACATAATTGTAAAATGATAAAGTTAACAATGGAACTATATAAAACCTATTAGGCCATTTTGCGAATGATTCTGTAACTAATTTACCTTTAGTAATTAACTATCTACTTATAGTATTGTTTTCTTATGGAGTAGAGTAGAAAATAAAATAAAATAAAAAATAACCTTGATTAAACAAGGTTATTAATACTTACTTTTAAGCGATTTCGTGTATTCAAAGTTAATTTATAATTGTTATTACTTTATTGGACTCTTAGCCTTAGCACAAGAAATACAACTGATAAAGAAGCTCTTACTATCTGATCTAAGCCAATATATCTTTTTTATTAAAGGAATAATATGCTACAAATAATAGTAAAATAAGGTAAAGACTATTTATTATCATCGAAAAAGGAAGCGTCATACCTTCCATAGAAGGATTGTTACCTGGTAAGTAGTTTGTCAAATTCCAATTAGCCATTAATAAATATTTGGTTAGCTCTGTTTTAGAGAATAAATAGAGCGTTAATAGTGGTCCTAAAAATAATATTCCTAATGTAGCACCTAAAGATAATGATGTATTTCTACTAATCGTCGAAAGAGAAAAAGCAATAGTCGCAATGATAATGAAATAAATTAAATTACTTGCTAGTATTCCTAAAAAATACAACCAAAAATTAGAATGCATATAAGTCCAATCTGATGATAGATAGACATATTCAGTAGTCGAGTTGATTTCCGAAGTAAACAGTGCAACTACAATTGTTCCTATGTATAAACTCATATAGTAAGTCACGGTTATTAGTAGTGTAGCAATATACTTAGAGGTCAATATTTTTGAGCGAGAGTACGACCGTATCAGCAATAGTTTTATCGTTCCCATCGAAAATTCTTTCGAAACCATAGCGCTTGCTATAATCGTAACGAAAATACCTATCAACAAATTCAAACTAGACGTACCTACTAGAGAATCATAGAGATTGTTTGTAGCCGGGGGCTTAATATCTTCTTTTAGGTGATAGTTTAATCGTTCTATTTCACCTTGCTTTTCGCTAGCCGTAATTTCATCGACAAATGATACCTCTGATTCACTAGTTAATAGTTTTGTATTTTCTTCCTCTAAGGTAGTAATTTGATTCGCTGCTTGATCTTGCCAGTCCTTACCATACGAAATATCTTCAAATGCGGCTTCATCATTAAACAATAATGGCATTAGGCTTAATAAGGCCGATGTTCCTAAAATAATGATCAATGTTACATAGTTATTTTTTCTAAAAAAGACTTTATTCCATTCATTAACCACTAGATTTAACATAGTTTACTCCTTCTTATTCCATTGTCAGATTCATAAATCGATCTTCCAATGAATTCTCTTTTGGTTCAATACTGTAAATAGCTATATTATTTTCAACAAATAATGTAACTATTTCAGGAATTTCTAAATTTGAAATAGATAATTGGAATTCAAGTAATCCTTCAATGACTTCACTAGGTAATTGATATTCCTTAAACAGTAATTCCTGAGCCTTATCAATAGGAGTTACCCTGAATTGATAATATTTATCCTCATTCTTTTCTTTTAAGTTTTCAATAGCTATTAATTCACCTTCTTTAATAATCGCTACTCGATCACACATTAATTCGATTTCACTGAGCAAATGGCTCGATACAATGACAGTTACGCCTTTTTCATGAGCTAATGTTTGAACATATTGTCTTAATTCTTTTATTCCTGCCGGATCTAGCCCATTAGTTGGTTCATCCAATATCAAAACTTTCGGATCATTTAATAAAGATTGAGCGATACCTAACCGTTGTCTCATCCCTAAAGAATAGGTTTTAACTTTATCATTTATTCTACTTTTTAAATCTACAAACTCTATGAGTTCATTTATTTTTTCAGTTGAGCTCTTTAGATCCATTCTACTAAAGTATTTTAAATTTTCTAATCCTGATAAAAAAGGATACATTTCAGGATTTTCGACTATTGCGCCAACATTTTCTAATGCTTCTTTATGATTATTTTGCACATCGTGACCACAGATTTTTACGCTACCCGCAGTTATGTCGATTAGGCCAACAATCATTCTAATAGTTGTCGTTTTTCCAGCTCCATTAGGTCCAAGAAGCCCAAATACTTCTCCTTTTTTTATATTAAGAGATAAATCCTTAATGATCTTTTTTTTACCGATGATTTTACTTAAATGACTTATTTCTACATTAAATTCCATAGGATCTCCTTTATAGTTTATTCATTGATCAATTATCATTTTTCAGAATTACATTTCATCCCTCTAAGTGATACCTTATTATCTACTACATAGTCTTTATTTAAAAGAACTCATTGGTTTACATAGTAGCAACTAGTGGTTGCTACTACTATTTTATAAAATAATATATTAGTATGTATTGAGAAAGTTACTATTTTAAAGTTATCAGAAAAATTATTTGTTTAACTATTTTAAAGAAACGAATACGTATTGAAAGAAAAGTAAGGTTCCTAAAAAAACAGCTACTTATTTTTCAGTATGTATCAATATCCATATATTTTCTCAAGACGGTAAGTAGATTTAAATATATTAGTTTTTATACGCACAAAATACTTATTATCTGGTTTAATTAGACCCCAAATTTTGTTGATAGATACTTCCTCTGATTCTTGAAGAATTGCTTCATAAACAAAGCTATCCTTCTCGTCAGTTTTAATATCGATCGCTAAACTGCCTAGATCAGCATATAAATGGTAATTATCATTCTCTATCTTTTTATCTGTTATTTCTACCCAACCATAATGAGTTGTATGAATAGGAATAACAAAAATGAAAATTGAGAGAATTAACGCTATGCTTAACACTATAAAATATATAATCTTTGTTTTTTTTCAGTTAACACACATACTTTATAAATAATTCACTATTTATAGGGTAACATTCTTAGGCTGTTTTTTGCTAGTAGTTATAATGAATATCCTATCACCAGTAACCGTATATGCATCAATAATAACCCTGTATTAGTAATGGTGGATAAAATAAAAGATTGTCTAGAAATGCAATTTCTAATTTAATCCAATCAACAAGACAGTATTAAAAATGCTATTATTTTCTTAAATATCACTATAAGTAGTAGCAACAGGAAACTTGTTAAAACAAGATTCTAGATACATATCTCCATATAATTTACTGTATATGTTATCCTTTGAGTATCAAAAAAATCTGAGCAATTACATTCTATATACAAGGTGGTGATTGAATGAATAAAATTTTAGCATTCTTAATTTTAGGGATGGGCTTAACTGGTGCCGTCCTAATCATCTCGGTTGCTCTATTATTCAACCCTCCAATAGGAAATGCATTAAAGATAGTTACTGCTGGTTCACTAACAGCTTTCTTTATATTCGCTATTTCCGCTCTAGTGCTTCGCCGACGATTAGATAAGTAAGAAAAAGAGTCGATTATTCTTACGTGCTGGGATAAAAATATTTTCGTGAAAATGGTAGTCCCACTTTAGTTAGTTTTAATAAATAGAGAGAAAAACACACTCGCACTAATGAACAAAATAGTTCATTAGTGCGAGTGTGTTTTTTCGAGAGACCTTTTTATCCCAGCCTCGAAAGAAACTAAAAGGAGGAACAGCTTATGTCGATCGTAATCTTAGTCAAGCTAGAAAAGTCTTTTTCCACTTATTGAAGGGCGGCTACTTTTTTATTATTTTTGCTTATTCTGCTTCTATCCAGGTCCATTTGTAACTGTCAGGACCGAAAACACGTTTATAATAATCTTTAACTTTTGGATTCAATAAGTAAGAATCAGCTGATTGGTATAACGGTGCCAAAGCTGCATCTTCACCTAAAGAAACCTTTTCAATCTCTACTAGTGTTTCCCAACGTGCTTCGTCATCATCAAACGTTGCCTTTGCTGTATCTACTAAAGCATCTACATCTGAGTTCGAATAATTCATACGATTGATGTCTGTATCAAAACGTTCTACATAATTGATTGGATCTGCAAAATCAGCGATCCATGAGTTGACAGCCATATCATAGTTTCCTTCACGTACTGTTTCTAATTTCATACTGAAAGGCATACTTCTCAATGTAACAGTCAATCCTGGTAAATTCTTTTGCAATTGGTCCTGTAGATATTCAGCCAAACGTTTTGAATCTTCTGTATCTGAGGTAATCAACTCTAATTCAATACTATTTGTTCCTAATTCAGATAAACCCTCATCCCAAGCTTCTGTAGCTTTTTCTAAGTCATAAGGCAATAAATTTTCAGCATCTTCACGGAAATCTGATTTTGTTGTTGGATTACTTGCTAAACCAGCTGGAACAAATCCATCGATAGACGCTGATCCATCTTGTAAGACGTTATCAACATACCCATCTTTATCAATTGCAGATGCAATCGCTAAACGAATATTTGCATTGCTTAATTCTGTTTCTTCCTCGTTATTTAAGTGGTTCATTTCAATATAGAATGTTGTCGCATTTAACGAGGAGTGAAAATTAGGGTCTTCACTATATTGAGACACAAAGCTTCCTGATAAAAAGGCTATATCTGTACTGCCATTTTCAAATAGGTTTAGCTCCGTTGTCACTTCCTTGATTACATCAACTGTTACCGTATCTAAAACAACTGAATCAGCATCCCAATAATCTTCATTTTTTTCAAATGTCCATCCAACACTACTTGCTTGATCCCATCCTTCTAATACAAAAGGTCCATTATAAACGAGAGTTTCGTTTGTATTACCATATTCATCCCCTTGTTCTTGAGCAAATGCTCTATTTTGAGGAAAGAAAAACGGCAAAGTCAATAATTGATCAAAATAAGAGGTGGGCTGCATCAATGTGATTTCTAACTCGGTATCGCTCAGCGCTTTAATCCCTAACTCAGTTGGGTCCATTTCGTCATTGATAATTTCAGTAGCATTTTGAATTAAGCCGTCAAACATATATGCATACCCACTAGCTGTTTCAGGTGCCACAACTTTTTGCCAGGCATAGACAAAATCATCCGCTGTTACAGGTTCTCCATTGGACCAAACAGCATCTTCTCGTAGCTTAAAAGTGTACGTTTTTCCATCTTCACTAATGCTAGGTTCTTCAGCTGCAACACCTAAGACAGGCTCTGCATCTGGTCCTAAAACATATAATCCTTCAAACACATTGTTCATAACAGTAAAGCTGGTTAAATCGGTTGCTAAAGCTGTATCCATAGAGGGAATCTCTGACGCTGCAGTTAAACGCAGTTCTTGAGTGTCTGCTAAGTTTTTGTCTCCATCAGCTGAATTGATATCCGTTGATGACCCATTTGTTTCTGTGCCTCCGCATGCTGTTAATAAAACGGCTAAACTAAGTATTCCCAAACCTTTTATTTGATAGTTCATTTATTTTCACCCTTTCCTCTTCTTTTTATAATTTTAAAAAAAACGTCTGACTGCACATAATTCTTTTTGATACTTAGTCCCTTCAAGCTTTGTTATGATCACTTTTGATCCGGGAGTTTGTGAATGGATCATTTGATCCTCTCCTAAATAAATACCTACATGATGAACTTCTCCTTTGCCTTCTTGATAAGCAAAAAACAACAGATCTCCAGGTATTGCTTCTTCATAGGAATGAACTTCTCCTTCAAAAACTTGTTCTTGAGCATCCCTGCTTACCCAAACATTAAACGTTCGAAACAAGGTATAGACAAATCCGGAGCAATCAAATCCAGCAGCACTTGTTCCCGCCCAAACATATCTCAAATCTAAAAATGATTTTGCGAGACCAATGAGTTGTTCAACAGCATTGATTGAAGAGTTTTCAACTAAATGAGCATCTTCTTTTGCTACAAATCCAATCCCATCTGGTGTAATAACTTTGTATTGACTAGGTGTTTCTTCCATTAAAGATAAAATAGTCCCTATAGAAACGAATTGAAAAATTTGTTTATCGTCGGTAAATAGAATTTCTGCTATAGGTTGATTGACAGCAATTTTTTCTAATTCTTCTGACCATTCCTGTGGCACAGGAACAAGGTCTTTATCCATCACCCAGCCAGGATATCCTTTAGGTTCGTTTTTAAAAGCTTGTTTTGGAACGTTTACCTTTGCATATTCTCCTACAATTTCAGAGACTTCAACAACATCCCCATAAAGCAATTCTGAATCTACCAAACGATCCTTATAAAGGCTTAAAACCTCCTCATCTGATAATGTATAAAACTGTTTTTTTGTCTGTTGTTTTTTAATTTTTTCCTGAATTGGATGATCATTTTTTTTTGACCATAAAAAAGTTGTAGCAACATTAACCATTTTTTTCATTTAATTGTTTACTCCTTACTGTCAATTTTCCGATGCTATCAGCAAGAAGAATGATGATTAGTCAGCATTCGTTAAAAATTTAAACGCTAATTTCCCTAATTCTTGCATCCATTCAATTGCCTTTGCTTCTTCTTTTACATTTTTATTTAAGGCCGCGATGTACACTACTCGATTATTGTACCGAAATAAAGCAACGTCATGACGGATCTCATTGTCTTCGCCAGTTTTATTTAACATCTCTAGAATAGGAATCTCTCTCTCATCTAAATATCCTGGAAGACCTGTTCGAAACTGCTGCAATAAAAATGGTTTTTCTATCTGGTTTTTCCATAATGGATGATTACTTCCAAGTTCCATGATCTCTTTTAAAAGTGACACAGCTCCTTGTGGTGTCACTTCATTGACTAAACCAGACTCATAATCCATCAAGTATCGTCTTAAAGCTACTCCTTCATTCCATGTTTTTTCTTTCATCCATACTTGCAAGTTCTCTAACCCTGCATAAGAAATTAGCTGATTTGTTGCTTCATTGTCTGAAACTGCAATCATTAACTGTAAGAGTTCTTCAATACTCCAGTCTTCAATAGATGTCAAAACGTGCATTACTCCAGATCCATTAGCACGCCCTTTTTTTGATACGTTTACTCTATCCATTAAATTGAGTTTGCCTTGAATTGCTTGTTCATAATAGTAGAGATAAATAGGAAGCTTAATAATGCTTGCTGAAGGAAATAACTCTTCTTTGTTTTTACTAAATAACAGTTGCATTCCATCATGGATGTAAATTCCACTTTCCATATAGGATGCAAAATCAGTTTCTAAGCCTTGTATTTCCTTATTCCAGTCCATCTTCACCCTCATTTCTTTTATATGCTAAAATAACCCACACCAAAAACTCATAGTTCTATTACTTAAAATTAATTATATAGAATTCCTTTGTTTACCACAACATAATTGTAACGCTTTCATGTCAGGTATGTTATCTGACTTTAATTTTGATACCCTAAAAAATGTAGAACATAAAAAAGTAGCCCTTACTCAAAATAAACGAGTACTGGCTACTTTTCTACTCATAATTAATTAATTATAAGTATTTTTTAACGAATTTGACTTCTTTTTTTAGTATGATTTGCAAGGAAGAACGATACCATACAAATGATCATCAATACAATACATACAGTAATGGTTAATTGGTAAGTTCCAGTTAAGTCATACATTAGACCTAAAATTGGATTCCCAATCGCTAAACCGATATTTGCTGCAACAGCTAGCATTCCCCAAATAGCGGTAAAGTCTTTTTTCCCAAATAAATCTAAGGTAATCAATTGATGTAAAACATTTGGCGTACCTGCACACATGTAATACATAAGTAATGCTACAAATAAAATGATTGGTGAACTTGTTGAAAAGAAAATAATGAAGGCCGTAGTAAATATAATTGCTAAGCCAATATACGTCGTTTTCGAACCAATTTTATCACTTATAGATCCCATTGCAATTTTAGATATGATCATAGCAATTGAAGCCATAGACATCATAGCACCAACTTGAACAATGTTAATTCCAGTTGAAACTAGGAATACTTGTAATTGTTGGGTAAATGTACTAACCATTACAAATGAGATAAAGGCAATTGCTGCAAAGTAGAAGATAGGTGAACGGATTGCTTCAGCAAATGTTAAGCCTTCAGGTACAGCTTCTTCTGATTCGTTGGTTACCATTGCTGCATTCGGTTCTTTAATGGCTGATTCTTCTTTACCATAAGCTACTGTTCCTAAATCTTCAGGTTTATCTCTAAGAAGTAAAGCTCCACCAATAACAGCTACCCCATATAAGGCTGCCATTACATAAAAACCTGTGCTATAACCATTATTTTCTACAACAGATGGAATAACAGCGTTTACAATAACGCCACTTAAACCCATCGTTGCTGCAATTATACCCATTATAGTTCCATGTTTTTTCACAAACCAATTATTTACCATTGTTACGGCTACCATACTTGTAGAAACCATTAACAATAAACCAATTAGAGATGATGCAAGATAGAATGACCATATAGATGTGCTATTTGCCATCCAAATAAATCCTAAAACCCCTGTAATTCCACCTATAAAAGCAGTATTTCTTAATCCTATTTTTGGAATCATGCTTTTGGATAAAACTGGGATACTAACAATACCAATTAGACTCAAGCAACTGCTTACAATACTAAACTGGGAAACAGTAAATCCTAATGCTGTTGTTACTGGAACTGTGAATACGCCCATCCCATTGATTGGGATGCCTAATCCTAGCATCAACAACATACCTGCAATAACCATTCTATAGTGTTCTTTTTTCATTTTACATTTCCTTCCATAATTAAAGTATGGGCTTTCATTTCAAACAAAATAATAATTTTTGCTTACTTATTCTCTTTATCATTTCATAAAAAACAAATCCTGTTTTTCTAGAACCTTCGTATCATATTACAAAAGTACGTTTCATAATATGATACTCAGCTGCATGGATTAGTATAATCAAATTTTTTACAGAGGTCAACCTCTTTTTTATAATTATTATTATTAACCGCTTTCATGATTTACCTGCTTCTTTTTACTTCTTTATTTTATAATGAATCTTTTATTTGTCCATTTAATGGAACTACTATTTTTAGAAGGACGAAAAAATAAGGCTGGGACAAAATCCCAACCTCTTCTCTATACTGTATACGAATGTTTATTCTAAAAGGCGCTCCAAAAAGCAGCCCCGAATCACTTTTTATAGTTAAATATAATACAAATTTTCTGATGGATAGAATGGATCACATGTGATATCCAATCCTAATTTACGAAGTGTTTGTTCATCATCTTTATTCAACATTACCGTTGAATGTGCTTGAACGTCTTGCAACTCAGCTAGTTTATTGTAAGCTAATTGAGCTGTTGGATTCGTTACTGCACTAATTGCAAGAGCAATCAAAACTTCATTGGCATTCAATGCCGTCATTTTACTATGAAGATCATTTACTTTTAATTTTTGAATAGTTTCTAAAATATTGGGAGATAACAAATGAATTTCATCTGAGATCTTAGCCAAAACTTTAATCGAATTTAAAATAGCTGTAGAGCATGAATCCATTAACTCAGTCGTTCTCCCTGTCACAATTTGACCGTCTGGTAATTCAAATGCGATAACTGCAGGCATATCTGTAACTTCTGAATGTTCTCTTATCTTTTCAGCATATTTACGGGCAGGTGCCACAGGAACTCTATCTTCTTTTTTCAATTCGACTTCTTCCATAATCAATTTCATATGATTAAGAATTTCTTCATCGATTAAACCTTTTTTAAAATCACATTCTGTTAAAAAACTTCTACGAATAATTTCTTGTTTTGAAGCATCTTTAACCACTTCATCATCAATGATACCAAATCCCACACGGTTAACACCCATGTCTGTTGGAGATTGGTATACCGATTCTTTACCAGTAATTTTTTCAATAATTCGTTTAATAACAGGAAACGTTTCAAGATCACGATTATAATTAACCGCCACTTGATTGTATTTTTCAAAATGGAAATTATCAATCATATTTACATCTTTCAAGTCTACAGTAGCTGCTTCATAAGCAATGTTAAGCGGATGTTTTAATGGAACATTCCAAACTGGAAATGTTTCAAATTTTGAATATCCGGCTGTATTGCCTTGGTGGCGTTCATGGTAAAGCTGATTTAAGCAAGTTGCTAATTTTCCACTTCCTGGACCAGGAGCGGTAACGACTACAATTGGTTTAGTTGTTGGAATATAGTCATTTTTTGCAAATCCTTCATCGCTTACGATATTGTCGATATCAGATGGATACCCTTCAATTGAAGCATGTGTGAAGACTTTGATGTCTCTTCTTTCTAGCTTATTAATGAAAAGTTTTGTAGAAGGTTGACCGTTATAGCGAGTAATAACTACACTGTTAACTTCTAATCCGTATCCTCTTAGTTCGTCTATTAATCTTAATACATCCATATCATAAGTAATCCCGTAATCGCCACGAATTTTATTGCGTTCGATATCTCCAGCATAAACACAGATAATGATTTCAGCTTGATCTTTTAGTTTTTGCAGCAACTTAATTTTTGCATCTTCATCAAATCCTGGCAATACACGTTTAGCATGTTTGTCACCAATCAGTTTGCCACCAAATTCAAGATATAATTTATCGTAGTCATTTACTCGTTCTAAGATATATTTTGATTGTTCTTCAATGTACTTCTGTGGATCAAATCCTATTTTTTTCATATGCTTTCCCCCTGTATTATTGCTGGATTTTAGCAGCTGCCTTTTTAAACAAAAAAAAGTTAGACGATTTTTGTCGTACTAACGGTTTTTATTTTCTAACTACTATTAAGAATAAATAAGTTCAATTACATCTTGCTCGAAACTAATGTCCTATTTTTACATCCTTTTCAATTATAGTGCTTTATTATTTATAATCAATGTATTTTCTCTATGAATTTAGTAATCGTATTAAAAAAGCAGTCTGAACTTCTGCTTTTGAGTACAGAAATTCAGACTGGCATTTTTCGTATTATAGAATGGTTTCAATCGTAAGCTCACCTAATGACTTTTCAAAAAAATAACAATACTGTTCAGCTGCTATTTTTAGACGCTCATTTGAGATAGAAACAGTTGGTACCAATCGAATAGTCAAATTAATGACTGCGGCTTTATGTTTTGGTTTCCAACTACCCGCAACCTGGCCACTTTCGATTAGAGGAAAAAAAATACCATTTTTTTGTGGATCAATTTTTGCATATGCTTCTGCAGAAATGACATCTATACGGTCTTTATATCCTATCAAGTATTCATCAAGGCTTGGTAAAAAGGTTAGATTCAATCCGTCACCCTTACTGGCTGTTAGTGTGTTTACGGATGACCAATATTCTTTTTTATTGCGTGTTTCTTTAAAAACTTCTTTATGAGCTAATTGCATACCTTTTTTAGCCGTTGAGATTGTCAGCCCTGACCACCAAGCAAAATCGTGAACGGTAGCTGGTCCATGACTCGTTATATAACGAATCGTTAATTTTTTCAAGGCTTCCTCTTGAGTAAGAGGTGTGCTTTTTGGCATCCAATCTTCAATTAATAGAAACGTTTGCTGTTTACCTTTCATTGGCCCGATAAAAACCATGCCACTTTGAGCTGCATACCATAAAATATGATACAGACCTTGTTGCCCTGTAGGGATACCTGCATTTTCAAGCACTATTCGTATTTCAGGTCTTGTTAATTGTTGGTGCTTCTTCAAAGCCAGGTAAAGAATTTCTGTAGCTTGATTTAACTGTTTTACAGTTAAACCTGTGCTCTTTTCTACATGATTTAAGTACTTCTTTATCATACGTTCAGACGAAAGTTCAAGCATCCATCGAACATCTTGCAAAGAAACAAAATGAATGGTATGACGCATTATCCATGTTCGAACAATTTTTTTCTCAAAAATAGATTGCTCCACTTCTGATTTAGTGCTTCCTGGTGTCCGCAGTCCAATAGCCCAAAGAGCTAGGTTGTAATCTTGTGCTTGAATAGCACCCATCCATTCTACAGTTTCTGCAGCCGATTGACAGTGCTCTCCTTCAATTCTCTGAGCATGCAAACGTTGGTAAGAAATATCTGTTACATCCATATCATCACACTCCTTGATTCAAACAAATCATGAGTCGGGATTTTGTATTTGTTTCATGCAGTTAGAGTAGGCACTTTCAATCAACTGACTATTCGCGCCAAGCTATAGCTAGACCTTTTAAAAAGTTTCGGGCGTATCGATCGCCACATTCTTTGTAGTTTCGGTGCCCTTCTTTTCTAAAGACCGCACTTAATTCACTTTTTGATATTTGAACTCCCGCATTGCCTAAAATACCTAACATATCTTCGCTTGAAAGGGAAAGAGCTATTTTAATTTTTTTAAGCAACATATTGTTTACATTTTTATCATTTATCACCATTGGAGCTGGTTTTTCTGGTTCGTTTAAAGTTGGCTCTTGTCTACCTCTTTTAAAAATAATTAAGCCATTTAAAAAAGATTCCAACGTTTGATTAGAGCAGTTTTTCACGTACTCATTTTCTTGGAATTCATTTTCTTTTGTATTATCAGAATTTTGTTTTTTTGATTTATCCAACAGTTTCTTTACATCTTCTTTTGCTATTTCTAAACCGCCTAATTTAAAAATTTCTACCATCTCTGTATCTTTGATATCTAAAGCATATCTTAATCTTACTAATCGATCATTATTGTTCATCTTATTAACCCTCCACAAGCTTTTTCAAATTATTATCTTTCATTAGTATAAAGCTTTATTGCCCGTATTGCATCCTTTGTCAGAAGATAAGATTTTTTCTAATGTTCAATTGAAATCTAATCATGCTCTTCTTTTGGTATGCCGGCTTTCAAAAGCTGTTCATCTTTAAACATAAATAACGTCAGGATAAACAACAGTACACCAGAGATCACTAGAAGCCATTCAATTCGGAAAAGATCTGCAAGTGGCCCAAACACTAACATTCCCAATGGCATCATTGCTGTAGCTATCATGGTTTGCACACCAAATACTCTTCCTAAATAATCCTCTGGTACCTTTTCTTGTAATATCACGATTGTTGGTGCATTTAACAGTGGCATAACGATACCAAAGACAGCCATAAGAAGTGAATATATCAAAAAATTAGGAATCACTCCTAAAAGAACCGTGCATACACCCATCACTAAGATAGAAAAAGTGATCGAGTGCATTCGATTCTTAAAACCTCCCCAAAAGGCTATCAAAAAGCCTCCTAGTATCATCCCTATTGAAAAAGCTACCTCAATTGTAGTCAACCTCCATACGTCTTCCCCAAAGGTTCGTGTCACTTGCAATGGTGTTAAAAAAGAAACTGGAGCAGCTAATAAATAAGCCAGTGAGAAGTAACGAAATAATTTTTTCAAATATACTTGATTGTCAATATAAGAAAACCCTAATTTAAGGTCTGTAAAATAAGAATTCACTTGAATTTGTTCCGCTTTTTTATGTGTAGGAATATCTAAGAAAAAAAGCAACATGACTATAGCCAGTATTGCAGTAAGAACATCGATTGAAAAAATAACTTCCATTGAAGCGAAATTTAATAATGCTCCACTCGCCATTGGTGAAATCAACATTGTACCTGCCTGGATGCTTCCATTAATACCATTTACTTTAGTGAGTTCCTCTTCTGGTACAATTTGAGGCAATACTGCGCTAACCGCTGGAGTCTGTATTCCCGCGCCTAAAGCTCGAATAGCTGAAGCAAACAGTAAAACTCCTACAGAACCATAACCGCTTAGAAAAAGAAAAATCAAGAGTAAGGTTGAGAGGGCAATCACTGCATCAGAAAGGATGATGAGCTTTTTTCGATTATAGCGGTCCGCCCATACACCTGCAAATGGAGACAGGAAGAAAGTCGGCAAAAAACCAAAAATAACTGCCAGCATCATGACTACGCCGGATTGTTCTTTCAATGTAAGGTACCAAGTAATGGCATATTGGACTAATAAAGAGCCAAACAATGAAATCGTCTGACTGATTAGAAATAGAGCAGTTGTTCGTTGCCAATGTTCCTTTAGTCTTTTCCCCTGCTGATTCACACTATTCCCCCCAATAGGTGTAACGCTCTGCTACCTTTGTCTGTTTACTAATAGTATACACGAGTCCTTCTTAAATCAGTTACAACAATAGTTAAGTAATTTAAACTTTTCAATAAAACACTCTTCCGCTGTACCTTACTAACTGGTTTACTCAGAACTCTCATTCTTCTAACTAAATAATCAATAGCTTATTGTAATTCCTATTCTTTACTGCTAGAATAAGTCAAAGCAAAGTCCTTTTAAATTAATCCAGAGAGATTAAAAAGGGTAACAAGTCAATTTATGATACGATACCTGAGGTCCTTTTGCGAATACACCATTCAGAAAGGGCATTTTTTGTGCCCAAAAATAGGAGGAATCGTATATGTCAAGCAAGAAAATTATTCAAGTAAATGAAAAGGTCCCTGTAAAATTACTCATTCCGTTAAGTTTGCAACATACATTTGCTATGTTTGGAGCTTCGGTATTAGTGCCCATCATCTTTGGTATTGACCCTAGTATTGTCTTGTTAATGAACGGAATTTCTACGTTATTATTTATTCTGATCACCAAAGGAAAAGCTCCTGCTTATCTTGGTTCAAGTTTTGCCTTCATTGGACCTGCAAGCATTATTATTGCGAATCAAGGATTTGCTTATGCTCAAGGAGGATTCGTTGTCTTAGGGATTATTGGTTGCCTTTTAGCCTTATTCATCCGACGTGTAGGTACAGCATGGATCAACATCGTTCTTCCACCAGCAGCAATGGGCGCAGTCGTTGCTTTAATTGGTTTGGAACTAGCTGGAAACACCGTTCAAGGCGGTTCAATCGGTGCAAACTTGATGACCGATACTGCCTCATCGCAAGACTTCATTGTCTTTTTCATTACTTTAGGTGTAGCGATTTTAGGTTCGGTATTATTTAAAGGATTTTTATCCACTATCCCAATTTTAATCTCAATCGTTGTCGGTTATATCTCTGCTGCCGCTTTCGGAATGGTCGACTTTACACCTTTAATGGAAACATCATTGTTTACCTTGCCCCATTTTCAATGGGCAAAATTCGATGTGAATGCCATACTAACGATGTTGCCGGTTCTTCTTGTCTTAACTTCTGAACACATCGGACATCAGGTCGTCACTTCAAATGTTGTCGGCCATGATCTGATAAAAGATCCTGGATTACATCGCTCTTTATTCGCCGACAATTTGGGCACTGCTTTATCTGGTCTAATTGGTGGGGTTCCAACAACAACTTATGGAGAAAATATTGGCGTCATGGCGATCACACGTGTTTACAGTGTTCGGGTAATTGCTGGGGCAGCTATTTTCTCAATCTGCATGGCTTTCATTGGACCTTTAGCAGCATTTATCTCGACGATCCCAGGAAATGTCATTGGTGGAGTAACCTTCTTGCTTTACGGAATGATTGGAACAAGTGGATTGCGCTTATTAGTGGAATCGAAAGTGGATTATAGCAAATCAAAAAATTTGATTTTAACTTCTATCGTTCTTGTTGCTGGTTTAAGCGGATTAACGGTTAATTTTGCGGGAATCGAATTAAAAGGGATGATTCTTGCAAGTGTAGTCGGAATTATTCTAAGCGTAGCTTTTTATTTATTTGAAAAAGCCGGCATAATGAATGAATCAGACGAAGACTAAATACAACTAAAAAAGCTGAGTAACATTTCTCTCTATTATTAATAAATAGAAGAAATCGTAACTCAGTTTTTTATTTATAGTTTTTTAATTTATCATTCAATTTTTCGTAAATGATTTTCATCTCTGGTTCAGTACAGGCTTCAACAGCTTCCTCTAGTTTCATCCATTTTATTGCACTATTTTCATCCTCATTTACCACTGTTTGTTCGTTTTCATTTGCTTCAATCAAATAGGTTACATTTAAGTGCAGATGTGTTGCGATAGGGGCCCCTTTTTTCATGTGGCTCGGAACACCTAGAATTTCTAACGAATAGATCGTATTTGATAAAGGGCTAATATTCATCAAACCGGTTTCTTCTGTTGTCTCTTTCAAAGCCACTTCTAATAAATTTGCATTGCCATCTGCATGTCCACCGACCCAAGACCATGATTGATAGATATTATGATACGCCATTAAGACTTTTGTGTGCTTAGGATTAACGATCCAAGCTGAAGCTGTAAAATGTGCAAATTCATTTTCACGTGTTAGCATGTTTTCAAACATACTCATGTATTTTAGGATTACTTCTTGTTCTTTAGCTTCTTGAATATTATAAGGTACATAATGGCTGATTTGTTCTTTTAAATTCATTTAATATTCCCCTTTGGAATTTTATACAGAGTATCATTAACAAGCTAAAAAATAGAAACATCCTCTATAATTAAGTTACTACACCAAATCAAAAGAATGTTTCTCAATCTAACTGTAAAAAATAATAGTCTTCTTTTTGATGTGAAATTTTCAATGTTTTTCTGCGCTTAGTGACTTAAAAAAATTGATACCCATTAGAATTATAACGAATAAAAATGGAAATGAACCAAGTACAGCAACAGCCTGCAAAGATTCTAGTCCACCTGCATAAAGTAGGATTGCAGCTATACTTGACATAATGATTCCCCAGATAAATTTAACGCGTGCATGCGGAGTTAGGTTACCATTTGTACTGAACATGGCCAATACATAAGTAGCAGAGTCGGCAGAAGTAATAAAAAAAGTTGAAATTAGTAAAATTGCAATTCCAGTTATTACTTTTCCAATACCTCCATAACTCTCTAGCAGCGCAAACAGTCCTATTTCTGTTCCTTTTTCTGTAATAGTTTGTATTAGGTTGTTGTTATTGAACAATGCTTGCCAAATCCCACTCCCGCCAAATACAGAAAACCAGAGAAACGTAAATGCTGTTGGAACGATGAGCACTCCTCCGACAAACTCCCGAATTGTTCTTCCTTTTGAAATTCGAGCAATAAAAGAAGATACATAAGGTGCCCATGAAATCCACCATGACCAGTAAAAGATTGTCCATTCATCGATCCATTCCCTATTTTCTGAACTGAAGGCTCCCAAGCGGAAACTCAGTTCAGGAAGTTTTTGAAAATAGTTACCAACACTTTGCACGAATAAATCTAAAAGATAAGCTGTAGGTCCAATAAAGAGAACTGCAAGCATCAAGAAAATTGCTAATGAAATATTCATATTACTTAAAATTTTCACCCCTTTATCTAAACCTGTAGTAGCGCTAATTAAGTAAAGAACTGTTACAATTATTATAACAACCAACTGAGTAATAAATGTATTCGGTATCCAGCTGATTGAAAAACTAAGTCCTCCTGTAATTTGCTGAGCTCCTAAGCCTAACGAAGTTGCCACTCCAAATACGGTTGCAATAATAGCGATCGTATCCACAATTGTGCTGACAGTTCCTCTATACTTTTTTGCAAACAAAGGTGTAACACTCTCGCTAATGACAGCAGGTTTGTCTTTTCTGAAAGTTGTATATGCAATGATTAGTCCAATGAATGCATATAAAGCCCAAGGCTGCAAGCCCCAATGAAAAAAGGTATACGTCATAGCTTCTCTAGCATTTTCTAACATATCAGAAGAAGGAATTGCTGGATCATATAAATGCATGACAGGTTCTGCTACTCCCCAGAATATCAATCCAATTCCCATTCCCGCACTAAACAGCATCGCTACCCAAGAAAAATAACTAAATTCCGGTTCATCATCCTTGCGACCAAGCTTGATATCTCCATATTTAGAAAACAGCAAATATACAACGGCTACCAAAATCACTACCATTAACAGAACATACAGCCATCCAAACTGTTTCGAAATAACGTTTTGCAATACCCCTGCAACACGTTTCATAGAGTACTGCCCAAGTAAGCTGCTAGGTATTGCTCCCCATATCGTAAAGAGTACACAAATAATGACAGATGATATATAAGCTGTATAACTCTTTTTTCCTTGATTCATATTCTTTTCCCCTCTCGTATAATCCTATCCTTATTATACGGAGATAAAGATGATAACCCAAATTAATTAGCTCTATATTTTTTTGATATTGAGAAATACAGAGCAATGAGCTCTTCTCTTTTATAGCATGCCTTGTAGTCCTATAAGTTAACTAATTTGAACCCATATATCAACAAACAAAGACTTTAGTTTTAACTATATCTCAGTAATAAGTGTTACAACCATTGGCTAAAGCTTTGCAGCATTAGCTATCGCTATGAACACTAGAAGGCAGTATTGAAAGTAAGTAAATATGTAGCAGTATAAACAGTGTGATTTCTGTTTTATTGTCTGCTTATTAAATGTTAACATGTGAAGCACATTTTTGGTTCGGTCATTGGGGTTCTCCTTTAGGAAAAACATGATAAACAAAAAACAGCAAAAATTTGACTATCTTAGTTTCTTAATAATCAGCTACTATTTAGTACAATATATATCTGAAATAAACACAGTCAAATTCTGAATGTGTTTATTTCGATTTTGTTTAACTATATCTTTTATTTTTCGATACTATTTATCCTCTTAAACTTCAACACCTTCTATCCTCCCATTCTTTTTGGATGTATCGTAACCCTAAAGCAAATCCATATAATGTGTCCGTTCCAGATGTGTGCCCAAATTGTTTCAACTTTTGAAGTTCATTACTTATTTTTTTTCGATCCTGTTCATAAAATAATTGAGCTAAATGTAAAAAATTCTCATTTATACTGCTATGAAGTAATGCATTAAAATAGGCTTCGCTAATGGCTGTCGTTTTTATTTCTTGTAAAGCACCTGATAACCTTAACTGCCAGCTATTTGCTTTTTGAAAAAGTAACCTAGCAAATGTATATCCGATTAAAATGTCATCCCCACTTGGAGTCAATCCAATCCCTCTACCAATCAGTAAACGAATGATTTTTTCATCTGTCAATTTTTTATCTTTCATATGAGGTTCAGACAATGATTGAAGACCTTCTTTTATAGTCTCATTTAACGGTAGACCTGTCTCTATAGATAAGGAAAAAAATGCTTCTTCTAGCAAGTGATACACTAAATTTCCTTTTAAGTCTTGGGCAGAGAGTCCTATTTTGGGTATAGTAAGGTCTATTACCTCAAATTGGTTCAACGCAATTTTAATAACCTCATCTTGTGTATATAAAAGTAGTTGCCCTTGTTTAAACCTTACTATATCTCCTGGTTGACTTAAAGCACGTATTCGTTGAAAATCTTTTGGTTCGATTAAACAACCAAACGGCGATAATACCATTCCTGTTTGTCCAATATGTACTAAACCAACAGGAAATTTTATGTTAAGGCTATTGCCAAAAATTGTATGCACTTTACCCAATTGTAGAGGCTCTTGTAATAAGAAAGACAAAAAGTTACTCTTTGTCTCTCTTTGATTGCGTATCATTATGCTTCCTCTATCTTAATTCCTAAAGATTCTGCGTAAGCTTCCAAAGCCTTCTCAAAACATGCCAGTGGAGCGCGTACGGTGCCAGCTCCGACTTGTCCAAGGCCAGCTTTTTTGTGTGCAATACCAGTATTGATAATTGGTGTAATTCCCGTTTCAACAACTTTTAGAATATCGATTCCTAGACATGCACCCTGAAAGTCCCATGTTGGAATGCTGTAATTAGGATTATGAGCTACACAAATTTCGCTCATTTCATTACTTACTTTTAAAGCATCTTCAAATCCTCCTGCTCCAACAAAACGCGTAACTCCTGGTGCCGCAATCATTGCCATACCACCAACTCCAATAGTTTCCGTAATAGCACTATCTCCAATATCTGGATTTCCATCTTCTTCACTAAATCCTGTGAAATAAAGACCTTTAGGTGTATTTACAGGAGCTGTAAACCATTGATCTCCTAATGAACTGATACGGATCCCAAAATCTTTACCATTACGTGTCATTGTTGTAACAATGGAACCTTCTTTTTCTTGTCGAGCACCATCAACAATTGCTTTCCCAGTTGCCATCATAATATTCAAGAAAAACTGATCCGTATTTGCTAAAAATTGAATAACTTCTAATTTTGTATCATTGTGAACATCATCCAATGACAAAATAGTTGGAGACATTTCTTTTAAAAATAATAAACTAGCGGCTATATTTCGTTGGTGGAACTCGTCTCCCATTGTAATTGCTTTAGCAATCAAGACATTCACGTTCAATCCACCATCTAATTTGCGTAACGCTTTTCCTAAGACAGGACCAAGTGTATGTTGTATCCATGTTAGGCGGTCAACCACCTCTTGCGAGTAAGCACCAAAACGTAATACTTTTCCAATGCCTTCATTTAAAATACAGTACGCTGTGTTCCCACCCAATCGATTTTCAACAACTAAGACTGGCATACTCATTGAAGTAATTCCACCCATTGGTCCTACTGCATTGACGTGATGGCATGGAATAAAGGTAAACTCGCCCTGTTTAAGCATTGTACTCGCTTCTTCTTCAGTTTCTGCCCATCCTTCGTATAGGATAGCTCCTATACAAGATCCTTGCATCGGTCCTGTCATTTCGTCATAAGAGATAGGCGGTCCAGCATGTAATAACACTTTTTCTTTCAGTTCTGGAATAACAGTATGAGCTGGTACCACATCTACTAGAAATGGCTGTGCATCTCTAAATCGACCGATAACACGTTCATTTTGTTCATTTAAATCATCAAGTTGGCTTAATTTTTTCAATATTTTAATCATTTTACGATTTCCGCCTGCCACTGGTTTCCAATTGTATTGAACAGCTTCTCCACCATGTTCCCGTACAACTTCGCTGAAGCTTTCTACACCGATGTTAATTACTGATGGTTTGCTATTTAGCAAAGTTGTGATTGCTTCGCTTGCTTTTGGTAATACCTGTTTTTCGTCAGTGTAAGGTTGAATTACCTTAGCTTCATCGGTTATATCTTTGCCCATCAAATGCAAAGCTAGACGAACAGCTTTTGCATTACTCTCTTCAACCAATACGCCCGCCTCTTCTAATGTACGTTTTGTTTGATCATAATCTTGTGGATCTTGTTTGGTTCCACAAACTGTTCCAATAAAATACAGTTCACGGTTTTCAGCTTTAGCTTTTTCAAGAGCTTCTTTGATCACTGGTTCTAAGGCTTTCGCCATATCAGGATGTGAGCCATAGCCAAGAACCACATCTAATAAGATGATGCCGGTACTTTTATCAGCCGCATATTCAAGAATCTTATTTTTGCGAACTTCTGGATCAATCATGGGATGAGGTTTTCCTTGTGTATAGATATCGTCTCCTAAATCCATAACTTCAAAACCTTTGGCTTTTAAAACATAGCCTTCTTCTTTGATTAGACCTCCTAATTCCAGTGCTTCAGATATCAACATTGCAGCTTCTGAAGCCAATGTTCCTCCAGAATAAAGCCCTTTAACTGTTTTAGAAGTATCAACCTTTTCGTTTCCTTCATATCTTGGTTTTTCTCTGTACTGGCCTTTAACTTCTTTTCCATTAGCCAAATCAACTGCCATATAAGCAGCTTCTTCCAATGTATGGGCTAAATAGACATCTCCTTCGTGGTGGTCAGGATTCTCACCTACAAAAATAGCAACTACCGGCTTAGGCAAATCGTGCAACAATTGAACCACTTCATCACGTACAGCTGGTGCAGGAGGTTTAGAAATCACCACAATGACATCTGTAGGTTCGTGTTCAGCTAGTCCAATCAAAGCGTCTTTCATTGTAATCGCCCCAACTTCTTCTGAAAGGTCACGCCCACCAGTACCGATTGCATGAATTACGCCCCCGCCTAGACGATCAATGATAGTTGTTACTTCTTGAATTCCAGTTCCAGAAGCACCTACAATACCAATATTTCCTGATTTCACAACATTCGTAAAGGCCATAGGTATATTAGAAATGATCCCTGTCCCACAGTCAGGACCCATTACCAATAATCCTTTTTCATGCGCTTTTTTCTTTAAACGAACTTCATCTGCTTTTGATACATTGTCACTAAATACAAACACATGCAGATTATTGTCCAGAGCCTTTTCAATTTCATCAGAGGCGTAAATACCAGGTACAGAAATAAGCGCAATATTCGCATCGGTTTGCACTTCCAGTGCTTCTTTCCAGTTACGCACATCCTTTACTTGACTGCTCTCTTTTTTTACTGATAAATCACTCAAAAAACTTTCTACTTCTTCCATAACTGTTGCAAGAACTTCTTCATTTTCAGAATCAACTGCTACAACCATGTCACTAGGCTGCGCTTTTTGAACTTCTTCATTATAAAGTCCTGCTTCTTTCAATATGTCTTTATTAGCATCTGTTCCCATCATAACTTGAGTTTTTTCAACTCCATCTATTGTACTAACGGCATTTGTTAATAACATTAAGTTGATAGAGTCTTGGTAACTGTTTTCTTTTATTTTTGTATAAATCATTTTTATTTTACCTCCATTCTTTATTTAGCTATTTATTATTACGTCAAATTCAAATAATAACGTATTCCTCTATGATGAAACATAAATCCCTCTAATTTTAACGATACACAACTGTTTCTTTATGATTTTCAACAGTAACTTTTCCATTTTTTATAACATAAAGTCTTTCAGGAATATCAATAATCGCATTCTCTTTGATGAGCGTATCTAATAAAACTACATCTGCGTTATTTCCTACCTTGATCCCATAATTTTTTAACCCTATTGCTTTTGCAGGATTATCCGTAATCATAGGCAACACCGTGTGTAAATCATCTGCTCCACCTAAATGAGCCACAGGGATAGCTAACATTGCTGTTTGCAAAATATCTCCATTTCCATATGGGGTGAAGGCATTCCGAATATTATTGGTTGCTATACACATATTAACTCCTGCATCCCTTAATTTACGTATAGGTGTTACAGCTCGTCTCACATTATAAGTGTCATTACGTGCTCCTAAGTGTAAATCAGTTGCTGGTAAAGCCATTACGCTGATTTGAGCTTCGACTATTAATTGAATAATGGGATCAAGTTTTTCTTTTGGTAATGCATGAAGTGCCGTCAAATGTCCTACAGCTACTCTTCCTTGATACCCTTCTTCAATCGTTTTACGACATAAATATTCAATCGAAATATTGTCTGCCTCATCACTAAAATCTTGATGCAAATCAATAGGCTTATTGTACTTTTTAGCAATTTCAAAAATTAAATCGATGTGTTCATTTGCCGGTGCATCATTGTAAGGAATACCGCCTACGACATCTGCTCCCATTTCCATGGCCTCATACATCATCTTATCCGTTCCAGGTGCTTTAAAAATTCCTTCTTGCGGAAAAGCAACCACTTGTATATCAACTAAATGCTTGTATTCTTCTTTTAATTTCAAAATAGTTTCAAATCCAGTAAATCCTTGTGCTGGATCAAATTCAGAATGTGTTCGTATAGCCGTTACGCCTCTTGGAATGATCATTTCTAAAGCTTGTTTTGCACGTTCATAAATATCTTCTTTTGAAAATGTTGGTTTCAAATCAGCTGTTACTTTAATGGCTTCTTGTAAGGTACCTGATTTGTTGGGTTTACGGTTTGCAATCAAAGCTTTATCTAAATGAATATGGCTTTCTACAAATCCGGGTACTAATACTCGTCCTTGCGCTTCAATAACTTGTTTGGCTTGTTCAGAAATCTCTTTCTCAATTGCTACAATCTTTCCACCTTTGATACCAACATCTTTTAATTCTTCTCCATCATTCAATCGAACTTGTTTTAATAAAATATCCATTCTTTTACACCCTCTCTTATAAAGTTTAAGCAAATACTAATGATATAATTAGCAATAAGATAGAAGCCATGCTAATCCATTTCACATTTCCTTTTACGACATCTAAAATAGGAACTTGGAATCCGGATGATAAAGCTTGCATAGTAATATTTACAAAACTCATTTGGCTTCCCATACCTACTCCCATCGTAACTAGACCTAAAGCTAAAGGCGAGAATCCCAATGAAATGCCTACTGGAAGCACTAACGCCAAAACTGAACCTACATAAGCTCCCGCTGGAATTCCAATCAAAATACCTGTTAAAACAGCTACAGGAACAACTAGAAAAGTTGGCGCTAAGTTAGCAACTCCCACAATCACTCCAAAAGTACCTGTTTCAGCAATAATGTTGATAAATCCTAGAAAAATCCCTACTTGGAATAGTCGTGTTAAGATGTAACTAGAGCCATCTACCATAGCCGCTACCGTTTCATTTAATTTGAACTTCGTACAAACAAAGATCAAACCTAACGTAACGAACATATAAACGATTGGTGTGAATATAGCTACACCAACTAAGTTATTGACTAAAGGTCCAAAAATAACAGCAAACAATAAGAAAATAGCTGGTAACGTATATTTAAACAGTTCTCCATTGCTCATATTTGTATATTCATTGGATGCATCTTCTTTAAAACCAATATGCCTTCTCTTTGTTCCAAAGAACGCTAATAACACTGCCAAGACAACAAATAAGATCCAGTATGGACGCATGGTGGCTACGTATTCAGCAACTTCAAAACCACCTAGTTCAGAGGTAATACTTGATTCAAGTGAAGCAGGTGATGTTGTAAAGGAAACAGCTGCTGCTAAAGACATCCCTGCAATTAATTCAGGAACAACCCCTACAGCTGCAAATGCTAAAGGAGCAATAACCATAGCACTTCCTCCACCAATACCAGACATATAGGTAGCAGCTGCTAATAGTATGACAATAAAACCAGAAACATATTCTACTTTTCCTTTAGTGACTCTGCTGGCTAATGTAAGTGCAGCTGTATAACCGCCTGACTTAAACACAGCCATTGCAATAGCTGAATTGATAATAGGAACGGTAATGCTTAACATTGTAGGAATAGCTTCTAACACTTTGGTATTGGCTTCGGCTAACCCAATACCACCAAGTATCATTGCAATAACTCCACCAACTAATCCTGCGATGATCATATCCACTTTTAAAAATAGCAATGTTAAAACAACTATTAAAGGAATCAAGGTCATGATCGCCATCCAACCAGATGGAACATTAGTGGTTTCGATGCCTGCAGCATAAACAATGGTAGGGATAGAGAAAGAAAAAATACCAAGCAATAAGAACCATAAATTTTTTATCATTTTGTTTTTCATGTGTGCTCCCCTTTTCTGTACTACTATTATTTTTTAATTCTTTACATTATTTGGCTAATTTTTTTATAAATCATCCATACCTAGCGATTAAAGATGTCATAATCCAATTCATTTTCACTTTTTGCAATAATTAATGCCGTTGTCGTATCTGAATCTACATTCAAAATTGTTCTTAGCATTCCGACAAACCAATCTACTCCCGCAAATAAGGCGATGCTTTCAATAGGCAGTCCCATACTTGGAATTACAATGGATAATGAAACAAGACCTGCACCAGGAACAACCGCATTTGCTAAGGAAGCCATTGTAGAAAGGATAACTATATAAACATAGTCATTCATTCCATATGTCACTCCATAAATTTGTGCTATTGTTACAATCGTAATCGCCATATGCATAGACGAACCATTACTATTAAGCGACATACCTAAAGGTAGAACCAATTTGGCTATACGATCACTAATACCTAATTTTTCTTTTGAGTCATGCAATGCTGTAGGCAATGTAATCGCTGATGAAGTTGTTGTTAATGCCATTAAGGACATTTGAAACATGTTTTTTGTTAACTGTATAATGGAAACTTTAAGGTAGAGTGAAGTAGCAATAAACCAGATTAATAAATAGAGTATAGTAGCAAAACCATACACAATAAGATATTTGCCCATAGGGAGAATAACACTGAGTCCCATTTTGCTAATAGTAGAAGCGATAATTGCGAATATACCAATTGGTGCTATTTTCATAATCAATCCAATCATTTTTAAGATAATAGCATTAATTTGTTTTATCCATTCTAGTATAGTGTTTTCTTTTTGTTCTACTCTTACAAAACTTAAAGCGATACCAAAAATTAATGAAAAGACAATCACTTGAACTATTGATCCTTCTGTCATTGAACTAAAAATATTTGTGGGGAAAAAACCTAAAATTAATTCTGGTATTGATCCTGTTGCTGTTGTTTCAATAGCTTCTCCTGAAACATTAAGTAAAGTTATATCTACTCTTGATCCGGGGCTAAATACAACTCCAGCTGTTACTCCAATAACTGCTGCCATTAAAGATGAGAAAATGAATAAACTAAATGTCTTTACCCCAATTTTCCCTAAACCTCTAGGATTTAAATTTCCAACAGCTTCAATAATTTGTCCCATAATCAATACCACGATTGACATTTGGATTAACCGTAAGAATATTTTACCCAACACATCTAAAAACCCTAGGTATTGTCCGAATAGAGCTCCACAGACAATTCCCAATATAGTCATAACCATAATTTGAATGGTTAAATTTGACGTTCGTAACTTATTCATTTTTCTCCCTTCTTTCTTAAGTTTCTTTCACACTATCTTTTATAAACTAAACAGTTTCTGTGATTATTTTCATTATAGTTTAATTCTTTACTCATCAGTTAATCATAAGTTACATCTATAACATTTTTTTCTTCAATCCTTTTCAAACATGGCTATCTCACTATTATTAACTACGGTTGGAAAGTTACAGTTTTAGCAACTTCTGTAATATAAAATAAGAGCATCCACCTAAATTCCTATTCAAGTGAATGGCTCTTTTTTTGGTGTATTAACTTATGAGAAAGCTTCCACCTCATTTTCCTTAGTAAAGCTAAAGATGATCATTCCTACGAGTAATAACCCTGCAGATAAATAGAAACCAATTTGCATAGATCCAACAGTGTCAGTTATCCATCCTGTGACATAAGGAGCCAAAATAGAACTCAACATACCTATACTGTGGGTTGGTATCGTTTAGGTATTATTTCTTTATTTGTTTGTTCCATCTGCTCTCCTCCTCCATTAATTTCCTATACTTACAGTATAACTACTTATGGTAGCGCATACATTCTCTTCTATGGATAAATTTATTGTTTTTTTTATCCTTTAGGGATAAGACTTACCTTTTTTATCTCTTAAGGATGTGTTATGTTAAATTTATTAACTAAAGTATACTGACTTCTTGGGAGGTTCAATCTATGGCATTTACTATAAACGATATGTTAACGCTTTCTTCTTTTGGAGAAGCAGTATTAATTAGTGGTAAAAAAGGGTTAAATAAAACTATTAGCAATATAATGGTTATGGAGGCGCCTGATGTAGATAAATGGTTGACTCCAGGACAAGTACTTCTTTCAAGTTTTTATAGTTTGCAACATGCAACGCCAGACAATTTAAATACCTTTATTGCACAATTAGCTCATCACCAAACTAGTGGTCTGATTATCAAAAAAGACCGCTTTATCGAAAATATTCCAGAAATCATAATTAATGCTTGCGAACAATATGACCTACCTCTTATTCAAATACCTGGACATACACCATATAGCACTATTATTATAGATGTAATGCAAGTACTTTTTAATGAGAAAGTACGCTTATTGGATTATTATCATGAAATACATCACAAATTTTCGCGTATTGCTTTAGATCAACCTTCATTATTGGATATTATGGTGGTCTTAGAAGAACTTATTCACTGTCCAATATCCTTATTGAACTATAATAAAAAGCCTGTTTTTTTCACTCAAAAAAAATATAGCAATCTTACCGTTCTTAATAGTATTCCAATAAAAAAAGAGCTTTATATGAACTACACTTATGATCGGCAGTTAGTCAGCATTGAAACAGAACCACAGCAACTATTTACTCAGCTAATTGTAAAAATTCCTAATATTGGCAACGATTTTTATTATTTGGCTATTAGTGAAATAGAAAAAAAGTTGAGCGATTTCGACTTCATGGCAATTGAAAATGCTGTAAGTTTTTTTCAAATGGAACTTATAAAGCAATTTGCTATATCAGAAGTACAACAAAATTTCCGTAATGATATTATAGACGATTTAATGACTAATAAATTTTCAACTAAAGAAGACATGTATGAAGCAGCTGAAATATTAAACCTTTATTCCAACAAAAAATACAGAATTGTCGTTATTCAGTTTGTCAAAAACTTAGAACATCCTTGGGTAAGTACAAAAGAACCTATGATTGATAAACAACAAAATAAAAGGTTTGTTAACATGTGTCAAACACATTGGCAACACCTTGTTTATCGCATACGTTCAAATCGCATCATTCTTATTATGAATACAAATCACGAGACAGATGAAGAATTTAAACAAAACTTTCAAAAAGATTTTCTTTTGATTTTAAATAAAATGGAAGCTCAGCCCTATATTTATCGTGTTGGTATTAGTCATGAAACAACTATTGATGATTTTCATACTTATTCTATTCAATCACTTAAGATTATTCAACAGGCTGGAATTTTTAAATCGTCTTCCTTTATTATGAATTATCAAGATTTAGGCTTTTATCGATTTCTTTCCGAAATAACTGATTCTTCTAAATTAGAAGAACTTATACCTTCTAAATTACTATTACTATACTATAAAGAACCAGAACTAGTCGAAACATTACATTCCTATCTTGATTACAATCAAAACTTAACAAAGAGTGCAGAAAGGCTTTTTATTCACCCAAAAACTATGCGTTATCGTATCAATAAAATTATAGATTTTTGTGGAATAGATATGAACGACTCTGAAGAATTACTTAGTTATAACATCGGATTAAGGGTTCTTCCTACATTGATCAACCGAAAAAAAATGATTCTTTAAAATAAATAAGTAAATGATATAAAAAAACATTCTGTTATACTGACCCCCAAATGTTAGACCAAAAATCTAACGTTTGGAGGTCAGTTTTTTTATGGCTAAGTATAGCTTTGAATTTAAATGGATGGTTGTGAAGGAGTACGTCAAAGGGCTTGGCGGATATACCTATATAGCTGAAAAACATGGCATTAAAAATAGAATCCAGGTCCGTGATTGGGTGAAGATCTATCACGATTTTGGTGAAGAAGGGCTACAGAGACGGATAACGAAGAGATATTAATTAAAAAATCAGCGGCATCTTTTTAACCTATTCCTACAAAAGTCCCAGCATTATTCAGCAGGTTGTTCTGTGTCTGCTTGCTGCTTAGGATAAATGATTGTTGAACCTTCAATGACAGCTTTTGCCCCGTACATTCCGATCTCATGCAAAATTATTTTTTTCTCCGTCATAATGTGGTGAACAGTTACTCCTTTTAATGCCAAGGTATTTGAAACAATCAACCGGTGGCACCTCCAAGGAACACTTTCAGAACACATATAACAAACCCGTTCTTTACCTTCGATTGCCATTAAGTCGTTGATTCCATTTTCATAGTCTTCTGTTAAACTATATGCAGCATAATTGCGAAAGGATGTGTTTCTCCATCCATCAATCAATGATTCATCTATTTCACAGTTTTTCTTTCTTCTGCCGCCTAGTTCAGGCATATGCAGGTAGCGAATACCATGATTGGGCACCCAATTTTCAATATTTCCTTTATTAAACTGCGGCATATGTTTGCTGCCTGGATAAGAACGAATATCAACCAATGTCTCTATCTTATAGGTTTTAAGTAAATCAATAAATTCCTCACTGCTATGCGTTGAATGTCCAATAGAATAAATGTCCATTTTAATCCCGCCTTTCCTTTTGTCTTAATCTTCTACTATCTATCGCTACAACTACACTAAATCAAAAAATTGAATAATTAAAAGAGTACGCTTTTTCAATAACACGCTATATTCATCTAAAATATTATTCTATTTTACTTCTAGCCATTCAGAAAGGTATAATAAGTGTATAGTGTGTAAATATTTATGCCTATTTTTATAAAGCAATATATTAGGAGAGATCATATTGGAAAACACAGTAGGAACAGTAGTACGCGGCCTTCGCGGTCCAATCATCAATAACGGCGACGATATTGAACAAATTGTAGTGGAGACTGTATTAAATGCAGCTAAGAATGAAGAATTTTCTTTTGAAAATCGGGATATAGTTACTATAACCGAGTCAATTGTGGCACGCGCACAAGGAAACTATGCATCAATTGATGATATTGCTGAAGATATCAAAGCAAAATTCGGCGATGAAACAATCGGCGTCATTTTTCCAATATTAAGTCGTAATCGCTTTGCAAATATCTTACGCGGTATTGCAAAAGGTGCAAAAGATATCGTCTTAATGTTGAGTTACCCTTCTGATGAAGTAGGGAATCAACTTGTTGAAATCGATGAACTGGATGTCAAAGGTGTGAATCCATGGACAGATGTTTTAACTGAAGCTGACTTTCGTGAGCATTTCGGTTATAAAAAACACCGCTTTACTGGGATCGATTATATCGATTACTATCGAGAGTTGATTGAAGCTGAAGGCGCAACTTGCGAAGTCATTTTCTCAAACAATCCCAAAACTATTTTAACGTATACTAAACATATCCTGGCGAGTGATATACATTCACGTTTTAGAACTAAACGTATTTTATCAACTAATGGTGCTGAAACAGTATACGGCCTTGACGATATTTTAACAACGTCAATCAACGGCAGCGGATTTAATGAAACTTATGGCCTGCTTGGATCAAATAAAGCAACAGAAGATACCTTGAAACTCTTTCCAAATAATTGCCAGCCAATTGTTGATGGTATTCAAGCCAAATTAAAAGAATTAACAGGTAAAACAATTGAAGTCATGGTATATGGCGACGGGGCATTCAAAGATCCAGTTGGTAAAATTTGGGAACTTGCAGATCCAGTTGTTTCGCCTGCATACACCATAGGACTTAAAGGCACTCCAAACGAAGTGAAATTAAAATATTTAGCCGACAATAACTTCTCTCATCTTCGTGGAGAAGATCTAAAACAATCTATTTCTGAATACATCCTGAATAAAAAGGAAGATCTAGTTGGCACGATGGAAGCTCAAGGTACTACTCCACGTAGATTAACAGACTTAATCGGTTCGTTATCTGATTTAACCTCTGGTAGCGGAGATAAAGGAACACCTATCGTTTTTATTCAAGGTTACTTCGACAACTATACAAAATAAGTTTAATATAAAAAAGACGTATTTCAAAATAGGTCATCCCCTAAAAATCTAATTTTCAGGGGTTTTTTTGCCTGGCAAAATATAGTTTTGAATTTTATTTGAAATTTTATCTAACATCATCCAGAAGAGCTGCTTAGCTATAATATAAGTTTAAGAGTTCTCTCTACATTAATTAGCCAAAAGAGCATGAATCTTTATAATATACAAAAAAGTTGTTTTAAATCTGCTTTTTGGTACTTGATATAATATGGTTTAAAAGTGGGATTACTACAATATCTTAATATGTCACTTTTTCAACTGATAGTATCTTAAAAAAGTTTTTTACTGTAGTGCTATTCGACAAACCTTAAACGACTAAGGAATAAGTGGATAATTCTAGTTACTGGGACAACTTCCTTAGGAGAAATATCTGAAAAAACTATTAAGATAAGTATGTGCTATGTATGATTTTTGTTGCTTAATTTGAATCAGAAGTTACTAAACAAAAAGAAATAATATAAAAAGAACTGAAATATACAAAAAGGCAAAGTGTAAATTACCTTTTTGGTATATTTCGATATCTTCATCTATTAATAAGTAAAAAGTACAGCAATTAAATTATAGCCTACACCTACTGTCCAAAATAGAATTGTATCACCACGTTTAATAGATCCGTTTTGAATCCCTTCATGGAAAGCAATCAATGGACTAGTTGTTCCTGTGTATCCAAATTTATCACCTGCATACATTAATTTTTCTTTATCCATTTGATACTTTTCTTGGAATGCATCAAGAAAAGAAAGAGAAAATTGTGATAAACAATAAACATCAATATCTTCAATCTTCATGTGGTTTCTCTCTAACATTTCATCAATAATGTTATATGCTTTTGGTAAAGCAGCTGCTCCGTCAAATGGCAACCATTGAAGGTAATTGCTATCGTCTTGTCCTTTTAATTTCTTAGACAACCCATTTCTAGGAAAGGTTACCTTATCAACAATCCATGTATCTGTATAATAGATAGAATCAATAAATCCATTATCTTCATCTGATTTCTCTAGTATAACAGCACATGCAGCGTCTCCAAAATTTGGATAAGTTAAACTATCTTTAGGATCTGCAATTAAAGATGTGTAATCCGAACCTACAAGTAGAATTCTATTCATATACGGATTAGACATTAAATATCTAGATGCTTGATCTAGTGCTATTGTCATACCCGTGCAGTTAGCATTCATATCAAATACTCCTGTTTTTGTGCCTGCATCTAGCCCTTTATGAACCAATACAGCATTGGACGGAAAAGTATATTCTGGGACTTGTGAAGAAAAAATGATCATATCTAATTCGTCAGCCCTTATACCTGACTTCTTTAATACTCTTTTAGAAGCTTCAATTGCCATGGTTACAGAATTTTCATTTTCATTATCAATAATATAACGTGACTGCCTTCCAAGTACATCTGTGATAAATTCTGTGTAATCTTCACCCTTTATTTCTTTAAAATGTTTAATGTAATACTCATTATCTACTTTGTTCTCAGGATGATACATTGCTATATCTCTAATCTTTATCGTTGTCATTATTTATTAACTCTCCTTTATTACATGTGTAATGATATAAAAAAACATCCTGTTAAGGATGCTTTTTTTATACTTCACTAATTTCAACGTTTGTAAGTCCAGCTTTACGGGCAAGACGATTCAGTTGCATTTTAACGATACTATTATTATGGATTTCAAAAACAACTTTTTTAAAACCAGATTCATGATATAATGCGTAGCATTTTTCTAATTCTGGAATTTGTTGTTGAGTAACAACATCTAAAGATCTGCAATCTAAACGTAAAGTAAAATCAGCTGCATTGATTGTATTTACTTTGTTTGTATACTCTTCAATAAATGCTCCTGCTTTTTCTGGAGTAAACGTTCCAGAAACTTCCATTTCTACCTCTTTTTTCAAACTATTAACATTAATTGTATAGAAAGCTGTATCTTTTATCATAATTCCTTTTCCCCTTTTAACTAAACTGAGAGATTCTCAATTTTTCCTATTTTCTTCAAAAGCACTATGAATTATAACATGTGTTTTAATATTAATAATGATTATTTGTATATTTCTATTCAATTTTTCATTTTTTTGCATAAAAATACGATTAATAGCTTCAGAATATTTAATTCAGACTTTTATTTGACTTGTATAGACCGCCTTCTGTATAATAAGAATCGCGCGAATTTTTGCGACTATTATATTTAGAGGAGATTTACAACATGGATAAAGATAAATTAGGTAAAACAGTTACCTTTAAGGAAATAACTTCAAACCCTGCTCCACTTGGGCTACTGGGTTTCGGAATGACTACTGTGTTATTAAATCTTCATAACGCTGGATTTTTCCCAATGGATTCAATGATTTTTGCAATGGGTATTTTTTATGGCGGATTTGCACAAGTTATTGCAGGAATTATGGAATGGAAAAAGGATAATACTTTTGGCGCTACAGCATTTACATCATATGGATTCTTTTGGCTATCATTGATTGCAATAAATATTTTACCTATTATGGGTCTAGGCGAAGCTCCTTCTAGTCAGTCTATGGCAGCTTACTTATTCATGTGGGCTATCTTTACATTTGCTATGTTTATTGGAACACTTAGAATCAGCAAAGCTTTACAAGTTGTTTTTGGATCATTAGCACTTCTATTTCTTTTATTATCTTTAGGTCATTTTACAGGCTCTGCACTTATTTTAACAATTGCCGGTTATGAAGGAATTATTTGTGGATTCTCAGCAATTTATGCTGCAATGGCACAAGTTTTAAACGAACTTTATGGAAAAACAATTATGCCACTTGGCGAAGTAAAAAAATAAACTGATCATTATTAAAAAAACAGCTTATCCTTTATAAAGGATAAGCTGTTTTTTTGTGTACCTCGATTAAGATATTATTTATTTGTAGTTACTCTAAATCGGATGACAACATCGTTATTCCATAATAAATTCACCAATCAGTTTATTTACACGTTCAGGTTCTTCATGGTGTACCCAGTGAGTAGCTTCCCCAAGTAGTACTCCGCGACCATTTTCGCAGAATTCAAGACTTTTACTGGCTAATTCAGAACCTAAAAATTGATCTTTAGCTCCCCAAATCAAGAACGTTGGCACAATAACTCGAGATGGAATATCCGAACTAGTATAGTTGGATACCAAAGCACGGTACCAATTGATCATCGAACGCATAGCACCTGGTTGAGACCACGCGGTCCGATATTTTTGTAAGTCTTCTTCATTGAATGTTCCTTTTCGGCTGCTAGACACTAATGCCTTCTCCACAACTTTCCAATTAGACATGCCAAATAATTTTTCCGGTAATCCTCTTAATTGAAAGAAAGCAATATACGAACTTTTCAGGATTTGTAACGGGTGTGTCAAGAGTTGGTTACTCATAGCCAGTTCGTGTGGAGCGTTAAGAATAATCAACTTATTTAGTAACTCAGGATATTCTCTTGCTACTCTCCAAGCCACTATTCCACCCCAGTCATGACCTACTAAAATCACTTTTTCTTTGCCGGAAGCTTTGATCAGACCAGCAATGTCTGCAGCTAAATGATCCATTCGATACTCACTTACTTTTTTAGGTTTATCGCTAAGATTGTAGCCTCTTTGATCTGGCGCCCATACTCTAAATCCTTTATTTGCCAATTCAGACATCTGATTACTCCAACCATACCAAAATTCGGGAAACCCATGCAGTAAAATTACTAACTGCCCATCTTCAGGACCTTGTTGAACAACATGTAGCTTAATTCCATTCGTTTCAATATACTTATGCTCTTGCATTCCCATACCTTAAACCCCTCCTATGCGAAGCTGATCTTAACACCTTACATATTTACGTTTAAAGCCAATCTTGCCTTTTTCTACTTGTTTTTGAATACTCTCATAAGCATTTAAGGTACTGTTTTTTTTGTTTTCACGCTTGACTTCTACTGTACCTACTTCGATTGCTGTCTCAATTGCTTTTTCATATAAAGGTGAAAATGAAATCCCTACAGTAGATAGAAAATTATTCATGGATGCTTTCGTTCGTTCCGGAGAATCATGAATCTTATTTTTCACATGTTCAAGCATGTCAGAAATCTTATTTTCAGAAAATTCATTGTCTGAACGATTTCCTAAAAGCCAACAATAACAACTCCAGCCCGCAGACATTCTCAATTCTTGACCACTTGCGATCCATTTATCGGCAACTTCTTGTGCAATATCTGATTCAGATAATGTTACAGCTACGACAAAATCAGACAACATATAGAAATAAGCTGCATCCATCCAGCGATCAAAATCAGACTCCGTCATAACTTTGGGGTTCGAAATGACACCTGCAAAATACATAGCATCATAATTATCTGTAGCATAAAGCTCTTCCGCTAAAGGTTGATTTTTTTTTATTTTCTTTGACATAGGTTTCATTTCACCTGTGGTTACACCAAAAAGCGGCTCTTTTGCACCATTGGATAGATATATTTTCTTCATTCTTGGCTTACTTAAGTCTTCAAGCTCCTGCATAACTGTCTCAAAATCCATAATTGTTTGTATCTCCTTATTTAATTTAGTAAAACTTAGTGTCAGGATTTGAATGAATTTCTAAAACTCATCACGAGCATTACGCAACTCTTTAAAGTCCTCCATCTTCTCTGCTTGCAGAAATAGATTGATTTTTTTCTCCCTACCAATCGTTGTGGGTAAAGTTGGTTTTCCTTTTGAACGCATTTCATTGACTTGATTTAAGGCTTCAGAAATAGCTGCATTCGATGGCTGCATAGAATGTGCAAAACGCAAATTGGTTTGCGTATATTCATGAGCAGCATATACTTGTACCTCATCTTCTAATTGTTTGAATTTCTGTAAGGCATCATATTGGGCTTGATAATCTTTTGTAAAAACTCGACCGCAGCCTGCTGAGAATAAGGCATCCCCGCAAAAGAGAGCATTCCCCATTAAGAAACTAATATGTCCTTGGGTGTGTCCGCCCGTTTTTAATACTTGAAAATTTTGACCTAACAAATTAAAGGAGTCTCCGTCCACTACGATATGGTCAGCTATATCCCCCGTTTCTTTTGGGCCATAAATTGAGGCATCTGGGTATTTTGCTGAAATTTGCTGAACTCCTCCGATATGATCATCGTGATTATGAGTTAAAAGGATAGAGTTTAACAGTAGCTGCTTTTCCTCTAAGTAGTCCAATACTTTTTCAGCTTCTCCTGGATCGACGACTATTGCCTCTGTACCTTCTTCAATAATCCAAATATAATTATCAGAAAATGCTTTTACAAGATTAATGTTCATAAATCTGTCTCCTCACTTTGAATCTTAGTATCCGTATTTTAAATGTGATGTTTAATATACTATTAATTATACCAGAAACTCACATTTATCTAGTAGTTACCATAATCAATACCTTACTACCAAATCTTTTTTATTTTGTAACACTATACAAGCATTCCATTCTACCTAATTGATTGGTGAGTATAGATACGTAACTTTGATATGAAATTTTCATAAGTAATTTCTCATAAGAAGCTTTTTCTGATATTATATTCTTATAACGATTTAATGGGGGAAAATTAATTATGATGGAATTCAAACAAAATATACGTGGAAATGTAGCCTTAGGTATAAATCCACTTGGGTGCAAACAGGAAGTATTGAATCAAATCGAATATGTGAAAAACAAAGAAAGTTATAAAGGTCCAAAAAAGGTATTGATCATTGGTGCGTCATCAAGCTATGGTTTAGCTACCCGAATCAGCCTAGCTTTCGGTGCTGGAGCAGATACAATTGGCGTTTCTTATGAAAAGGGACCAAAGAACGAAAAGAATCTAGGTACAGCTGGCTGGTATAATAATATTGCTTTTCGAGAAGCAGCTGAAAAAGAAGATCTAATTGCTAAAAACTTTGTTCAAGATGCCTTCAGCCATGAAAGCAAGCAAGAAGTCATCGATTATATAAAAAGTGAATTTGGGGGCAAAGTAGACTTAGTCGTTTACAGTCTGGCAAGCGGTAGAAGAACAGATCCTGATACTGGAGAGACTTACACTTCTTCCATTAAAGCCATTGGGGAGCCCGTGGTTGGACCTAATATTAATATGCAACAACAGACTTACTATAATGAAACTCTGGAACCCGCAACTGAACAGGAAATCGCTAATACTGTAAAGGTAATGGGTGGAGAAGACTGGGAACTATGGATGAAAGCACTAAAAGAAGCAGATGTATTAGCTGATGGCGTTTTAACGACTAATTATTCTTATTTAGGAACAGAGCTTAACCATTCTTATTATGGTGGGGGTACTCTTGGCCTGGCTAAAGCAGATTGTGATGAAAAGACAAACAATATTAATGAGTTACTAGCTGACATAAACGGTAAAGCTCAGATTGTAGTCGCTACTGCAGTTACGACTAAAGCAAGTTCAGTTATTCCTTTTTTCCCTGTTTATTGCATCGGGCTTTACAAAGTAATGGCAGATAAAGGCACACATGAAACACCAATTATGCATCAAGACCGCATTTATAGAGAAATGATTTATGGCAACAAGCCTGAATACGATGAAGTGGGCCGTCTTAGACCTGATAACTGGGAACTTGACAGCGATACTCAGGCTAAAACGAAGGAACTTATCCTAAAATTAAATGAAGATAATTTCAATTCTGATCTGACAGCTTACGATATCTTTTATAAAGAATTTTCAAATTTAAGTGGCTTTATGGTTGATGGCTATGTTGATCAAGACGTTACAATAGAAGAATTAAAAGCACTACACTATTAAACAGTTGTGACTCTATAATAAACAAAGAACCCCTCACAGTAAAATGCGAGGGGTTCTTTGTTTGGATGGGCTACAAGAGTCCATTTAACTTCAGATCGTAGGCCATATAAATTTTGTACAGTTTAGTGTAGACAATCCAATCCAATCTAAGTCTATTTTAAATAATCAAATAAGTGTTTTCCGTTTATTTCAAATTCATCATGGGTTGATTTTATATAATTAACGTGATGATACAATGAGAAATATAAGAGACCAAGAAAGAGGTATAAGCTACTTGCTACAAGCCAAATATTAACGCTAGTATATAGCAATAAGCCGGCACCAACTATGCTACCTAATAGAAAGAAGCTGAGATTCAGTAGTTGGAAACGGGCCTTCCATAACTCGGATTTTCGTCCTGCTAAACTTCTACCTAAAGCCAAACCAGCATCAGTTAGGTTTCCAGACATATGTGTCGTACGAACAATCATCCCTTTATAATAGACAAACATACCATTTTGCAGACCTAAAATCAGGGTTGTCTCTAGCAAATACCACCAAGGATTCTTAAGCATAATGCTTCCCGCTAAAATCGCTAAACCGGATAAGAGTTGAATATAACCATACCGACGTTTCAATTTAAAAATCTGTTCTGGAAATAGGAACCCACTCAACATCGTTCCTAAGAAAAAAGCTAGTATAACGATTATCAAACGAATAAAATCCTCAAAATCCCCTTTTACTAAATGAATCATACTGTTTGATAAACTCCCCGTATGATGGGAGCTAGTAGCTGAAAATAAAATAATTGTTACAACGTTCATAAATCCTGCAGTTGCAGTTAATAGGAAAATCCAACTCGTTAACTGAATCTTTAGTGCTTTTTTTCTCAATACAAGCCCTTCTATCATAAACATTTTTATCTATTAAATATCTCAAGTGTAACTTAAATCTACCTATAATAAGTTATTTTTGCAAGGTGTTTATAGAGAATCCTAGTATTGGTGATAATTTATTATTGTCTTATTTATTATAATACAGTGCTGATTGTTTATTTCTTTTTAATCAAAATAGATTGTTAAAACCCTAAAGTAATAAAATATGATACAAATTTCCTTTATCTATTGAAATGTTTTATTATTTTATGCCCTCTTCTTTAATGTCATTTTGTCCCTATTTTTCTTACTTGTAGTTCAATTGATGTGAAGTGGAAAATTTCTCTACCATACTTTTACAAACTATTCTTTAATTGATTGAGACTCTGCTGCCAGACCTTTTTGAACGCCTGGACGTTCTGCAATACGGTGAGACCATTCCAAAAGATGAGAGTATTCATCTAGATTCAAAAATTCATATGATCCTTCATATAATTTTCCTAAAGCTAAACGGCCGTACCAAGACCATATAGCAATATCTGCGATAGTATAGGTATCACCAGCTATATAAGGTCGGTTTGCTAAGGTTTTATCAAGTAAATCTAACTGACGTTTCGTTTCCATCGTGAAGCGATCAATCGGGTATTCCATAGGCTCTGGAGCATAAGCGAAAAAGTGGCCAAATCCTCCACCAACATAAGGACCTGCTCCCATTTGCCAGAATAACCAATTAAGGGTTTCAGTCCGACCGTGAATATCTTTCGGAATCAGTTGGTTAAATTTCTCCGCTAAGTAAAGAAGAATGGAACCTGATTCAAAAATATTCAATCGAGGACTTTGACTTTGGTCAACAAGGGCTGGAATTTTAGAATTAGGATTGATTTCAACAAAATCTGAACCAAATTGGTCGCCTTCGCCAATATTGATAGTATACAAATCATAATCTGCGCCTTCTACACCCAATTCTTTTAGCTCTTCGAACATGATCGTGACTTTAATGCCATTCGGTGTACCTAATGAATAAAGTTGGAACGGAGCCTCTCCAACTGGTAATTTTTGTTCAAAACGACTCCCTGCTGTTGGACGATTGCCACCTTTTTTTGAATTCTCTTCTTCCCATTGCCACACTTTTGGTAATTTATATTCCGTCATCCTAACACTCCTCATAATATTTATTCGTAACTTCATCATACTACGCAAGCACCATTTTGCCCAAATTTCAGCTTATTCACCTATTTATGATACGGTTCTTCTTGATGCATCAAAATAGTTACAAGGATTGTAATTAAACATACTCTATCTATAAGTCTATTTTTTCTCCATTAACACTAAACTCAATTATTTCCGCAATTTTATAATCATCTCTGTGTTCAATTACGTAAGCAACTTCGTAAGGTTCTCCATCTACATCTAGCTTATGATGTACAGAAGTAGTTAAATTTTCCTGGTATAACTCATATCCACCACTAGTTTGTTCTATCTTTTCCCCTACGATGTTTTTTTCAAGAATTTCAGTCATCAGTTTATCATTAGCTTCTGACAAAATAGCATAGTTCCCATTGTCACCGTGCCATTTTGCATCCCAAATCTCTAACCAATCAAGCCACAGCTCTTCAGGATCTTCTCCATATTCTTCAGCTATCTCGTATACAGTCTCCCGATCACCTGAGAAATCATCTATAGCATTTAATCTTGTTATAATAATATCGTACCACTCAAGGTCTTCTTCGGTAAGATGTCTTAATCTAGTTACTTCCGGATAGAAGGTTGTTGTCATTTCATCGGCTACAATACTTCTTTCTTCAGTTTCTTCAGCTGCTTCTATAGTCTCTACTACGGCCTCTTCTGTTGTATTCTCTAAGCTTTCTTTCGTGTCGGTTGCTGCAGAACAAGCACCTAGCACCAGCCCTAACGATCCGATTAATAATAATTTATTAACACTAAATCCCATTTTCTTTCTCCCCCTAAAATAGTAAATCAAAAATATCATACTTAATGATTACACCTGACTGTTATTTTATCACTAAACTCAATTATGTTTCTATGATATTTGCAAAACTCTGTTCACAAGCATAATTCACTTTAATTATTCCCAATATTTATATCGTATATATGCATTATTGTACTAAAATACTAAATGATTTATATCTATAACAGCAGAAAAAGACGAAGATAAGTCATCATTTAACAATGGCTTCTCTCTGTCTTTATTAGTTTTCATTAAAGTGTATAAAATTGATAACAAACTGTGAATGCTAACATAACCCGTCCCTTGCACTGCTATGATAATTAGTTTTAGTTAATAATTTCCCCATTATTCTTAGCTAGTTTTTCATCCCATTCCTGCCGTTCTGAATGAGTCAGTTTTTCCCAGTCCGTTACTTCTCCCAAAATTTTCAGAGGTTCTTGTGAACGATAAGAACGTGTTAAGTTACCAGGAAATTTCTTGTTAGTTACATTAGGGTCGTTTTCAAATTCACCGGTAGGTTCTATGATATAAACACGTTCGTTTCCTTCACCTTTTGATAAGGCTGCAGCAAGTCCCGCACCATTGATATTTGCTGTGAAATAGATGTGGTTCATTTTAAGTTCTTTTTCGTAATTTGATTTCTTGCCCGCTGTCAGCAAATCGCCAACTTGTAAATCTGCCTTTGATCCGTGATAAAAGGGGCCTGTGTCAGTCGGTCTACCTTGATATGAATGTGATAATTCCATATTTTTTCTAGCCTTTTCAGTATCATTCGTTGCTTCATAATATTTAGCGATAGTTAAATATAAAGTTGGATAAGCACTCTTAACATCATCATCATTAATTTTTAGAGCAAAGTCCAATGATTTTTCCATCCATTTTAACTTATCGTCGACATTATTTTGTCTTAATCCTAAATGATAAGCTACAATAAATCTTTCATAATCGTCACTTGTTTGGTTCCACGCTTTAAGAAAAGTTTCGATGGCATCATCCAAATTCCCGCTTTCTTCTAGGGCCATCCCTTTCATACAGAGCTGGATAATAGGATTACTTGGATCAAAATTCATCCTCATCTTATTTTTCCTCCTATTTAACTAACTGAATTTTTATTATTACTTATGATACGGTTCTCAGTAATACATCTAAATGAGGTTTTATTTCTTATTATATATCGATATATAAATGGGCTATCTCCATTTCTGTACCTGCAATTAAACAAATTTTGTGACGTAAATATCCCAAACCTTTTCCATTAATAGAAAAAATCTTTTTTTAGTTCACGGACTGTCCACTTATCCATAAGTTTTCTCGAGCTATAATAGATGTTTCTCACTGAAGATAACATGGGCGTGCCTATATGACCTATTCATGCTAGAATAAAAATAAGAAACTATTGGAGGATGATATGATTATGAACCAAGAACTCGTTGAGATTTGCCTGCGTGTCAGAGATATTGAGGCTACTTTAGACTTTTATACTAATCTATTCGATTTTGAAGTTGCCAGCCGTAGAGAATTTCCTAAAGATAAATTTGATTTAGTTTATCTGAATTCTCCCGGTTCTTCTGTACAAATTGAACTCACTTACAATTACGATGCCGAGCCATATAATGTAGGAAATGGCTTCAGTCATTTAGGTGTGACTGTTAGTGACTTAGAAAAAATGCATGAAGTTTGTAAAGCTTCTCCTTACGAAACAGGTGATTTAAGAGGACTTTCAGGCGGCACACCCTCTTATTTCTTTGTGACGGACCCTGATGGCTATCGAATTGAAGTAAAGCGCGCAAAATAAATTTTCAGATATTTTAAATGTAAGCATGTTGGTTGTTGCCAATATGCTTACATTTTTTTATTATCATCATTCGCATTCTTCTCTAATTTTAGGTAGTTTTCCAATGTTTTTATTTAAAATACTATTACATTCTCGAAAACAAAAATAAACAAGATTCTGTATAAAATTTCAATAAACTCATTCTTTTCTAAAACCTCATTTACTTATGATAGGGCTCGTTCCTAACAATCTTAAAGCCTCGATAGATCTGCTCAATTAAGACTAATCGCATCAATTGATGAGGAAGCGTCATTTTTCCAAATGAGATAGGCGTATTGCTCCTTTTCATTACTGCATCACTTAAACCTAATGATCCGCCTATAACAAAAACAATCGTACTTTTCCCTTGAACTCCTAATTGTTCAATTTCTTTAGCAAATTCTTCTGATGTTCGTTGCTTGCCTTCAATAGCTAGTGCAAAAACAAATGCTTGATCTGGAATCTTTGCTAAAATACGCTCGCCTTCTTTTTCTTTGACTTGCACCATTTCAGCTTCACTTAATTTTTCAGGTGCTTTTTCATCTGAAACTTCGATTAATTCTAATTTACAATAGGCTCCTAATCGTTTCGCATATTCTGCGATACCCATTTTCAAATATTTTTCTTTTAACTTACCCACAGTTATTATTTTGATGTTCAAAAAAGTTATCCTCCTATAATCACAGGTTATCCACAAAAGTTATGCACATGTCCACAACTTCAAATCATTATATAGTGGTAGAATGCTTGTTCGACACTACATATATTGCATCCTTCTCGCAATAACCACATTTTTGTTTCGAGTTATCAACAGGCAATAATTGGTCTAGTACCGGCAGTTCAAAACCTCCATAAACTGCGTCATCTAAAGCTTCTTCTACATGCTCCTTACAAGCTAAAATTTTATCCATCCACAACACCTTCCTCATTTTGTGGATAACTAATTTCGTCTCCACATACCTACCTATATTATTTTACAGCACTTATCCACAATGTTCAAAACTTTTCACACTTACTTGTCCACAAAAATTTGAAAAATCAATTAAAAATTGGTTTATTTCATCTTTTTTCAGGTTAAAGAATTCGTTTCCAATTTTTTTTACGAAGACCTAGACTTTTTATATTCTACACCTTATTCTATTTATATAGAATCTTCTTTTCTTATTACTAAACTATTAGGAGGAATTTTTTATGAAAGAGTATCAGAGCAAAACAGAATTAATAAACACTATTCAAGAACACTACCAAAAATACATCACCGAATTTGATTCTATCTCTGAAGATCTTAAAGACAGAAGAATCATAGAAGTAGAGCAAACGCCTTCTGAAAATTTATCTTATCAGCTTGGTTGGATTCACCTCTTACTTCAATGGGAAAAAAATGAACAACAAGGAAAAACTGTTCAAACACCTACTGAAGAATACAAATGGAACAATCTAGGTGGATTATATCAGTCTTTCTATCAAGAATATGGGAAATACTCATTAGTAAAACAAAAAGAAATGTTAACTCAGTTAGTTGAAGAGTTATGCCATTGGGTGGAAAGTCTCTCTGATACTGAATTATTTGAACCCGAACAACGAAATTGGGCTACTACAAAAGCCAAATGGCCTATTTGGAAATGGATTCACATAAATACAGTTGCACCATTTACGAATTTTAGAACCAAAATTCGTAAATGGAATAAATTAACTAGTTAATTTAGTAACAACACATTAGCTAATTACTAGAAAATTACAAAAAAATGGAGTCTGAGTAATAAAAACTCAGACTCCATTTTCATTTTGAAATTTTTATTTTATTATAGAGTTGGTTCTGAAGCAGTCATTGTGACCGTCGTTTTTTGAAGTTCGCCATTACGATAAAACTCAACTTCAATTTCTTTTCCGAGTTCAGAAGCATAAATTTCTTTACGCAATGATATTGAATCTGTAACTTCTTTACCATTGAATTTCACAATAACATCGTATTGCTCTAATCCAGCGATTTCAGCTGCTGAATCTGGTTGAACTTCAGCTACTACAACACCAGATGTAACATTTTCAGGTAATTTCAAGACTGATTCTTGTTGTTGTTCAGATATTTCGCTTAAATCCAATAAGCTGATTCCCAATACCGGACGAACAACTTCACCGTTTGCTTCCAATTGATTAATGATGCTAACAACGTCATTACTTGGAATAGCAAATCCCATTCCTTCGACAGTATCACTAGAAATTTTCATTGAATTGATTCCAATTACTTGACCAGCTATATTAATCAAAGCACCACCAGAATTCCCTGGATTGATAGCTGCGTCAGTTTGAAGAGCTGTAACTTCCCAATCTACTACGCCATCACCTGTAATATCCGTTTCAACACTACGATTTTTAGCAGATATAATTCCTTGAGTAACGGAAGAAGCAAAGTTTGTGCCTAGTGGTGAACCGATTGCAATTGCAGGTTCCCCAACAGTCACTGCATCTGAATCACCGAAAGTAGCAACTGTTGTTACTTTTTCAGAAGGAATAGACAATACGGCTAGATCTGTCCAGATATCTGTTCCAATTAATTCAGCTTCAACTTTTGTGCCATCTTTTAGAATAACTTCAATTGCATCTGAACCATCGATAACATGATTATTGGTTACGACATAAGCTGTATCACCGTCTTTTTTATAAATCACTCCACTACCTTCACCCGCTGTTTGTAAGTTGTCTTCTTCCTCCTGCGCGTTATCTGTCTCAAGTGCACCTTCTAATCCTCCATCAGCTTGTGATTGCATATTAACAACTGATACAACTGAATCTTCTACTTTAGCAACAGCTTCTGTTACATCAGAAGTCACATCTACGCTGACATTGGTTGTAATCACTTCTCCTGTGTCTTTATCGACCATGCCTGTACCAGTTTCAGTATTGACTCCATTATCCGTTGCTGCTAAGTATCCTCCGCCTAGTGCCGCTACTACAAGTCCACCTATTAGCCCTCCGACAAGTCCATTTTTCCAAGAACCTCTTTTTTTGTTTTTTGTTTCCTCACTCATTAATCTTCACCCCTCGTAGTCTTTTTATGATGCTAGTATAATCTTTACATTTGAATTTTATATGAAACTTTCGGGACATTTTTATTAATTCATTATTATATTAACATTAAATCTTCTTTACACGATAGTGAATGGTCTTATAGAACTCAAAAACCTCTCTTGACCTTTAGTCGAGAGAGGTTTTGTCTTCTTACTTTAAACAACAAATAAAGAAGTAGGTATGACTGGATCTGTATCAAATACTAAAAATTTGTCTTCTACTCCTGTTTCTTTTTCTTTTAAAATATTTACAGCTGTTAAATGAGCCAACTCTTTTAAATTATTGTCTTTACTTAGATGACCTAAGTACACTCTTTTCGTAGCGTCACCTATGATTTCAGCTAAAGCTAATGCTCCATCTTCATTTGAAAGATGCCCTTTGTCTCCCAAAATACGTTGCTTTAAATGCCATGGGTAATTTCCCATTCTCAGCATTTCAAGATCATGATTGCTCTCAAATAAATACGCATCCGCGTTCGAAACAATACCTCTCATACGATCACTGACATAACCCGTATCAGTCAGCATTACAAAACATTTATTGTCTTTGTGAAAACTATAAAACTGAGGTGCAATTGCATCATGCGAAACTCCAAAACTTTCCACATCTATATCGCCAATGGTCATTGTTTTTCCCATTTCAAATAAGTATTTCTGTTCCGTTTTAATGGTACCAATTATAGGGGTCATAGCTTCCCACGTTTGCTCATTAGCATAAACGTCTAAATGATATTTTCTAGCTAAAACACCTACTCCATGGACATGATCACGGTGTTCGTGTGTGACTAATATCCCATCCAAATCTGCTACATCTCGGTCTATTTTTTTTAATAATTCAGTTATTTTTTTTCCACTTAATCCACTATCAACTAAAATCTTCTTTTTTTCAGATTCTATATATGTCACATTTCCAGAACTTCCACTGGCAAGAATACTAACCTTTAAACCATTACTTTCTTTGGATACCATCTAAAAAATCCTCCTCTATTACCTTTATCATTTTACATCAAACTTATATAAATTCAAGTTTTCACAACGTAAAAAAGACCCAAAGAAAAGGGGTAATGACAAGACAATTCTTGTACACCACTTACTTTGGGTCAAAATTTAATCTAAGAAATCTTTTTAAAAAAATCTCTCATTCCAGCTACTAAAGCTATTCTGCTACAGATTCTTTAGTTGCTGGCGTCTCACTCGTTGGCGTTCGTATAATACTGCCGCTCAGTGCATCTACTCGTTCGATCTCGGTACTTCCGCTGTTAACAATTTCAATGTACCACACTGGCGCATACATGCTTAATTTCTGTAGCGAAAGTGTTTTTGAATACGTTAATTTTGGTTTTCTTACGGTAGTATTTGCTTGTATTTCGTCATTTTGATATAAAATTTCAACGGCATTTTTATCTGTTATCAGCTTACGACTCTCCCCTTGAACCGTAACTGGACCTACATACGTTTGATCATAGGAGATTACTTGTTTCTTATTATTCAAATGAAATACAATTTCTGATGTTCCATCTGCAATGGGAATATTGTTCGCTATTTGAGCATATACTATTTTTTGTTCTGTTGGGCTATAGCTAAAATAGCGATACTCTTTACCAAAAAGAACTTGGTCGCTTATCACAAATTCATCGAGTAACTCAATATCTTCCTTAGTCAATTCTTTCTCTTCTGACAAAGCAAGTGGATTAGAAAGTAGACTCATGTAAAGCGAGCCGTCTTTTTCAACTGTTCCAGAACGATTTTTTACTTTATCTATATTATCTTCTAACAAATTATTGGTTTCTGCTTGAACATAAGGTACTTTATTCTCAGTTTCTGAAAAATTCGGCAATTTAATATTTTCATTTTCCATTTCTTCTATAAAATCAATTAATTGATCAGAACTGCTAGTATAATAGTTTTTATTTTTGTCTAAATACGTGAATATCAAAAAAGTATTTAGAAACAGAAATGTAATAATAAAAATAATTTGAATTCGTTTAAAATCCATTTTACTGACCTCCTTCATTGAGAAGAAGACTCTCAACAAGTTGCCATTTACCATTGATTTTAACATACCAATTAGGCTCTAAATTAATCACGCGATCAGATTCCGTACTATTTATCCAAGTATAACCGATTTTTATATCATCGATTTCTTCACTAGTATAGCCACTTGCTGATAGAGATTCCAAAGTACTGACACCACTTTGTAGTGTTTTTTGTTCTTCAACATCAGAAATAGGCGTTTGAGCAATAACTAAAGGAACTTGCAACCGTGACAATCCATCTTCAAAAACGGTTATATGAGTCGTTCCATAGTCAGCAAATTCACTAAATACTGGAAATCCTGCAATATAACGACGATAAGTAACTTCTCTCGTAGAATCATTATAGTCAAAATAATGAACATCCGAAGCCCAGTTTTCATATTGAATCAATTCGTTGTAACTTACTCTAAGTGTTTCTGTAATGGATAACTTATTTTCAGCATTTCGATTGCGATAATACGTTAAAATATCGGTGTTTTCGTTTATTTGCAACTCACTAACATAGTCATTGTAGCTAACAATATTTTCATCATTCGCACTATTTTCTCTTACTTCTGAAGTATCATCAAATAACCGTTCAATAAATAATTGATTTGTTTGCCTTTCAACTAAATAACTTAAATAAGGCAATTCTATTTCTTCTGTTGAAGTATAAACTTGTTTGCCTTCATCTAGAACAGCATTTGCTAAGTAAGATTTAGCATTTTCTTCTTCTATTAGTTTATTTATTTTACTTTGGTCTATTCCTTCTATTGCTTCACTATAAAACAACTTCGAATGTGTATTATAAAAATAGATTTGATTTAAATCATCTTTTGAAAAATACATTCGATTAAAAGACCGATCTTGATATTCACCAGCAAGATCATTAAATAGATCTGGAAAAATACCAAAAGAAATATTTTCAACAAAAACCATCTCTAATGCATCGGTTTGACTTAATTTTTCTTCATATTCTTCATTCGTTAATTCAACCGGTTCTTCAATAGTATCTACTTTCCATTTAGTAATTTCTCTAGTTATAGCAGTTACGATTTCTGTTTGAGTAAATACATTTATTTCGCCATTTTTATGAAGGACAACTTGAGTTGGACCAAATACTTGGGACATATCGCGTGCGATAGTCACAGCAGAGGTTGTCCCTTGACTCTCATTTGTTTCTTCATTAAATTGGCTAGGCATAGTCCAAATCATAAAGGTTAGAAAGAGACTCAGTACGATAAGAGCTACCAGAACAACTTTTATTATTAAATCTTTCTTCATTCCCAATCATCCTCCTCATACGGAAGATAAGGCAATGAAATATAAAAAGTCGTTCCTTTTCCCTCCGTACTTTCTGCCCATATTTTACCTTTATGCTGATGAACTACTTCTTTAGATATAGCTAAACCTAATCCAGTTCCACCCATAGAACGCGCTCTAGCTTTATCAACTCTAAAGAAACGGTCAAATACATTTGCCAAATCACGTTTAGGAATACCCAGACCTTCATCACTGATACTTAAAACGACACTATCATTGGTTTCGACAAGTCCACAAGTAATCGTTCCTCCATCTGGAGAATATTTAATAGCATTATTCATGATATTATCTAAAACTTGAATCATTTTATCAGCGTCAACTTCAACCCATAGTTGTCTATCAGTAAAGTTTCGTTTAATAGAAAAATCTTTTGATGATTCATCAGAAGACTGTATCATCATTTCAAAACGTTTGATGACATGATCAAACAACTCATTTACATTAAGGTATTCTAAGTCTAACGTACCTTTACCAGAATCCATACGGGATAAATCTAACAGATCTTTGATCATACGAATCATCCGATCTGTTTCTTCTTGCGTTACTTTTAAAAATTGCGGAGCGATTTCCGGATCTTTCCATGCACCATCTAGTAATGCCTCTAAATAACTTCTCATACTTGTTAAAGGCGTTCTGAGTTCATGAGAAACATTTGAAACAAACTCTTTTCGCTCATTATCTATTTTTTCTTGCTTTGTTACATCATGCAATACACAAACAATTCCACTGATAAAACCAGTTTCTCTTTGAATAAGAGTAAACTCACCCCTCAAAGTTACTGGTATCTCATCATTTGAAAAATCAAAGTACATATCATCTTCGTTTTCCAGTAATTTACGCAAAGTATATTCCTTATCTATTTTCAATACTTTTAAGATTGAAACACCTAGCGCCATTTCCTGGGAAATATTCAACATCTCCATAGCTTTGTCATTGATAATAACAATGACTCCTCTTCGGTCTGTCGCGATAACTCCATCTGTCATGTGGGTCAACACACTATTTAAACGTCTCCGTTCAGATTCTGTCGTTTCTTGGGCTTCCTCAACCTTAGTTGACAAGTCATTGATTGCCATAGATAGTATACCCAATTCATCTTTACTATAAACTTTAACTTGTCCGGAATAATCTCCATCTGCCATTTGAATCGTCTGTTGTGTCATTTCAGTAATTGGTTTTGTTATTGCCCGGGAAATAAATAGTGCCAAAATAACGGTTAATGCTATTGCTATTAAAGAAGAATTAAGAAAAATAAGCGTTATTTCGCTGATTTGTTCATAAACACTTTCAATATTTGTCGTTAACGCTATTACACCCAATATTTCATTTGATCCATCACTTGCAATAATAGGAGAAACCAACTTCCAGATTCGGTCGTTGGTCGTTTGATCTCTGTATTGACTGGTGACTGTATTTCCCAGCAGTAAAGCTTGTTGAACATCTTTATCATTTGTTTTGCTGCTAACACTATTTTGCTGAGTGCTGTCACTCGTCCCTAATAAATAATGTTGATCATCAATGATCTGAACTTCTAAAATTCCATTTCCTGAAAAGTCTTCAATCAACCGTCCAATTTCGGTACTATCTTCTGCTGTTTCATCATCAAATAAAATAGGCTGAATAGTGTTATCTAAAAAGCCTACTTGAAGTCTTTTTTCTTCTTGGAAATTAGTGACTAGCTGCGTTTCTAATTGTCTAACAAAATACGTTCCAATTAATTCTAATGCCACCAGTAATAGAATAATGAACACGAAAATTATTTTGAAATCAATAGATTGAAAAAAAGTGATCTTTTTCTTCATGAAACATTACTCCTGTTCGGGATTTCTTAAATAATAGCCAACTCCACGTCTTGTTACAAGCCAAGTTGGGTGACTAGGGTTGTCTTCTATTTTTTCTCTTAATCTTCTAACCGTTACATCGACCGTTCTTACGTCTCCAAAATAATCGTAGCCCCAAACCGTTTGTAACAAATGTTCTCTGGTCATTACTTGACCTAAATGTTTAGCCAAATAATGCAGCAATTCAAATTCGCGGTGCGTTAATTCAATTGTGGCTCCTCTTTTAGACACAATGTACGCATCTGGATGAATCGTTAAAGCACCTACTTCAATATCATTTGTTTCAATTTCTTCAACAACTGGCGTCTTAGCATTATCATGTCTTCTTAAATTTGCTTTTACACGTGCTGTCAATTCTCTATTAGAAAATGGTTTTGTGACATAGTCATCCGCACCAAGTTCTAATCCAAGTACTTTATCAATTTCCGAGTCTTTTGCTGTAACCATGATAATAGGCATATCATGATTTTTTCGGACTTCACGACAAACTTCTAACCCATCTTTTTTAGGAAGCATCAAGTCTAAAATGATAAGATCTGGCAATACTTCTTCTACTTTTTCTAAAGCTTCTTCTCCATCATATGCCGTAAACACTTCATATCCTTCTTTTGTTAAATTAAATTTAACGATATCTGAAATTGGTTTCTCATCATCAACTACTAATATTTTTTTCAAAATGAAACCTCCTTGGAATTTCTACTTTTTTATGACTGTTTTTTATATTAATGGTTTATTACTTTTCAATTAATTTGCTGTAAGAATGACAAACTATTCTACCTTTCATTATACCGAACATACGGTAAGAGTGCAAAAACAAAATCAAGAGCTATATATAGGCTCTTGATTTTGTTTAATTGATTAGCTATTTTTTTAATAGCCTTCAATAGTTAATGCAATTGTTTTTCCAGCTTGAGCTTCGACTTCATTATTTGGTTTGAATACGTAACGGTAATTTTCATTTTCTCCATTTATCACAATGACTGGTATAAACAAGCGACAACCGCGACTAAGAAGGTATTCCTGATCAAACTTTACCAACGGGTCTCCTTGTTTAACGGTCATACCTTTTTTTAAATGCGTTTCAAAACCTACTCCGTTTAAGGTTACCGTATCTAAACCAACATGTATGAGAACTTCTAATCCGTCATGTGTGCGAATTTCGAATGCATGAGATGCATCTGCGACTTGAAATAACTTTCCGCCAATAGGGGCACAAACTATACTAGAAGTCGGGATCATAGCAAAGCCTTCTCCTATCATTTTTTCAGAAAACACAAGATCTGGCACTTCTTCTATTGGTATTATACTGCCATCTGTTACAGCTACTAATGATGCCTTTTTCTTCTTTAGCAATTCGTTTTGTGCATCTTCTTTTAAAGATAAGTTCATTCCAATAAATCCTCCAATATCTAACTCTTTTTTATTCATCTATTGATTTTTCCCCATTATTTATTTTATCTTTAATTGTAACTGATTATAAATGCTTTGACCATCTTTTAAAAAAATCTATCTAAATTCAAATGTTATTTAATCTAAGAAGTAGTAAGGATTTTAGGTATGTATTATCTTTCAATACGTTAGCCCAATTTTACAATAATGCGATTTCATTTTATTTGGCTATTCCCCTTTTTAATGGTATTCTTATAGAAAATAAAAGTAAACTGATTACTTGTTGCTAAAATGAGTGGCTGTTTCCACCTATTTCTTATTAAGTTAAGCCAATTTTCAACTCTATCTTTAATGAAAGGAGCGTATAAGCTAAATGTCAATCGAATTTATCATAGCTATTGGTATCGTGGTTTTAGCCTTGGTTGCTTTAGTTATTTTTGGAATACTCATTGGTAAAAAGGTAGGGAGTTTAATGAAAGAAATTAGTTCAACTCAGACTACTGTTCAAGATCAAATAAATCATTTTACAAAAGAAAAAGATGCTATAACAACTAAAATAGACCATATGACCACTCGAGTAGATAGTATGACAAAAGATGTAGCTGTTAAACAATCTTATATTTCTGATTTTACTCAAACAACAGCTGATTTTGGAGAATCTATCAACGATTTAAAACAAAATAGCAATAAAGTCGCTTCCTATTTTCTTTCTAGTTCAAGGAGAAAAGTAACAGTTACTCCTCCTCGAATAACAAAAGTAGGAAAGACAGCCTTAAAGATGTACCAGACCAGAAAAAACAGAACAAAAAAACGTTTTTCATTTAACTAAACTAAATCATTTTAGAAAAGGGGAACTTTGTTATGGCTAATAATTTTACTAGAACTTTATTTGTAGGGGCTGCTGCTGCAGTTACTGCCTTATTACTCGCTCCTAAATCAGGAAAAGAATTACGACAAGATATCAAAACGCAAGCAAACGATTTGAAAGAACAAGCAATGGATCAAGTAAATAGTTTTGCTGATGAAGTAAAACAAAGTTACAAAGAAGTTGAAGAGGAAATCAGCTATACTGATCCTGAATTAGCTGCTACCATTGAAGATATTGAAACAGATTTAAATTTACACTCTGAACCACTTGATAATTCAGAATTTACAGGTTCTGTGGAAGTTCCTCCAACATCTGTAGTTGAAGACTTATCTAGTACTCCAGACTTATCTGTTGAAGATAGACGTGGACAATTATAGACGTAAAAAGAACTTAAAGTAAAAATTCTTAAAAACAACATTCCCGCTAATGAGCAATCATTAGCGGGAATGTTGTTTTTTTATTACTATTTAAATAATAGAGAAGCGGTAACTAGTATCCCATAAAACAATTAATTTATTTTTTTCGTTAGAAGGAGATTCTTAACCGTTTGCCCAATATCTTTACTATGACAGATAACTGAAATTACAGACACACCATCTGCTCCTGAGGAACGAACCTCACTAGCATTTTCTTCTGTAATTCCTCCTATACCAACGATTGGGAAGTTGCTACATTGTTTTCGCATAGCCTTTAAAAAATGCAATCCAGCAGGAGGTTTCGCATCTTTTTTAGATTGCGTTTTATAGATTGGTCCAATTCCCACATAATCTGCTCCACTAAGTATCGCCTGTTCCATTTCTCTAGAATTGTGTACAGAAACGCCTATTATTTTTCCTTTCGCTTGTTTACGAAATGTAGAAAGAGCTAGATCTTCTTGTCCAATATGGATACCATCAGCATCTAGTTTGAGTGCGAGTTCAACATCATCGTTGATGATAAAAGGCACTTGGTATGCTAGACACATTTTTTGGCAAGCACGGGCAAACTCTTCATAAACGCTACCTGTTAGTGCCCCTTCACCTTTTTCACGTAATTGGAAACATGTAATACCTGCTTCCAATGCTTCTTCAAGTATTTTCAAAGGATCTTTTGTGCAGTTCATTGTCCCCATAATAAAATAGACGCTCAATATATTATAATTCACTTACTTCTACCTCACAGATTCCTTGCTGACAATTATAAGCAAAGTGATTTGTTGGTCCATGTCCATGTCCATGTCCAATATGAAGAGGAGTAGCAATGGCTAAATGAATAAATTTTTTCGCCTCAATGATCGATTCCTTTATCGATAGTCCTTTTGCTATATTTGCTGTAAGTGCTGCTGAGAATGTACAGCCTGTCCCATGAGTATCTTTTGTTTGGATACGAGGGGTAGTTATCGAAAAAGAGTTCAGACGGGAATACACTCTGTCTGTTGCGTATTCTCCATCTAAATGTCCTCCTTTGATAACCACACATTCAACTCCCATTTGAAGAATCTCCTGTGCAGCTTTTTCGATATCTTCAACATTTTTAATTTGTCTACCTGTTAACAGTTCTGCCTCAGGGATATTTGGTGTGCAGATTGTTGTATAAGGAAAAAGTTTTTCTATTAACGTTTTTACTGCTACATCCTGTAAAAGACTTGCTCCACCTTTTGCGATCATTACAGGATCAACGATCAACGGAATATTTTGTTGTTGTATAATTTTAGCTACAACTTCAATAATTTCAGTTGAAAACAACATACCGGTTTTAATGGCTTTTATAGAGAAATCATCCAGCACAGTTTGTAATTGTTGCTGTACAAAACTTGATGGTACTTCAAAAATACCGTGGACTCCTAGTGTATTTTGGTCAGTTAATGCTGTAATAACTGTTGTCCCAAATACACCAAGTTCTTGAAATGTTTTTAAATCTGCTTGAATTCCAGCACCACCACCTGAATCTGATCCAGCAACTGTTAATGCAATCATCTCTCAACCTCCGCTAACTCTTGTAATCTGTTCATAAATTGCAAGGCAAAATCCCCTACTTTATTTGTACTTTGTTCAGCAGCTTGTTTGTAGTCTTTTAGCGTTGTTACTAAATTCTGCAGTTGATTTGTTGCACCTCCACTAGCAAGAGACGCTGCACAGATAGCACTTAATAAACACCCTGTACCTGTAATATGTGTTGCTATTTCTTTGCCTCCTGAAACGTATAATCCCTCATGTCCATTTGTTATAAAATCTGATTTACCTGTTACAATAACCAAACACCTATATTGCAAAGCAATTCGTTTTGCTACTAGAGCAATATCTATTTCACCTGTGCCACTATCTACACCTTTTGATTGCCAAACCTCTCCCGCAATTGCTGCTAATTCTCCTGCATTACACCGAATCAAATTAAATTGAATATTCTTTAAAAGTAGCTGAACCAATTGTTTTCGATAACTTGTAGAACCAACGCCTACAGGATCCAACACAATAGGAATGGATAATTCATTGGCTTTTCCCCCAGCTAGCAACATAGCTTCTGCTGTACGGTCATTCACAGTACCAATATTAATAAGTAAAGCTTGAGCAATCGACACTATTTCAGTTACCTCGTTCACTTCATCAGCCATAATAGGTGAAGCACCGACTGCAAGTAAACCATTCGCCGTAAAATTAGCGACCACATAGTTTGTCATGCAATGCACTAAAGGAGCTGTCTTTTTTATTTGTGATAACATTTTTCATTCCTCTTTCTCTTGTTCTTTGTCTACCATCTGAATAATTGAATTCTTAATTTTATTTAGTCCTAACATTCTGTTTGTCATTTCATTTCAACAAAATATGACTCTCAGACCTCCTTTATTTTGGATGTACGCAAAAAGGCCTCTACAAAAATTGTAGAGACTAAAAAAGTGTATAAGAAAACCACTAATCGCTCCCTACGTCAGTATTAACTAACAGGTTCTAAGGGTCAGGTTTTAACCTTCTCAACACACGTGTGTCCCCCCGCAATTAAAAGTTTTACAAAAGAAAAGCTCCCCATAAAAATGGAGAGCTAGTACGTATAATTTAATACATATGTACATAGTGCTCCCTACGTCAGTGTTAACTAACAGGTTCTAAGGGTCAGGTTTTAACCTTCTCAACACACATGTGTCCCCCTGCAAAACATTTAATTACTTATAAGCTTACTATAGACAAACTACTTAATCAATCCTCTTAAGTAATCAGAAAATAAGAATACAAAAAGCTTAACTAATGAATAGACTGAAACGCTCTATTCATTAGTTAAGCAACAGCTAGATCTTTTTCTTTTGGTTCAATTATTCTTTTCTATTAACCCATACAGATATGGATCCAGCTTCTACAAGAAAATGACCATTTCCTTCTTCATCAATAGTTACTGTCTCCGCACAATTGCCTAAATAATCTTCATAAACAAATCCCACTTTTTCTTTTCCTACAAACATATCTTTATAACCAGCATCACTATTTGAAATGACTATAGAACATCCTATGGGGTACTCTTCATTTCCTGAACGCGTCCAACCAATGCAATTATGATGGTCAAAATAATCCGTTTGCTCTCCATATGCATAGTGTTTTTTTACATAAAGTAATTTATCAATCACTTCACGATGCGGCTCAATAGGATTTTCTCCCTTTATACCATAGTAATCACCATAAAAGAGTACAGGATATCCTTCTTTCCTTAATAAGATGACTCCATAAGCTATAGGTTTAAACCAAGGTTCAACAAATGATTCAAGTGATTGATTTGGCTGTGAATCATGATTGTCTACAAATGTTACAGCTTGCATTGGATTGTTTTTAATTAATGTTTGATCAAATAAATGTGTTAAATCAAAGTTTTGACCCATTTTCGAAGCTTTTTCTAATTGATGGTGTAATCCTACATCAAATAAATCCAACTTGTAATCTTGACTATCTAAATAACTATTCAAATTTGTATAATTTTGGTCCCAATATTCTCCTACTATAAAAAACTGTCTGCCAAAGTTAGCTTCTATACTTTCACGAAGTTCATAAATAAATTTCTCATTTATATGTTTAACAGCATCTAACCTAAATCCATCCACTCCAGTTTCTTCAATAAACCAGTTAGCCCATTTTTTTGTTTCTTCAACGACTTCAGGATGACTATAATCAATATCAGCAAACATCAAGTAATCGTAGTTTCCGTATTCATTATCTACCGTCTCATCATCTGCCCAACCTTTATGTTGACCTTCAATACGGTAAATAGCTTTTTTTTCATTTTCTTGATTGTAATCTGTTCCAGAAAAATGATACCAGTGCCAGTGAAAATCAGAATACTTTCCTTTTCTGCCTGGGAACGTAAACTCTGTCCATCCTTCAATTTCATAAGCTTCACTAATCTTTTGATTACGATCATCCGGGTTCACTTCAACTGCTTTAAATCGTTCAGTTCCATCTGCACCTGCTTTATGATTTAAAACGATATCTGCATAGACTTGTATCTCGTATTTATGTAATTCTTCAATAGCTGCAATTAGTTCTTCCTTGGTGCCATATTTAGTACGTACAGTGCCTTTTTGATCAAATTCCCCTAAATCATACAAATCATAAATACCATATCCGTTATCATTTTTATCCATACCTTTAAAGCAAGGTGGGATCCATACACTTGTTACACCTATTTCATGTAGGTGTTTTGCATCTTCTTTTAACCGTTTCCAATGTTTCCCATCATTTTCTACGTACCATTCGAAATACTGCATCATCAGTCCATTTTTATACATGGTCTTCATCCTTTCGATCACTAATCCGTTATTTACCCACTTATTTAATCTCTTGCCTTTTCAAAATTATACTTTAGTAATTTTACCATTTTTCCATCAAAAAGAATAATAACAAGAATTTCTTTTTCAAGTCACATTAATCGACAATTAATTCTAAACCAAGTATAGTTACTTTATCAAATAAAGGAGGTTATCTAGATGAAAGCATTGGATAGTATTGCGTTAGCACTACTAATTGTTGGCGGTTTAAACTGGCTATTGGTTGGACTATTTGAATTTGATCTCGTTGCTACAATTTTTGGCGGACAAACATCATTGTTATCTAAAATTGTTTATATCATCGTTGGTTTATGTGCATTGTATTCCTTAAAATTCTTCCCTTTATTAACTTCAAACCACAAAGATAGACACTAAAATTATTTATAAAAACTAAATATCGTATAAAAAAAAGGGACTCAACATTAACTTGTTGAGTCCCTTTTCTATTTTAATTGGTCAACTAAGTAAACAGATTTTACATTTTCTACCCAAGAGCTACATCTAAAATCATCATGATTGTAAAACCAATCATCAACCACATTGATGCTAAATCTTTATTGCCATTTTCTTGGGAACCAGGTATAACTTCCTCTGCAACAACAAAAATCATAGCTCCAGCAGCAAAGCTTAGTGCATATGGAAGTAACGGTTCCATGACTGTAACAGCTAATACACCTAGAATAGCTGCCAGTGGTTCTACAGCTCCGGAAAGTTGTCCATAGTAAAAACTTTTGGCTCTGGACATACCATCACGTCTTAATGGCATAGAAACAGCTGTTCCTTCTGGAAAATTTTGAATACCCATACCAATAGCTAAAGCAACTGCACCTGCGATAGAAGCTTCGGGATTACCTGCTGCAACTGAACCAAATGCGACCCCTACTGCTAATCCTTCTGGTATATTGTGCATTGTAATGGCTAAAACTAATAAAGTACTTCGTTTTCTCTTTTGAGGATTAACCCCTTCAGCTTCTGATGGAGGCATATTTGGGTTTAAATGGGGCAATAAATTATCCGCACTCCATAAAAAGAGGCCTCCTAACATAAAACCAATAGCTGCAGGCACCCATGCCGGAAGTGGACCACTTTCAGCCATGGAAATAGCAGGTGATAAAAGTGACCAAAAACTTGCTGCAATCATTACTCCTCCAGCAAAACCTAGCATGCCATCCATTAACTTTTGATTCACATTTTTAGTAGAAAATACTAAAGCAGCTCCTAACGCTGTCATTCCCCATGTAAAAAGCGATGCAATTATCGTTTGTACTATAGGACTTAAAGAACTAAAAAACTCAACCACTTACTTCACTCCTTATATATAATCCTAACTATTTATTCTTATTCAGTATAAATCTCTTTTCATTTTTCTACAAATAGTTCAACGCAGATATATTTAGAAAATAAAAAAGAGACGCAATAAACGTTTTCGAAATGCTTTCGCACCAACGTTTATTCGTCTCGTGGGTTTGGCACCCAATGGGATGTGGGGGATTCGAACCCTCGACCCGCTGATTAAGAGTCAGCTGCTCTACCAACTGAGCTAACAACCCATTTTTTACCTTTTTTCTTACAAAATATAGTTTAACACATTTTATTGTTTTTATGTAAAAAAAATAGCCGAAAAAGATCCTTTTTCTAACTTTTATTAAATAAAAAAGATTAACCAAACAAAAAAGCTTTTGCTTGGTTAATCTATAATTTATTATACTTGTGCCCAAACACTTTCTAAGATGTTTGTTTGGTCGCGGTCAGGTCCAACTGAGAACGTTGAAATACGAACACCTACTAATTCAGAAATACGATGTACATAATTTCTTGCATTTTCAGGAAGCTCTGCTAAAGTACGACATTTGGTAATATCTTCACTCCAACCTGGTAATTCTTCGTAGATTGGCGTACATTCAGCTAACTCTTTTAAACTTGCTGGATAATGTAAAATTTCTTCTCCATTGCGTTCATAAGCTGTACAGATCTTAACCGTCTCTAAACCACTTAAAACATCAATTGAGTTTAAAGAAAGATTAGTGATTCCAGATACTCGTTTTGAATGACGCATCACTACAGTATCAAACCAACCAATACGACGTGGACGTCCAGTAGTTGTACCATATTCACGACCAACATCACGGATACGTTGTCCTACTTCGTCAAATAATTCTGTTGGGAACGGACCGTCTCCAACACGTGAAGTGTAGGCTTTACATACGCCAACTACTTTATCAATTTTTGAAGGACCAACACCACTACCGATAGTTACTCCACCAGCTACTGGATTAGAAGAAGTAACGAATGGATACGTCCCTTGATCAATATCCAACATAACCCCTTGAGCTCCCTCAAATAAGACACGTTTACCATCATCTAAAGCATCATTTAATACTACTGATGTATCACAAACATACTGTTTAAGTTCTTGGCCATATTGATAATACTCTTCGAAAACATCTTCAAAGTCAATTGCAGTAGAATCATACATTTTTACAAAACTACGATTTTTTTCTTCCAAATTAATGCGTAAGCGTTCTTCAAAAATTTCTTTATCTAGTAAATCAGCAATTCGGATACCAATACGAGCCGCTTTATCCATATATGCTGGTCCAATTCCTTTGATCGTTGTTCCAAGTTTTTGATCGCCTTTAGAATCTTCTTGTAATTGATCTAATTGAATATGGTAAGGCAGGATAACATGAGCACGATCAGAAATACGTAGATTCTCTGTTGTTATTCCTTTGTCATGTAAATAAGCTAACTCTTTAATAAGTGCTTTAGGGTTTACAACAACACCATTTCCAATAACACTGATTTTATCTTTAGAGAAAATTCCTGATGGGATTAAATGCAATTTGTAAGTTTCACCATCAAATTGAATAGTGTGTCCGGCATTGTCACCACCTTGATAACGTGCAATGACTTCCGCGTTTTCACTTAGAAAGTCCGTAATTTTACCTTTTCCTTCATCGCCCCATTGTGTACCAACGACTACTACTGAAGACATATGAACACCTCATTAATTTTTTTTTACCCAAATACTTATTAATTTTAGCAGTAAATGATGATTGTTTCAACAAAAAACGAATATTTAATTTTATTTTAACTAAAAAAACCGAAATAAACGAACATTAATTTTTTATTTCTTAAAAAAAAAGACAAAATGCGAACATTATTTCGCATGAGTCTTTTTTAGCGTTGTGCCATATCATCTGGATAATAACTTAATGAAGAAAACTTATTGTACTCTTTTATAAATAAAAGTTTAACTGTACCCCTGGCACCACTTCTGTTTTTTTCGATAATGACTTCTATCACATTGTCTTCACCGGCTGATCCATGATCGTCGTCATCTTCTCCCTCTTCGCGATCATAATAGTCATCACGGTATAAGAAGGCTACGATATCAGCATCTTGTTCGATTGATCCAGATTCACGAATATCACTTAAAACTGGACGTTTATCTTGCCGTTGTTCCACACCACGCGATAATTGGGACAACGCTATAACCGGAACTTTTAATTCTTTTGCTAATTTTTTTAACTGACGAGAAATTTCAGAGACTTCTTGTTGTCTACTTTCACGTCCAGTACCTTCAATTAATTGCAGATAATCAATTAATACCAAGCCAAGGTTACCTTTTTCTTGTTTTAATCGACGACATTTAGCACGAATTTCAGCTATTCTAATCCCTGGTGTATCATCGATGTAAATGTTGGCTTTTGATAAACTACCCATAGCTACAATCAGGCTTTGCCATTCTTCTTCTGATAATGTCCCCGTTCTCAAATGGCCAGCATCTATACTTCCTTCTGCACAAAGCATCCGATTGACCAATGATTCTGCTCCCATTTCTAAACTAAAAATGGCAACTGTTTCATCCGTCTTTGTTCCAATATTTTGAGCAATATTTAAAGCAAATGCCGTTTTCCCTACAGCGGGACGCGCAGCTAAAATAATCAATTCTTCTTTTTGAAGTCCAGCTGTCATTTTATCTAAAGCTTGATAACCAGTCGGCAAACCTGTAATTTCTTCATTATTTTGATAAAGTTGATCTATCTGAGCAATAGAACTGTTCAACACGTCTGAGATGGCTAAAAAACCGCTTCTGTTACGTCTTTCAGATACTTCTAGAATACTGCGCTCTGCCTCATCTAGAATTGAAGCTAGCTCATCTCCTTCTTCATATCCTTTAGTAACAATATCTGTTGCTGTATGGATCAAATTTCTTAAAATAGCTTTTTGTTCTACTATCTTTGCGTAATATTCCATATTAGCAGCTGTTGGAACTGACACAGCTAACTCGGCTAGATAAGCCATTCCACCAATGTCTTCTAACTGATTTTTAGATTCTAATGCATTGGTTACCGTAACGATATCAATAGCTTCATTATGGTTATTTAATTCTAACATTGCTTGAAAAATCAATTGATGTCCCCGACGATAAAAATCTTTAGACTCAATAAATTCTAAAGCACCGACAACCGTTTCAGGATCTAAAAATATTGAACCTAAAACTGCTTGTTCTGCCTCTATACTCTGTGGTGGTAAGCGATCTTGAAAAGCTTCTTGTACCAATAAATTCTCTCCCTTTCACTATCAACAGTACGATTATTTTCCGTAAAATAGTTGTATTCAATTCTATTATTTTACCTTAAAAGGACTTGAAACACAATCTAGAAAACAGAACATTCGTTCCATAATTGTTAGTTTAAAAAAAAGCATTTGACTCTTATAATGCTACTGAGCCAAATGCTTTTTTTGCTAATTTAATTTTCTGGTAAGACTCTTACCGTTATAGTGGCAACTACTTCTGGGTGAATTTTTACATCAATTTTCATTGACGTTAAACTTCTAATAGGAACAGGCAACTCAATTTTACGTTTATCAAGTTTTATGTTTAACTGTTTTTGAGCTGCAGCAGCGATTTGTTTTGTTGTAACGGAACCAAACAAACGACCATCTTCAGCTGCTTTAGTTTTGATCTCGATTGCATTTTCATCTTTTTCGAGAAATTCTTTTACCTTTTTAGCTTCTTGTAGAATCTCTTCTTCTTTTTTCTCGTCAGCTTTTATTTTACCATTTAATTCACTTATGCTAGCTGAAGTAGCTTCTTTCGCTAAGTTGTTTTTCAATAAAAAGTTATGTGCATATCCATCAGCAACGTTTTTTACCTCGCCTTTTTTACCTTTACCTTTTACATCTGCTAAAAATATAACTTTCATAATGTTATTCCTCCTTAGTTTTGTTTAAAATAACCTCACGCAATTGTTCTTTTGCTTCTTTTATCGTAATATTTTCTAATTGCGTAGCTGCATTAGATAAGTGTCCGCCGCCACCTAGCTGTTCCATAATAACTTGAACGTTTATTTCGCCTAAACTGCGGGCACTTATGCCAATTTTATTATCTGTACGCTTAGTGATTACAAAAGCTGCATCTACGTTAGACATTGAAAGCATGGTATCAGCTGTTTGTGCTGCTACCACTGTATCATAAACAGCATTCTCTTCACCAACAGCAACGGCTATATTTTTAGTAACAAATTCAATGGTTTCAATTAAATGACTACGAAGAAGGTAGGTTTCTTTATCTTCTTTCAATAGTCGTTGGATCATAACTGCATCTGCACCGCAAGACCTTAGATAACTTGCAGCATCAAAAGTACGAGATCCTGTTCTGAGAGAAAAACTATTGGTATCTACAATAATTCCGCCTAATAGCGCAGTAGCCTCAATCTTATTTATGGGATCTGCTTCTTCCGATTGGTATTCGAACAGCTCTGTAATCAGTTCAGCTGACGAGGAAGCATAAGGTTCGATGTAAACTAAAGCTGGATTTTCTGGAAAAGCTTCTCCACGACGATGATGATCAATAACAACTACCTTATTTGTTCGAGAAATTAAATCTGGAGCTATCCCCATAGACGGACGATGAAAATCAACTAACACAACTAAACTATTATTTGTAATCATTTGTTCAGCAACAGCAGGTGTTATAATATATCGGCTAATTTCATTGTCCTTTTCTACTTCTTTCATTAACTTAGAGATATCTTTGCTAAATTCATCTGGATTTACAATAACCCAAGCTTCTTTGTTATTCATTTCAGCAATCCTTCTAATACCTAATGAAGCACCAATGGCATCCAAATCAGGATATCTATGTCCCATAATAAAAATTTGATCAGATTGTTTCATTAATTCTTGAAGTGCTTGACTAATCATCCGGGAGCGAACGCGTGTTCTTTTCTCCATAGGATTTGTTTTTCCGCCATAATAACGCGGTTCAGCATCATAACCTTTTACAACAACCTGGTCTCCACCTCTACCTAAAGCCAAATCTAAATTACTTTGGGCTAATTTAGATAATTCACTTAAATCTTCAGATCCATACGCAATACCAATACTCAACGTTAGAGGGAAATTTTGTTTTGAAGTTCTCTCTCTAATTTGATCGATAATACTAAATTTTTCTTCTTCCATTTTAGCTAAAGACCTCTTGTGCATCATAACGATAAAGCGATCTTCTGTTATGCGTTTTAAGTACACATGATGTGACTTAGCCCAATTAGATAATTGAGTTGTAATAAAGTTATCCAAATTAGATATATTTCTATCGGTCATTCCTTGAGTAATTTCATCATGATTATCGACAAATATATTTCCAATAACAATTTGTTCTTCCTCGTACTTTGATTGAATGTTAGCGTATTCTGTAATGTCCATAAGATAAACAACTCTAATATCTTTTTGAACAATTATTTGAAAAACTTTGTCGCCCCATTTTGCTTTTTTCAATCCAGAGTCTCGGCTTTCTTTGACAAGTATTGCTAATTCGCTATCAACATCTTCTAACTGCTTACCTAGCACTTCTTGGTAACCTAAATGCGATTGAAGATAAGGATTAATCCATTGCAATTGTAAGTTTTCATTAAATAAAAGAATACCAATGGGCATTTTTATCAAAGCTTCTTGCTCTCCGCGCTTAATTCGAAAAGCTAAATCTGAAATGTATTTTTTGTTTTCAATGGCTAATTTCTTTGCCAAATCATACAATAAAAATAATACCACTATAAAAATAACTAGTAACGCTAAACCGATTCCAATGTTAGCGATAAATCCTAAAACAATTATAACTAACTGAAACACCATTATAATGGCTATAATAGTTTGAATTTTTTTATCATTTAAGAATTCCGGAAATTTTTCTTGAGATAGTTTCTTATTCATAACAGGCCCCTTTTTCCATCTCTCTCCTAATTAAAGTTCAACCTCTATTTTACCACTTGTTCTCTAAGTAGACAACTTGTTTCACATGAAACAATCCTTTCGGAAATGTTTCACGTGAAACATTTCTTCTGTTAAGTATCTTTCAGAATCAGAATGATAGTTGAATGAAAAAATAAAAAGAGTCGAGACATTTGCCTCAACTCTTCATCTTTTTATTGTTCGTCAGTTACGAAAGGTAATAATCCCATAATACGAGCACGTTTGATTGCTTTAGTTAATTTACGTTGGTTTTTCGCGTATGTTCCAGTAACACGGCGCGGTAAAATTCTACCTCTTTCAGAGATAAAACGTTTCAATAGGTCAATATCTTTGTAGTCCACGTGTTCGATGTGGTTTGCTGCAAAGAAATCAACTTTACGGCGTTTTTTCCCGCCTCTACGTTGTTGAGCCATTTCATATTCCTCCTTTACGTCCCATTCTTTTTAGAATGGTAAATCGTCATCTGAAATATCAATCGGTTGTCCGCTCTTTTCAAAAGGATCAGAGTTTCCAAAATTTTGATATTGTTGGTTACGGGGAGCTTCTTGTGAATTACTTTGTGTGTTATTGTTATAAGGTTTTTGTTGAGAACCGTATGATCCCGATTGAGCTTGAGAGTCATTTTGATCTTTACGTTGGTCATTTTTAGATTTTGATTCTAATAATGAGAACGTTTCAACAACTACTTCTGTAACATATACACGTTGCCCTTGTTGATTATCATAAGAACGTGTTTGGATACGGCCTTCTACACCTACTAATGCACCTTTTCTGGTGAAGTTTGCAAATGATTCAGCACTCTTTCTCCAAATTACACAGTTGATAAAATCGGCATCTCTTTCACCTTTTTGGTTTGTAAACTGTCTGTTTACAGCCAGTGAAAAAGTTGCTACCGCTGTGCCATTTGAAGTGTATCTTAAATCAGCATCTTTTGTTAATCTTCCAACTAAAACAACATTGTTAATCACATTATCCACTCCTTCCGATAAAAATGTTTCATGTGAAACATTTTTTGCTTAGTCTTCTTCTCTAATTGTCATATGACGCAGAATATCAGAACTGATTTTAGACAAACGATCGAATTCGTTAATTGCAGCTGCATCATTAGCAGTAAGTTTTACGATATGGTAGATTCCTTCGTGGAAATCTTTGATTTCGTAAGCAAAACGACGTTTCGACCAGTCTTTAGATTCAGTGATTTCAGCACCATTATCTTTTAAAATAGTGTCAAAGCGTTCAACTAAAGCTGCTTTTTCAGCTTCTTCGATGTTTGGACGGATAATGTATAAAATTTCGTATTTTGCTGTTTTACTCATCTTGACTGTCACCTCCTTATGGACTTTGGCTCTTTTTACAGAGCAAGGAGAGTATTCTAATAATGTTTCTTTAGATTACTCACGTCCGTTTAGTATAGCACATTTCATTCTAGACATCAATACTTGAATTACACTTATATATAATACTTTTTAATAACTATGGCTACAAGCAAACCCGTTTATTCCAAAATAAATTTCTTTTGAAACACACCTACACCATTTGTCAAACAACAAAAAAATAGAGAGAATGATCTATTGATCTCATTCTCTCTACTCTTTTAATCTTCAGTTAGGTCATTGTTGCCTTCTGTATCGTTATCAGAATTGTTTGAAGTATCATTTTCTTGAATCGATTCGTTTAGTTCACTATCTTCTATAGACGGCGATTCAGAAATGATTCCTGCTTCATCCATTTCTTCTTTGATAACTTCTGCATCTACTTTTGCCATAGTTGACACTTTAACATCTTCAGCTACTCGAATAACACGTACACCTAATGTTGCACGGCCAGTTTGAGATACTGCAGAGACATTGAAACGAATGATAACACCTGTATTTGTTATCAACATAATATCTTCGTCGCCTTTGACAGTCGTTAAACCAGCTAGATTACCATTTTTACTTGTGATATTAGCTGTTTTAATTCCTTTTCCGCCACGGCCTTTAATAGCATATTCACTTGCTTTGGTACGTTTTCCATACCCTTTTTCTGTAATAATTAAAACTTCCGAGTCCTCAGTTAATAGATCTACTCCAATGACGTAATCATTTTCTCTTAAGCGAATACCACGAACACCGCCAGCAGTTCTACCCATATTTCGGACATCTTTTTCATGGAAACTTACAGCATAACCCATATGTGTTCCAATGATAATGTTTTGATCTCCATTTGTTACAGAAACAGACATCAATTCATCATTTTCTTTTAGTACAATAGCTTTTAGACCATTGCTTCGGATATTAGAAAAGGCTTTTACATCCGTACGTTTAACTGTTCCAAGACGAGTCGTAAAGAACAAGTACAGTCCTTCTTCAGCTTCTCCTCTGACGTTTATAACCGCTTGAACAGTTTCACCTGAGTCGACTCCTAGTAAGTTGATAACAGGGATTCCTTTAGCTGTACGGCCATATTCAGGGATTTCGTATCCTTTTGAACGGTAGACTTTCCCGTTATTCGTAAAGAATAATAAGGTATCATGAGTAGAGCAAGAAACTAAGGTTTCAATGAAATCATCATCATGAACACCCATCCCCTGTACTCCGCGTCCGCCACGTCTTTGTGATTTGAATTCAGAACTTGGAAGACGTTTGATATAACCTTTGCTAGTCAACGTAATCACAATATCTTCTTCTTCAATCAGATCTTCATCTTCCAGACTTAATACTTCTCCTACTAACAATTCAGTACGACGAGCATCTCCAAATCTTTCTTGAACTTCAAGAAGTTCCGTTTCAATAATAGTGTGTACACGTTCTGGATTAGCCAAGATATCAGCCATATCAGCGATTAAAGCCATCAATTCAGTATACTCTGCTTCGATTTTGTCTCTTTCTAAACCAGTTAATCGAACCATTCGCATATCTAAAATAGCTTGTGATTGTTTCTCTGATAAACCGTACGTCTCAATTAAAGTCGTTTTAGCGATATCACCAGTTTTTGAACCACGTATAATTCGAATGATTTCATCAATATGGTCTAACGCTATTCTTAAACCTTCTAAGATGTGTGCTCGTGCCTCAGCTTTACGTTTATCGTAAGCTGTTCTTCTACGAATAACTATTTCTTGGTGCTTCAAGTATTCTTCAAGAATTGATTTCAAACTCAATACTTTTGGAACACCATTCACAATTGCTAACATGTTAAAGCCAAAAGATGTTTGTAATGAAGTTAATTTATATAGATTATTTAAGACTACACTCGCACTAACATCACGTCTAACATCAATCACAACACGCATACCATCACGGTCGGATTCATCTGCTAAATCAGTAATACCTTCGATTCGTTTGTCTCTAGCTAAATCAGCTATACGCTCTACTAATCGTGCTTTATTTACCATATATGGTAATTCATGCACAATAATGCGTTCTTTGCCATTTTTTAGTATTTCAATTTCAACTTTAGCTCGAACCATAATAGAACCTTTACCTGTTTCATAGGCTTTTCTGATTCCAGATTTACCCATTACTAATCCACCGGTTGGGAAATCAGGACCTGGTATAGCTTCCATCAAATCAGCCGTGGTTGCATCGGGGTTTTTCATCAAAATGTGTAATGCAGAAATAACTTCAGTTAAATTGTGCGGAGGAATATTAGTAGCCATACCAACAGCAATACCGGTGACACCATTTACAAGTAGATTAGGAAAGCGAGCCGGTAATACATCTGGTTCACGTTCTGATCCATCATAGTTATCATGGTAATCAATTGTATCTTTATTGATATCGCGCAACATTTCTAATGCCATTTTTGTCATACGAGCCTCTGTATACCGCATTGCTGCAGCTCCATCGCCATCCACTGATCCAAAGTTTCCATGACCATCCACTAACGGATAGCGGTAACTCCAGTTTTGTGCCATACGAACCATAGATTCATAAATCGCACTATCTCCATGAGGATGGTATTTACCCATAACATCCCCAACAATACGTGCTGACTTTTTATGCGCTTTATCTGGGGTCACGCCCAATTCACTCATCCCATATAAAATACGACGATGGACTGGTTTCAATCCATCTCGTACATCCGGCAATGCACGAGCTACAATAACACTCATTGCATAATCAAGGAAAGATGTGCGCATTTCATGGCTTAGTTCAATACCTTTTATATTCTCTTTAAATTCTTCAGCCATTCTTTATTGTCCTCCTATTTGGATTAAATATCTAAATTTTGTACGTAACGTGCATTTTCTTCAATGAATAGACGTCTTGGTTCAACACGGTCACCCATTAACATATCACAACTTTTATCTGCTTCAATAGCATCATCAACTGTGACTTGCAACATCCGTCTGTTTTCTGGATTCATGGTTGTTTCCCATAATTGTTCAGCATCCATTTCTCCAAGACCTTTGTATCGTTGAATGACAGGTTTTGGTGAAAGAGGTATTTCTTTCAAATAATTATCCAGCTCTTCTTCTGAATCCAAATAGACCATTTTTTTACCTTGGCGTACTTGGTATAAAGGCGGCTGAGCGATGTAAACATATCCCGCTTCAACTACTGGACGCATGTAACGATAGAATAAAGTCAATAATAATGTACGAATATGTGCTCCATCGACATCGGCATCTGTCATAATAACTAATTTATGGTAACGCGCTTTAGAAACATCAAAGTCATTTCCAAATCCTGTTCCCATTGCTGTAAACAACGAACGGATTTCTTCATTCGCTAAAATTCTATCCAGTGTTGCTTTTTCTACGTTTAAGATTTTTCCACGAATTGGTAAGATCGCTTGAAAGAGTCTCGAACGTCCTTGCTTAGCAGAACCGCCGGCAGAATCTCCCTCAACAATGAATAATTCGCTGATAGTCGGATCTTTACTCGAACAATCTGCTAACTTACCAGGAAGATTACTGATTTCTAATCCACTCTTTTTACGCGTTACTTCACGAGCTCTTTTGGCAGCTAAACGAGCTCTAGCTGCTAACAATCCTTTTTCAACGATTTGACGAGCTACTTGTGGGTTTTCCATCAAGAATTTATCAAAATGCGCAGAGAATAGTCGGTCTGTAATGGTACGGGCTTCAGAGTTTCCTAATTTTGTTTTCGTTTGTCCCTCAAACTGAGGATCAGGGTGTTTAATGGATAAGACGATCGTTAAGCCTTCACGTACATCTTCACCTGTTAGATTCTCTTCATTTTCTTTAATTATTTTGTTCTTTTTTGCGTAATCATTTATCACACGTGTTAAGGCTGTCTTGAACCCAAATTCATGCGTTCCACCTTCATAAGTATGAATGTTGTTAGCAAAACTTAATAAATTGTTGTGATAACCGTCTGTATGTTGCATAGCTACCTCAAGAGTGATGCCTTGTTGTTCGCCTTCTAGAAAAATAGGCTCATCATATAAAACAGTCTTATTTTCATTCAAGAACTCTACATAGCTCTTAATACCGCCTTCGTAGTGGTATTCTAGAAATTTTTCTTTACCTTCACGCTTGTCTTCAACCGTAATTTTTAATCCTTTGTTTAAGAACGCTAATTCTCGGACACGTGTAGCTAATTTATCAAAGTGAAATTCTACAGTTTCTTTAAAAATCTCAGGATCTGGAACGAAGTGGACAGTTGTTCCATGTTTATCTGTTTCACCAATGACTTCTACATCATGAACAACTTTTCCTTGAGCATATTGTTGATGATAGATTTTTCCGTCTTTGTGTACGTAAACATCTAAAGTGATCGAAAGTGCGTTAACCACTGAGGAACCAACTCCATGTAAGCCACCTGAAACTTTATAACCTCCACCGCCAAATTTACCTCCAGCATGAAGAACTGTGAACACAGTTTCTAACGCTGGACGACCTGTTTTAGCTTGAATATCAACAGGAATCCCACGACCATTATCAATAACGGTAATACTTTCATCTTTTTCAATGATTAGATTAATTTCATCAGCAAAACCTGCTAAGGCTTCATCAATTGAATTATCGACAATTTCCCATACAAGGTGATGCAATCCTTCACTACTCGTTGAACCAATGTACATACCTGGACGTTTACGAACAGCTTCCAGACCTTCTAAAACTTGTATTTGACTCGCATCATATTCTTTTGCTCGATCTTGTTTGCTTTTTATTTCTTCAGACACACTCATTCACTCTCCGTTTCTACTTGTCCATTATCAATCAGAAAAATTTTGGGAGTTTCCAGCATATTTTCCTTTATTCCATCTAAACTAGTTGTCGTTAAGAACGTTTGAACTTTATTTTGAATTGCTTTCAATAAATGCGTTTGGCGCTCATCATCCAGCTCTGATAGGACATCATCTAGTAATAAGACGGGGTATTCACCTGTCATTTCTTTCATCAAATCAATTTCAGCTAACTTCACACTTAAGGCTGTCGTTCGTTGTTGGCCTTGAGAGCCATAAGTTTGAACATTTCTCCCATTCACACTAAACTTCAGATCATCTCTGTGTGGACCGAAAATGGTTGTTCGCTGCTCTAATTCTCTTTGTCTACCTTGCGTATAAGCGTTCATTAAATCTGAATAAATCTGTTTTTTATCTGTTTCATTTGTAATTTTCAAACTACAAGAATACCCAATTTCAAGAATTTCTTTCTGCCTAGAAATTTCAGCATGAACAGGCTTGGCCCAATTCTCTAATTTTTTTATGAATGAAAAACGCTCTACTAAAATAGCCGCCCCAAACTCAGCTAACTGTTCCGTTAAAATATCCAAAAAAGTTAAATCTTTTACTTTTTTTAGACTTAATTGTTTTAGATAGCTGTTTCTTTGTTTTAAAAGATGCTGATATTGCACGAGATGATGTAAATAAATAGGGCTCATCTGCCCCATTTCCATATCTAAAAATTTTCTTCTGACAGAAGGCGAACCTTTTACCAAAGACAAATCCTCCGGAGCAAATAAGATAACATTTAGATTTCCAATGTATTCACTTAATTTTTTTTGCTCCAAATGATTAAATTTTGCCTTTTTTCCTTTTTTAGAAATAGAGATTTCAAGTGGGAAACTTGTGTTTTTCTTTTGAATTCTTCCACTCACTCGTGCAAATTCTTGTTCCCATCGAATGGTTTCTTTATCATTTGCAGTTCTATGGCTTCTTGCCATTGCTAATACGTAAATTGCCTCCATCAAACTTGTTTTTCCTTGGGCGTTTTCTCCTAAGAAAACATTTATTCCTTTAGAAAAGATAACTTCAGCATGTTCGTAATTTCGATAATTGGAAAGATGGATCTCTTTCAATAACATTATTTTTCTTCCTCATTTGTTTTAGCAGTTTCATTTTCTGACTGGATAAAGAATGTTCCTTCATCAGGTATTTCCACTACAGAACCAGGGTAAAGTTTTTTACCTCTGCGATTTTCAACTTCGTTATCAAGAAGGACTGTATGTTCAGACAAATACCACTTTGCCATTCCGCCACTGCTAATAATGTTTTCATGTTTTAAAAATTGCCCCAATGTTATAAATTCACGATCGATTTTAATGGTTTTTTTCATTTTTTTCACCTACTTTTCAATAAAATAAGCGTGGAAATAATCCACGCATTACGCTGTCGCTTATTAATACTATTATACTCTTTTTTTGCCAATAGTACAAATGAATCTAAAAATAACCCTACTATTATCGATTTTAAGCAAAAGATAAAAAAAGACCCTAAATCCTCCATAAGTGCTTAAATCGAAAAAAACATGGTTATTCGGCATATATTAAAAAAAACTACTTTTTCAGTTGCCTGAAAAGTAGTTTTTTCGGAATGTCCTTAAAAAGTTCGAACTGGAGTAATCAATTGAATAAAATCTTGATCGTTTTCGCTAGGAACTAAAATAAATGGACGAACTGGTGAGGTGAACTTTATTTTAATGTCTGTTTGGCCAAAAGTTCTCAATGCATCCTTCATATAATCTGGGTTAAAGGAAAGTTCGATTGGTTCTCCTTCAACAGATTGATAGTCTAATTCCTCATTAACATTTCCAACATCAGGTGAGTTTCCAGAAATCTCAACTAAATTCGGGTTGATCGTAATTTTTACAACATTATTTTTACCTTCATGTGAAAGCAATGAAGCACGTTCGATCGAACCTAATAAAGAACTAGCATTAAAGCTGATTTCCGTTGAAGAATTATCAGGAATCAAACGTTTTGTATCAGGATAGTACCCTTCTAGTAAGCGAGAATAAAAATACATATTTTCGGATTTAAACAGTACTTGGTTTTCAGTGATCATCATTTCAATAGTATCAGAATTTTCATCTAGTGTACGAGACAACTCAATTAAACTCTTACCAGGAATAATGATATTGTATTTTTTTGAAGCTTGCTCATCATTCATTTCTAAAGGAATCACACGTTGGCTTAAGCGGTGGCTATCGGTAGCAACTGCTAAAAACTTACCATTTTCAATAACTATATTTACTCCTGTAAGTATTGGACGACTTTCATGAGTTGAAATAGCAATAACGGTTTGTCCGATTACTTGCTTAAATAAGTTTACAGGTAAAGTAAATGATTCTTTCGTATCAATAATCGGTAAGTGAGGGTAATTATTAGGATCTAGACCATTAATAGTAAATGAAGCTGTTGCAGAAGTAATCAATGCTTGAAAATGATCAAGTATTTCAATAGTCATTGTTTCTTCAGGAAGTTTTTTTACAATTTCACTAAAAAAGCGTGCTTGTAAAACAATTCCTCCAGTTTTTTCAATAACTAATAAATTATCATCTTCAGATACAGGAATGAATGCTTCAATAGAAATATCTGAATCACTACCTGTTAATGTCAATCCTTCATCATTTGCGATGATTTTTAAACCAGTCAATATAGGAATAGTTGTTCTCGAAGAAATTGCACGTTGTACATCGGATAAGCTTTTTAAAAAGGCACTTCTTTTAATTGTAAATTTCATTTAATTTACCTCCAAATATAGTTTAATTTATTTTAGTAAGTTCTTTAGTAATAGTAGTAGGGCTTGTTGATACTGTGGATAACTAATGCAACCTTTTTAGTTACAAGGTTTTACACATGTGGATAACGTGTTAGTAAAAAAAGGATAAGTCTATTAGTTATGCACATGTGTAAAAGAAAAAGATTACGTTAATTTTTTCTTTATATCGGTAATTTCTTGTTTTAATTGGTCATCGGTCGACAAAACATGAACGATTTTTTCGTAAGCATGAATAACAGTTGTATGATCTTTTCCACCAAATTCAGCCCCTATTTTAGGTAGTGAATTTGAGGTAAGTTCTCTAGATAAATACATAGCAATTTGTCTTGGTAAAACAATCGATTTAATGCGTTTTTTACCTTTAAGATCAGCAATGGATAACTGATAATATTTACTAACCGCATTTTGAATGTCCAAGATGGTCAATGTGGTCGGTTTTGCTGAAGGCAGCATACTTTTTAAGGCATCGGCAGCGAGACTAGTTGTAATGTCACGACTTTCGATAGCTGCATAAGCTTGTACACGAACTAAAGCACCTTCTAATTCTCTAATATTTGAATCAATTTGACCAGCGATATAACTTAACGTGTCACCTGGAATTTCTAACCGTTCAGCATTGGCTTTTTTTCTTAGGATCGCAATACGTGTTTCCAAATCTGGAGGCGTAATATCTACTGATAATCCCCATGCGAATCTTGATACTAAGCGTTCTTGCAACTTAGGAATTTCATTAGGCAAACGATCACTAGTCAATACGATTTGTTTTCGATCATCATATAAAGCATTAAAGGTATGGAAAAACTCTTCTTGAGTTCCTTCTTTATCTGCAAAAAATTGAATATCATCTACTAGAAGCAAATCAACACTACGGTATTCATTTCTAAATTTTTCTTGTGTTTTATTTTGAATGGAATTTATAAAGTCATTTGCAAATGTTTCACTACTAACATACTTCACTCGTGCATCTGGGTTTAGCAGTAACATTTGGTGACCTATAGCATGCATCAAATGGGTTTTTCCAAGTCCAACTCCACCATAGAAAAATAAAGGATTATAAATTGTTCCAGGTTCTTCTGCAACGACTAAAGCTGCAGCGTGAGCCATTTGATTTCCTTTACCTATAACAAATGTATCAAAAGTATATTTAGTATTTAATTGAATATCTTTTTTAAAGAGGGTTTTTTTAGGGACCTCATTACGCAAATTTTTATTTACTAGATTGCTTGCTTCCTGTTCATTTTTGATAATAAACAATGGAGAAATTTCACGACTGGAGTATTCATAAATATTTTCAACAATTCGAGTAGCTAAGTTATTTTCCCAATATTCTTTATGTAAAGAAGAAGGGACTTCGATAATAATGTTGTTATCCGTGATACGTATGGGGCTTGCACTTTCAATCCATGTATCATAGCTAACTTTGGAGAGCGATTCTTTGAATTTTTCTTTTAGAAAAATCCAGAGTGTTTGTAAATCGTCCAAAATAGAACCTCCTTATAAAATGTGTCTAAGTCATTTTAGCACTTTTATAAATAGTTTTCCACAAGTAGTTTTTTTAGTAGAAAATTTGTCCACTGCCTGT
>NC_015390.1 GCF_000195575.1 Carnobacterium sp. 17-4 | reverse complement strand
AAGCATAAGTATACCAGTATACTTATGCTTAAGTTAAAAAGTATACTAGTATACCAGTATACTACGCACAAGTATACTGGTATACCGACGCATAAGTATACCAGTGTACTTGTGCGTGATCTTATATTTCATTAAGATCACTGACAAAGTAACATTTCCCTATAAATTACTTTCGGTTATACCTAATGAAAACTATACAAGAGTATACCAGTATACCCTTGTATAATTTTTTCAGCATGTAAAAACCTCTACACAAACTACGCGTTAGTATACCAGTATACTAACGTTTGTTTCATAAAGTATACTAGTATACTGTAGTATAGTTTGTTAATAGAAAAAAGCATTTACATCACATTTCAAGTGCGTTAGGCTCGATATAACACTAAAATTAAATAAAAAAAAAGCCCCACGAATTGGCGTTCGTAGGACAACAAATTATTCTGATTTATGTATTGTCATTATACCAAGCACCTGGACAAATGGCAATTGGCTTTTTTACCAACACAGGAGCCAAGCTGTGTGCGTAACAGCATTTAAGTAGACAGGTTAAGCATACGCCGCTGCAATAAGGAATGCTAGGAACAATCAAATAGGGTCGCTATATCCTCTATTGTTCTGAATGGTGACCACGACCGATTTGAACTGGTGGGGGCGGTAATCCAGGTCTGATTTAGACTGGTAGCTTAAAACAATACTCTTAGGGTGGATTTTAAGAGTGTTTTAAGCGTGTTGAGACAACAACACCGACGATATAGCATGTGAAACAGGCTCCGACTCGATCCGAGGCTAGAACATACATAATAGACACATTCGTACTCTAGTTCAGCTTAAATCTATTTTAGGCTTTGCTAGGGTACAACTATGCTCATCTCACCACTTTCTCTCACCTCGGCTAGCAAATGAGAAACCTTAAGTCAACCCCTTTTATTTAAGTTAAATAGTAAATAAAAGGAAATATATCTTGTGATGGTAACTGATGAATGAATAAAAGACTAATATATGGAAATTGAGTTTGATTATAGCTTAAATAACGTTTAAGAATGTTTAAAATAGATTGTTGAGAAACAAAAAATACAAAGAAATATATTTGGTTAATAAAAAAGCTTCATGGAAAAATGAACTATTATAGTTAGTAAGGAGGTAGCATGAATATACATATTATTCAACATGTTTCATTTGAAAATCCTGGTCGGATTATGGACTGGATACAAGAGAATAATCATACAGTCGAAATAATAAAAGTTTTTAACGGAGAGTCTCTTCCCAAAGTGGAAGAAGTCTCTTTCTTAATTGTTTTAGGTGGACCAATGAGTGCGAATGACACAGAACAATGGATACAAGATGAACGACATTTGATAAAACAAGTTGTCGATAGTGGAAAACCGATGTTAGGAATTTGTTTAGGTGCACAACAATTAGCTAAAGCCTATGGAAGTGATATTATTTCTACTCCTAAAGAAGTTGGTTGGCACTCGGTGACCTCTTTAACGCAAAACTTTCATCCGAGTAAAGAGTACACTGTCCTTCATTGGCATGGTGAAGGATTTACAAAACCTTTCCATGCTACGCCTTTATATTCTACTGAAAAGTGGGAAAACCAAGGATTTAGCCTGTTCAATGCGATAGGATTACAATTTCATTTTGAAACGACCAAAGAAACTGTGAAAGAGATTGTAGAAGCTGATTCACAGTTTCTTTCACAGTCAGTTTTCTCTGTGACAAGAGGAAAAACAATAGATTTTACTGTTCCTGATGAGAATAAAGACATTTTATTTTTGATCTTAAATACATTGGAACGTGAAGTGAAATTAAAGGACATGTATTTAAGAAAACGTACTTTCAAGTGCGTTTTTGACTCCCAATTAAAAACATAGTATTCTTCTAAATAATTTCGTATATTTATGAAATGACCATTAGTTATGGAATGTATTATCTAGGAAATTTACTTTCGATTAATAATATGTGTTATTATTAACTATATTATAGAATAAGGGAGTTGTTGAGTTGGAAAAAAGAGTAGATTTTTCGTTGTCAATGTTATTTTTTTGGGTGAAAGGCTTCATTTCTGTAGATTCAAGGTTTGTTAAAGTTTCTGGGGCAAATACTATTTTAGGCATTATCCCAGCTGGTAGAGATAATCAATCGATACCATTGAAAAATATTAGTTCTGCTAGAATTTCTACGAGTTATAAGATAAAACCTATGCTTGTTGGTATCATTCTTATTTTTATTGCTATTAATATGTTAGGGGATAACGTCCTTGGAGCTTTAATTTTATTACTTATTGGTGTGGGTATCTTAGGTAGTGGCATGTTATCTGTATTAATCATTCAAAGAGCTGGTAGTGATTTTTATATTTCAGTCCCATTCTTTGATAAAGGTAAATTACTACAAGCTCAAGATATGATTGAAGAAGCTTTATCTTATGATACTGACAAAGGCGATTTGAACATGTTTTTTGAAAAAAAACAATAGTAGTACTTTAGTTTTTTTTAAAAGTTAAATTAGAAACTAGTTTACACGGAGGAAAAAATGAATATAAAAAAAACGACTACATTATTTTTATCTTTAAGCATACTTACTTTCTTAGGTGGCTGTGAAACTGAAGAAGAAACAACACCTGCACCAACGGGTGCTGTAGAAAGCTCATATGCAGAGGAAGTTCATGACGAACCCTATGAGTTTACAGATGAAACTGGTACATACTTAATCGACAAAGAAAATGCAACAAAAACACCCATTTTTCGTGAGGGAGACGTAGTTGGAGAGGACGCGTATGCATCTACAGAGGGTACAGGTAAGGGTGAAGTAGATTTCAATTTTACTTATTCTTATGATGATGGAGACTACACAGAGATGTTGACTGATGTGGCAAAAGAAGTTGAAAAACCATTATCTAAATTAACAGTATTAAGCGCAGAAAAAACGATGGTTGGACACATAAAACCCGTTAACACAATAGATGAACAAGCTATGGATATCAAAGAAGATTCCGTTGATTTTGCAAACGCTGATCGTAGCGAAACAACATCAAAAATATTTGTAATGAAAAAATCATATGATCAAATCATGTTAAATGATGGGTTTGGTAATGAATTACCAGAGCCAAGTTACTTATATGGAAGCCTCACAAATGAAGAGGTTCAGCGTGAAAATGGGTCGCCACTATCAGAAGATATGCGTAATATTGTCACTCTTTATGAAACGGATGATGTCGTGGTGGTGCTCGTAATACAAGATACCTTAATGGGCCCTACTTACCGCACACTTGACGATGATGAGTCTGTAACAACACCGTATGAAGAAAAAAGTGTCAACAACATTGTTAACCCATTTATGTCTGAAAACGCACAAGACGTTTTTGCTAAACACCTAAATTAAAAACAATCCATGCCAAGCAAGGATCCACATACAGAATTAAAAAAAGAGGAACACTTATATTGAAGTGTTCCTCTTTTTTTCTTTTTATACCATTAAAATTTTAAAAATAAGCAAAAAGTCTTTTAAAAGACTTTTAATAAATTTAATTAAAGGAGAGGAATTATATGCCTATAAAAAATAAAAAAACAATAATTACACTAAGTTTAATAGTTTTACTGATTGTTGGAGGTAGTTCGGTAATTGCTATTGAAAAAAATAAAAAAGAAGAACAAAAAATTTATAATGAAAAAATCGAAAATCACATAAATGAAATTAATGAAAAGTATAATGAATTAACTTTAGAGAAAGATGAATCTAAAAAATTAGAAGAGTTAAAAATTATAATTGCAGAACAAAATAAATATATATCGGACAAGGAAAAAGATGAAAAAGTTGTCGAAGCTTATAAAAATTCTATTGATAAATCAAAAAAAATATTCAAAGATACAAACGACAAAGTTGTAAAAGACAACACTATTAAAGATCTAGAAAAAGAAGAAAGAAATTCTTTAAGTAAAAAATCAGAATTATTAAAATCTTTAAAAGATAAAATTAAATTACAAGAAAATATTGTTTATACCACCAAAGAAAGAGAATCGCTTGATAAGAATATTGGAGGTCTTTTAAAACAATACGGAGACAAAATGACTCAATTGGATAAAGAAGCTAAAGAAAAAGAAGAAGAAAAAATAAAAGAAGAACAAGCAATTAAAGAAGCAGAAGAAGTTGCAGCTGCAGAAGAAAAAATACAATTAGAAAACGAAACTGGTTCTAGTTCTAGCGAAAATGACACTTCTAGCAATAATAGTTATGTTGAAAGCAGCAATAGTGGAAATGGAAGCACAAGTAGTAGTTCTTCAAATGGAAACTACAGTTCTGAAAATACACAATCACCAAATAGTAGCAGCAGTCAAAATAATACAACAAGTTCTAATAGTTCAAACAGTAATTCTAGTTCTTCAACAAAAGCACCAACTCAATCAGCACCAAAACCAAGTGCACCATCTAATAGTTCAGGTAAAGATTATGGTTGGTCTGCCGGTCAAAATGGTGAAAATAAAACGGACACTTGGACACAGACAAATCCAGATGGTTCAGTTTCTGCGGGTTTGGGAAATGGAACCAACGATAAAGAATTGGGAGGTTGGGTGATTGATTAATAACTGAAAAATGAGGATTTTCACATCCTCATTTTTTATTTTAAAGATATAGAGTTATATGCTATTTTAAAAGGTTCTACATACACGTTTTTATACAATTTCATGTATTGAAAACAAGCTATTAATTTAAATTAATAGCTTGTTTCTTTGTCTCATTTAAAAAAACCAACTATTATGCTTTACAAGCTAGTTTGCATTTGATATAACTAACTTGTAAAGCATAATAGAGGAGGGATAGCATGGACAATAAAATAAACTCTCAAATGTTGAAAGGAATTTTATCAGGTAGTATTTTACTTTTACTTTATCAAGAAGAATTATATGGTTATAAATTGAGCGAAAAGCTTACAGACTTTGGTTTTACTGATATTCCTAAAGGAACGATCTATCCTCTTTTGCTCTCACTGGAAAAAAAAGAATTAATAAAAGGGACCTTACGTAATTCTGATACAGGGCCAAAAAGAAAATATTATTCTCTTACTGAAAAAGGGCTAATAGAAAAAAATGAATTTACATTGCAATGGAATAAGTTGAAAGAAAGTGTTGATAATCTAGTAGAAGGAAGTGAATAACTTGGAAAAAAATGAATTGATAGAGACAAATGCGGTCTTACAAGAATCGTTGACAAAAGAAAACGAAAAATACTATGGAAACCTACTTATTTATATTAGAATAATGGCTTTTTTCAGAGATGTGAAAAAAAGCGAAGAATTATTATTAGAAGTTTTAAGGGATATTTTAGATGCTCAAGAACAAGGTATTTCCGCAGAAGAATATTTTGGAGAAAATCCAAAAAAAGTTGCTGACGACATTATTAAACAGCTGCCTATTAATCTTTTAGATACTGTAAAAATAATTCTAACTGCTTTAGCAAGCTATAGTATTTTTAGTATTTTATCTGAAATTATTTTTCCAGATGAAAGCCTGGATATTGGAAGTTTACTAATACGCGGATTCTATTGGGCTATTATGGTTATTTTTGCTCTATGGCTTTTAGGGATTAGCTTATATCGATTTAAAGACAAACTATCTAAACTAGTTTTACTTTTATTAGTTGGGTTAGGCGTCTCAGTTGGTTTTTATATTAGTTTTTTAATATCTACACCACTCAAAGTAAATCTTAGTGGCAATTTAGGCATAGTTACCATCATTCTTATATCTGGACTAATACTCTATCTGTTTTATAAAGAAAAAGATAAAAAAATATGGGCACCTTTTCTTCCAATTGTACTTACTTCTGCTATTTTAGGAATTCTTACTAGGATAGACATTTTTTCAGAATTATTAAGTTCAAAAGAAGGTAAAATAGGTGTGGGTGTTATTTTAGGGATCTTACTTATCCTTCAATACGTATTCATTTATTTAACTAGCAAACAGTCAAATAAATAATTTTTCTACTCATCTTAAAATAACTGAATGCACTAATTTTAAAAAAAAGAACCTTGATTTAACAAGGTTCTTTATACATTAATCTATCTAATTTCATGTATTCAATAAGATAATAAGCATTGTTAATACCAATCGAATTCTTCTTTAATTTTTAATTCTACATTTATATTTCTATTTCGACATTCTTCTAAAAATGCATTCTTTTTTGAAAATGAATCAATTTCCTGTGTTTCTTTATTTACAATGGAATAGTCATATTCTTTAAAAAAAAGACTATCAAAGTTTTCTGTAACCGATTGAACAAGAATATAATTATTATCATAATTCAATTTTTCCACGTGTTCACTTAACGTTATGGGATTTCCGCCATCTTCCACAAACCATAAATAGGATGTGGAAGCACTTGTTGTTACCACAGAGTAGTGTTGATCTATTTTTATTGTATGACCAGCTGCACTTGCAGTTGAAGATCTATAAATATTATCTGGTGGAAAAAATCGCGGAGAAACCCATTTAAATCCAGCAAATAAAAAAATACCTCCAACAGTAACTAATAGAATAATACCTATGATAATTATATTAGATTTCTTTTTCACTATGCGATTCTCCTTTAATTAACTCTAACAGTTACATTATAAGACATTAATCGTTCTAATCCTACAGCGAGATCAGTGTTTAAAATTATTGTTGATACATGAAATTATATAATTTCATGTATCGTATGTGTAAAATATAGAGTATTAATTACTTACTTCTGAGATATAATAACAATAAATAAATGAGTAACTATTGAATTCAATTGGAGGTCCTAATGAAATTAAATCTATTGAAGTTTAAGGAAGATGATTTTGACTATTATTATCAACTTGTTTCAAATGATCGTGTTATGTCTCAAGTCACTGAAAGAGCTATTCCCTATGAAGAAGCCAAAACAAATTTCCAAAAATTAGTAACCTATAATAAAAAAAATAACGATTATGGTTCATACAAAATATCTATGGATTTAGATCAAAAATTTATTGGGCTTGCTCATTTAACTTTGAATGAAAAACAACCTAACGAAGCAGAAATAGGCTATATGATACTTCCAAAATATTGGGGAAGAGGTTATGGAACTGGTGTAGCAAATCAATTAATTGAGATAGCAAGCCGACTAGGGTTAGAGAAAATACAAGCTATCATTGATCCAGAAAACGTTGCTTCTAGAAAAATATTAAGTAATCAAGGTTTCATATCTGAAATTGTTTGTGAAATAGACGGATTGCCCGGAGAAATATTAAGTAAAAAATTATAGATTTTATCTAATTTCATGTATTTTTTATTTTTTTAAGTATACTTTATCAGAAAATATATGTTTTGATATTAATTCTTTGAATAGGTTTATATCTTTTTTAGAAGTAAAACATCTCTTTGGTAAGGTAAAGGCTGTATAGGCAGAATAATAAAGAGCAAAGTCTTTTTTTAGTTCTCGAACTGAATAAAAATAATTCCAGTCTTGGTGGGTACATTCTTGTGTTGTGGTTAAACTAAAACCTGAATCATTAAATTCAAGTAATACCTCTTCACTTAAACTGTAATTGCTTCTAAACTCTTTTTTTGCTTTATAGATTAAACCAACAAGCGCTAAAGGAATGACAAGAAATAATATAACTAGAGCAGAAAGAGTAATATTCATTAGTAACGGAATGCCAGTTAATACATAAAAAACGAGTATATAAAGAAAAAAACCACATGTTAAAATTATTAAACTAGTTTTCATTTTCATGTACAAGAAAAAACGGATATACTCTTTTTCTTTCAATGCTAATTTCACAATAATACTTTTATCATTATTCATAAACTACCTCCTTATAAAATAAACAAAAAAAATTTAAATCGTCTATTGCATTTAGTATAGCAAAGATAAAATAAGCTTTGTTTAATTAAAAAAAATAATAATATATCAAAAAAGAACCTTGATTAATAAAGGTTCTAAATACATGAATCTATGTAATTTCATGTACGCACTTTAAAAATATATTCTACTAAATAAATTTATTGGTGAAATAGGAGGTAATTTAAATGTCTCGAGCAGTAACAGCAGATCATGTATTATTTGATGAATGTATTGCCTTATTTCGTCCAGAAGAAATGAAAATGGATGAAAACGATCACACTACTACAGGGTATTTATTAATAGATTTCCACCTCACTGAAGAATTAGTATTTGAATATTTTACAATTAAGCCATCTATTGAGGTCAAGGGTCCAGGAGCGTATTCAAGTTTTATTGCACCAGTCCTATTACCTACGTGGTTTAGTTGGTATGATGAACATAACGCACATTTATTTACTATAGCACTTGCGTCAGTCTTTTCTTTTATTACAAATAGACCAGTAAGGGCCCCTCGAGATGGATATATATCAAGAAGAGAACAATTAGATGAAAATTCTTTGTACGAATTAGCTATTCAATTTCCTATATTAACTGCAGGACCGGGTGCACATGAAACTAGAATATCCAAGTATACGCTAGATAATATAAATAATGACTTAAAAGAGATGCTAAGAATACTACATGGAGTGCCATACAAAATTTATGTAAACACTATGCAATCGATACGACTTGTTCACCTTTCTCATCTTAATAAAAGGGATGATTTTGGTTTAGCATATTATCTATTAGTTTCTGCAATAGAAACTATGGCACAAAGAGCAATAAAAAAGAAAAAACTTGTTACAAAGCACGAAAAGGAAAACGAATGGAAAGAATTAGCTAACACAGACGAAAATATCAAAGAACTATTGCACTTGTACAAGCACCTACGCAATGAATCTGAATCTATTAGTAAGAGGTTTGTAGCATTTATTATGGAATACTGCCCACCTGATCAGTGGGAAGATTTGGAGCACCCAGAAGCCAACAGAGTAAATTATATGAAAGAACATAATGGGACTGAAAATAACTTTGATTGGCTTTTAGAAAAATCTTGGTTTGAAAAATACCCTTCCGATTTACACGAAGATGAGAAAATGAAAATTATAAATAATATCTATAAGTATAGATCTAAATATGCTCATAGAGGGGAAAGCCCTCCTAATAAAGATCCAAATAGTCATAACAGATTTTTTGATTCTGAAACATTGTATAAAGAAAAAAATGGTAGGTATACGATTGAGGAAATTACGTTACCAAACTTTCAACTAATATCTTTTATTGCAAATCGTTCAATACAAAATTATTTATTACATGTCTACCCTAAATAGACAATTATAAGACATTGAGTTCATAAATTGCACGCTATCTTTTATAACTATCTGTTTAGTTATTTAGCAATTATAAAGAAAACAGGAGGGTTCAAATGATAAAATTATTTGGAAAAGAATACACATTAAATTATCTGCTTTATGTTTTTATTCTTGTATGTAGCATTATCATTATCTTTTTGAATATCTTATATTTTATTTCATTTAAGGAAAGTATTTTTAATGGAAATATGGCATTGGGGATTATTTTATTTATTTCTTCACTAACCCATTTATTTTTTTCAAGAAAAAAAAACAGAAAAGACTAGAGGATCTTTGACCAAGTTGTTTGAAAAATAATTACATAAAATAAAAAAGCAGGGATAAAACAAAAAGTGATTCTTATTTTATCTTTTTATTTTCTTTACTTTGAACTTCATTTCTATCTGTGACGAAATAAAGTAGTCCAACCAGTAAAGATGAACCGCCATAAATGAAACAAAAAGAGGCAATATATTTAGCTGTTGCAGGGAAAATCATCCCAGTTATCCCTACAAGGAACAACACGCCTCCATATAAAAAAGTTATTTTATACTCTTCTTTTTTCATACTATTTTTCATTTTAAGTTTAATTCCTTCCAACTGCTCGTATTCTTTAAAAAAATGTCTTATAAGACATTTTAACACTTAATTTGAATGACTAACCGGAGAATTGTCTATGATTTTAGGTCAAAAAACATATTGGGAAAAAATTAAAGATATATTATTAAACCAAGAATAGGATGATTAGACATGAAAAATAAAAATTTCACTACTATTTTAAAAAAAGTAATACAATCAACACTTATCATCATATGGGCTACATTACCCATAACATTTATTACCACAGCAGACATATATCAAGAAATAACACCAACATATATTAAATGGATGATCGCTCTACTAATTATTTTATTTACATTAATTTCAATGTCTTATTTTTATAACTACTATAAAAACAAGGCATTTCTAAAAATTCAAAAAATACATTTAAAAGATATATTTATAACAATTGGATTGTTTTTAATTCTTAGATTAATTGCTATTATAGGAACTTTACTAAATGAGTACGCAACTGGAAATACGATGACATCAAATGATGCTGCTGTACAAACAACTGACTCTTTAGCAACATTTCCGTTATATTTACTTATTTTTAATTTAATAATTGCTATAGCGGCTCCTATTTTAGAAGAATTAGCATTTCGTGGAATTTTTATAAACATCTGGTTTAAACATAAAAATAAAATATTACCAGGATTAATAACTTCTATTGTTTTTTCTATTGCTCATGGACACGATAATCTGATTACCTTTTCAATGTACTTCTTTATGGGAATGATTTTATTTTTTGCCTATTGCAGACGCTGGAATATTAAAGATTCTATACTATTACATGTACTAAATAATGGATTTATTGTGTTATTTCCTTATATATTTGGATAAAATAATTTAACAAAATAAAAAAAGACTATAATACATAATTTGACTAATAATTTATGTATATTTTAGATATGTAGTCTCTAAAATGCTAGCCGAGGTGATAGAAAGTGGTGAGATGAGCATAGTTGTACCCTAGCAGTTAGCCTTAAGACACCCATAAAAAAGCATAAAAAATAATAATTTGCTGAAGCACACGTTAAAAGACAAAGAAAAAAAAGGGGGGGGGGGCAGTCTAAAAATTTGATAAATGGGCTTATTGTTAAAACAGCCTAAGGACGATGTTTATTTACTGCTCTCTACGTTCGTGCAGGGCAAGCCCTACATACCCAAAATCAGGAAAAACAAAAAACAGACGGCTAATCAGTTGAATATCTATTGTTAAACGCAAAAAAAGCATGTTTAACAGATTTTACCCCACTAAATACACAATTCCCTTCTTTTGTTTTTAAAGTCGCTTAGAAACGATTTTAAGCACCTAAAATGAACTGCGAAATAATAAACGTAATTATTATTGTGATTAACACCATTAAATTAGTGTTAAAATAAGTTTGTAGTGAAGTGTTTTTTTCTGAATCTCGATAATAAAAGGAGAGATGACCATTTTTTTAGTGGGTATGGTTTGTTCCTTATTTGCTTGCTCATTATGGTTATATCTACTAGAAAAAATAAACAATAAATCTATAGTAGATTTATCGTTTTGACACACTAATTTACATAAAAATATGTATTTAGAACCTTATTAAATCAAGGTTGATTTTAAGTAATTATAACCTAATCTTGCTGTTTGGTACGTAGGTAATAAATGTAAATATAGGGTATAAGAATGCAAATAAAACCTATTCCTCCTACGATTAATCCATTTATTGGACCAGATTTACCCGTGAAAGGGACAAAAATTCCAATTGCCATAGAAATAAGTGCAATAATAACGATGGAGATAATAAGGCTTCTTTTAGGAGCTTTTTTACGAACTTCATGATCTACACTAATATTCATGGAGAATAATGTTAATGCAGTAGTTGAAACGATAAAAACAAACCATAATGGGCTTTTGTACATTACTTCTGATCCTCTAGTAATCCAGTCATATCCTAATATACTTAAGATACCTATAGTTTGAATAGCATATGCGTTTCTGATATTTTTTAGATTCTTTAATATTAAACGTTCATCTGTAATTTTTTTCAATTTATATTAGTCCCTTTCTTTCCAAAATAGTTCATCTAGTGTTTTATTGACTGCGTGGCAGATATTAAGACATAGTTTTAAAGAGGGATTATATTTGCCTTTTTCAATTAGACTAATCGTTTGACGAGTGACATCTACTTTTTCAGCTAATTGTTGTTGTGTTAAATCAACCTGAATACGCGCAACTTTTATTCTATTATCCACGAATACTATTGACCTCCTTTATTATCCCTTATAGGGAGAGTGTAACATATAAAAAACATTATTCAATATATATGTTACATAATTTGCAATCCTAGTTGTTTATTTAAAAATATAAATTAACACATGAAATTGGATAGAGTCGTTCATCCAAAACCTTTTTTTAGCAAGATTTTATTTTGCTTGGTACGAAAAAAACTTTAAATTTCTTAATGTGGCACTCCGAAATTAGATTTATTTTTTAATTTCAGAGTGCTGCGCTATGATTTCTATCGTTACTCTTTTGAGATGGTATTTTTATACTGATAGTGAGCTTTGATTGCAAAAATAACATATAGGACGATCAAAATAAGGGGAATTGACCATGCAACCCCTCTTCCCAAAGCAAAAGGGGTTTCAAATAAGAAAGCTCTCCAAAAAGAACTACCTGTCATTTCCCATAAGCCAGGCGTCAGATAGAATGACCGTGGATTGAGAAATGATTTGAAATCAATAATGTTCGTTTGAAAAAATACGATGGCTATCGGTATATATATTAAAGCTAAAGTCAGCCAGCCATTAGCCATTCTTTTATAGCGCTCCGCTTTGGAGAGCTGATCAGAAAAGATATCTCCATCTGCATGAGCATCTTTTTTCATAAAATACTGTTTCCCAGAATTTTTATTTCCTACAAGATGTTGCCAACCACTATCTTCAAATAATAAAATATAGTCTTCTAAATCTTTTTTCGATTTAAATGTTCGATAGTCTATCTTTATCAGTTTTTCTTTACCATCAACTTGATCAAATTCATATTTAAAAATTTTTCCTGATAATACTAGTCCTTGTTGAGCCATTTCATTTAACCATTTTTCTTCTTTATCTAAATTAAAAAAGAACTTAAATTTTTTCATACTTATACACCTTCCTAAGTCAAATTTTCTTCAGTAATAGCTACTATGTGCTTCATTCTTTCACAATCAAGAAAGAGAATGTTTTTTCCTTCTTGTGTAATAACATAAACTTTACGCCTCTTATCTTCATTCTCAACCGGCTTAATAAACTTCAATTTTAATAAGTTTTCGATAGCTCCGTACAATGTCCCAGCAGCCATCCTCACCTCACCATTACTCAAGTCTTCAACTTTTTGTATAATAAGATAACCATGTGCTGGTTCAAATAAAGATAATAGAATATAATAAACAGTTTCTGTCAGCGGTAAATGTTTGTTTCTTTTCATTTAGTTCAGTCCCTTCTTAAAATAAAATACGAAAAATAAACAGTCCAACTATATACTTGCATTGTATACAGTCGAACTGTCTATGTCAATTATTTAATTAAAGATAAAAATAACTAGTTGCTAATTATTTAAAACAATACATGAAATTAGATAAAGTTATGTGTCTAGAATCTTGATTAAACAAGGTTCTTTTTTTGTATTTTCATTCTTTTTTTTAATTAAACAAAGCTTATTCTATCTTTGTTATACTAAAAATAACAGATGATCGCTATATAAATTCTTAATGCAATATTATTATGATCATTAATGATTTATAAAAATTGGAGGTTAATTTATTATGGACAAAAAAATTAAACTAATCATTTTAGCAATAGTATCTTTTATTATTTTCGCTATAACTATGTTTTATGGCGAGAACTCAGTGTGGATTATGATGATTTCCTTAATAAGTTTTGTGACATTTCTACTTTCAGTACATCACATTTTTCTTAATGTTAAAACAAAATCAGATTCCAATACATAAAGACATGTGTTTTGAACCTTGTTAAAACAAGGTTCTTTTTTTATTAATCAGACGCAATGGTTATGTTAATAGGAGCATTTAAAGCAACAGTACGAACGTTGCGTTATCGTTGCTTTGTTTAAAAGAAAAGAAATGATACGTTATATCTGAGGAGGTTATTATGGATATTTCTAATAAATTGAAACTAAAAAGAACAGAATTAAATCTTACACAACAACAAGTAGCAGATAAAGTATTTGTTACACGGCAAACAATTTCTAAATGGGAATTGGGAAAAAGCCAACCTGATTTGATCAGCCTAAAACTTTTAGATAATCTATTCAACTTATCTGACCTTGAAGATAAAGGAACAAACTATTCGAAAGGAGTTTTTGAAATGAATCAAAAATTGTCATTCAAAGATGTTCTTTTCACACTACTATTTGGAGTCTTATTTTTACCCGTTCGATTCCTATATACGTTAAATCAACAGCATAAAGGTTCTAAGGTGCTAAGATTCCTAGTAAAACCTGTTCTACTTGCACTGTTTTTACTATACGTTGGAACTTTAAACTTAAAAGCGCTTATTGTTGTTATAGCAGTTACACTATTTTTCTATTATCTTATGACTATTTATTATTCAGAAGATTAACCAGTTTTTTTAAAAATTATTTAAGATACATGAAATTGCTTAAAATAGTGTACCTAGTACCCTTTTAAAACAAAGTTTTTTTATTAATCAGACGGAATGTTCTTGCAACTATTATAGTTTGAGTATTTATTATTCAGACGACCAATAAATTGTTTCTAAAAAGCTCTCTGTTTGCTAGACACTTCTTGGCGCAGATGACTTTGAGCTAGAAAAACAGCTCTGGAATGGTGTCTATTTAGGGGTTTTTCATGTATAATTGAAATCTAAACATTATAATGATAAGACGGTTGAGCATATGCTTTCAAGGATTTTTCTTCAGGGGCGGGAAGAAGGTTCTTAGGCATATGTTTTTTTGTTTTAAGGGGGTTGTTCTATGGATACATTCATTTCAAATCAAAACACGTTTGTTTTGATTATCATATTTCTTGTTTCACTGGTTATTTTGTCAAAGGCAACCGACATCTTGATTGATCATGCGGTTTATCTTTCCCAGGAATTCGGTATCTCCCAGATTATCATTGGTGCGACCATCGTTTCACTGGGCACTACGCTCCCGGAATTGTCTACTTCCATTGCAGCTATCCTTAAGGGGACGCCCGATTTTGCTCTTGGGAACGCTGTGGGCTCTGTCATTACCAATACTGCTTTGGTTTTAGGTGTGGGATCTTTAGCGGGCGCCATTCCGGTGCCGAGATCGATTGCCAATCGGTTAATCTTCCTTGTAGGTTCACTGCTGATCCTCGTGTTTGGGAGTCTTCGCTTCTTTGACGGGAATCTCTTCAACTCTCCCGGCCATCTCCACCCGCTCATTGGCATCCTCTTTCTCTTGACAGTACCGGTCTTTCTAATGTCCACTTTCTTAAAAAAGAAAGTTCACACTGAACCGGATGGTTCGGAGGAAAAAAAGCGAATAAATAATAAAGCTCTAATAATAGAGGTAAGCATCATCCTTGTCAGTGCAGTTGCCGTAGCTTTCAGCGCCACCGTTCTAGTCTCAACCGTCTCGACGGCGGCAACGCGATTGGGCGTTTCCGAAGCCATCATCGCCGGTACTGTTGTTGCTCTTGGAACCAGCTTGCCAGAATTGACCACAACCTATGCTGCTGCCCGAAAAGGTTATGGCAGCTTAGCCATAGGCAACGTCTTGGGGGCCAATATCTTGAATATACTCTTGGTATTGGGTGTTTCCATTTCGCTGACTCCGGGTGGACTCTCTGTCCCTCCCGTATTCTACCAAATCCATTTCCCCTTCGTCCTAGTGGTGGTGGGTTTACTCAGCTACTTTATCTTCAACACCAAAAAACATGAGATTAGCAAAAACGAAGGAAAGGTATTACTGGCGATTTACCTGCTCTATCTGTTGTTCAGTCTCTTTGCTTAAGGGAACCCTATGTATAGGAAAAACCTCACTGATTACTGTCCCATTTTAATAGGATAGGAATCGGTGAGGTTTTTCCTTAAGTTAATTATATAAAATCCTGAATTAGTTGTATTCTATTATTTCAATTTATCATAGATGGAAGTATTCTAGGATAAACGCTGGGATATTTTTGGACATTAATGACGAAACGGTAACGATTTTAATGTAAGTGACTGGTCATAAAAAAGATATGTGAGAACCGAGACACTAAATTAGATAGATTCATGTATTTGAAAAGAGCAATAAACCTAAACTTGGTTTGTTGCTTTTTTATCTTCACTCCTAAAGTAGATATGTTCTGAGTCCTTCTTTTGTTTTTTTCCAATTTCACTGTAAAAGTTCTTACTATATTTAGATAAAGTTGCTTTCCCACCTTTTCTACCTGCTTCTTGTTTGCTCATTTTTTTGGTCATAAAGTACCTCCTTAGTATTTTTAGAAAAGTAATTCTGTATTTAAGTTTCACTAATTTTATGTATGGAGAAGAAAATTATCGGTATATATCTAGTTACCACAATACCGTTACTACATAAATGCATTAGGTATACTATTTTCATATAATTATATATTGATAAGAAAACTTAATAGTGTGTAATTAAGGAAATAACTGCATAACATAGTTCACTTTTCCTTTTTTTTAACAAGTAGTCCTTTTTTGGTTGGGGAGTGAGGCATTTAACAGACCTATAAATTAGTAAAATGATCTTTTTTTATATTCTTCAATGTACTATTTTCAATAGTAAAGTTACTGTTAGAAAGAACTGAAAACTCACCATTCGTTTCCAAAATAATTCCTGAAATATCGTCCATTGAAACAAATCCAGATGAACGAGCTGTTTGATAAAGATCCTCCTTTAAAATACGCTCTTTTTCCATAGCTTGTTCATCGTAATTTCCTTTAAAGTACAATAGAACAGGTTCTGATTTAACTAACTTATCTATAAAATTGAAACGTTTTATTAATTTTGAAAGAACAAACTGTAAGAATACTAACAACGTCAGTGAGGTTATCCCATCAGCCAATGCTAATTTACTATCTGTCAAAATAGTTGCTAAAATAGAACCAAAAGCAACTGTAACGACAAAGTCAAAAGCACTCATTTTTGAAAGTATTCGTTTTCCGAAAATGCGAAGAACTAGAATTAATAAAAGATATGCTAGTGTTCCAACGAGCAGTGTTCTATAAATGGTTGTCCAATCTTTAAATAAAAAATCCATATTCAACATCCCCTCTATAATAAACTCTCTATTTTAAGAATTAAATCAATGATTCAACATACTATCATAAGGTTTCTTATTCAGCATAACTGATACACTAGAAATATGCATTGTTTTTATGGAAATTACTTCATTTTATTAAGTGGAGAAAAAGTCACTATTCAAGCATGTATTCCAATGTATAGTATACTCGAATAAGAGGAATAATCATTTTTTTATAGAGAGGAAGAGATTACTTGTATGGAATTTATTCGTAATTTTTCTGAATCGTATCCTTTATTAGTAAATATAATTTGGTTTTTTATTTTATTTATTATTCTTTACTTTTTACGCCGTTTTCTGTTAAATCGTTTGTATGGAAGATTAAAGGACTCAGGACATTGGTATGTTTCTCGAAAAATTGCCCGTTGGATAACTAATTTTATTTTATTTATTATATTTATGTATATATTTGGAAGAAACCTTACTGGATTTACAACAGCAATTGGTCTGGCTGGAGCTGGAGTCACTTATGCCTTGCGTGAAGTAATTGTTAGCATTGCAGGATGGATTGCAATTCTATTTGTTGAGTTTTTTGAAACAGGAGATCGTGTACTTCTTGGTGGAATTAAAGGCGATGTAGTAGATATCGGTGTATTAAGAACCACGTTGATGGAAATTGGAGAATGGGTAGATGGTGATCAATACACAGGTAGAATTGTTCGAGTTTCAAATAGTTATATTTTTAGCTCTCCTGTTTACAACTATAATGCTTATTTTAAATTTTTGTGGGATGAAATTAAAATTCCGTTACGTTTTGAAAGTGATATAAAGCTAGCTAAAACTATTTTATTAGAAGTCGCGGAAAAACATACTGGACAATATAATAAAGAAGCTGTTATAGCTTGGGAAAATATGAAAAGACGTTACAAATTAGAAAATGCTTCTTTGGAAAACCAAGTTTTTCTTTCTTTTAATGATAACTGGGTGGAGATAAGTCTTCGTTATGTGGTAGATTATAGAGAAAGGCGTAATGTAAAAGATAAACTTTTCTCGGAAATTATCCAACGATTCGATCAAGAAGGAAATAGCTTGGAAATAGCATCTGAAACGCTTGAAGTGATTTCAGATAGGAGTAAGGAAACGAAAAAAAATAAGTAACTTTAAAGCCAAAAATATTATAAATATTAGTATGGTGATTAAAAAACATTTTTCTTATATAGAAATGAAAGGATTTTAGATAGATGAAGAAGCTTATTTTAAAAGGATATTTAAAACAATCTACTAGTCGTCTTAATCCTTCTGTGACAGTAGTGTTAAGTTTTTTTGTTCTTATTTTAGTTGGTACAGTATTATTGAAGTTGCCCATGGCGACTACAGAAACAATTTCATGGTTAAATACATTGTTTACCGCTACTTCTGCAGTAACAGTTACTGGATTAATTGTAGTTGATACTGGTACGGCTTTTACTTTATTCGGACAAACGGTTATTATGTTTCTCATGCAAATTGGTGGATTAGGTTTAATGACAGCCGCAGTTTTTATCTTTTTTATATTTAAACGAAAAATTAGCATGCAACAAAGGAATCTCATTAAAGAATCTTTAAATCAGGACTCTTCAGGAGGAATTATTCGATTGGTTCGTTATTTGCTTTTTTTCTCTTTCAGTATTGAACTAGTTGGATTTATTTTATTGTCCATCAAATGGATCCCAGAATTTGGATTTTCTAAGGGAGCTTTTTATAGTTTATTCCATACTGTTGCGGCTTTTAATAATGCTGGATTTTCTTTATGGTCTGATAATTTATCTAGCTATGTAGGAGATCCTATAGTTAATTTAACGATTACAAGCATGTTTATTTTAGGAGGAATAGGATTTACAGTTCTTTTAGATGTATGGAATAAGAAGAAATTTAAGACATTGACCTTACATTCAAAAGTAATGATTGTAGGTACACTAGTGATAAATATTAGTGCAATTATTTCAATTTTTATTTTAGAATATTCAAATCCTCAGACTTTAGGTAGTTTATCATTTGAAGATAAAATGTGGAGCGCTTATTTTCAAGGTTTAACTCCTAGAACAGCCGGCTTTAATTCTATTGATATTACGGCACTGACCTTACCTTCTATGCTTTTGACGGTTCTACTAATGTTCATTGGAGCAGGAAGTGCGTCAACTGGTAGTGGAATTAAGCTAAGCACTTTTATTATTTTACTTTTAACAACTATTACCTTCTTAAAAGGTGGAGAAGAAGTATCTTTATTCGGGCGAAGATTAAAAAATAGTGCTGTTTTAAGAGCTTTAACGCTAACATTAATAAGTTTTTTATTAGTGTTTGTAGCTATCTTTGTTTTAGCGGTGACTGAAAATGAATCTTTTATCGCTATTGTTTTTGAAGTTGTTTCAGCATTTGGCACAGTAGGGCTTTCAACTGGGTTAACTACTGAGCTATCAACTATAGGCCGATTTGTAATCATGTTTGTCATGTTCATCGGACGTATTGGTCCAATCACAATTGCCTCTATACTATTAACCAGAAAAAAAACTTCACTGATACGCTATCCTCAAGAAGATATTTTTGTAGGATGACATTAAGAACGTTATTTATTTTTTTAGAGCTAAAATAAATGGAACGAAAGTAGACATTAGTTTTTTATAATTAATTTCACTTAACGCTGTATATATAAGTTAAACAATAATTATTTTATAGTTTGAGTAGACTTTTTATTATCAAGAGTATCTAATGTCCATTAAACAAAACTTGTTATACAGGTTTATTTACAAAAATTTTTGTTTCAAGTAATAGCTTCTGATGTTGACTCCCAATCTTTAGGATTATCATTAAGTTGTGCGCCACATCCTATATAATTTTTTTCTGTGAATACACTATTTTGGATAAAATCGTGTATCGGGAATCCTATTCCAATAGGGTTCTTTTTTTGTATCGCCCCACAATACATGATTTCGTGGTATAATAAACGAAATCATGTATCACTTTTGTGAGAGGAGAGGGCTTTTAAATGAGTTACAACGTCCAACCATTACGGACTCAACAAGAAATAAACGACTTTTTATTCTGTTTGAGGCGCAATAAAAACGCGGATCGGGATGTTTTTCTATTTTTGATTGGCATTAATAGCGGTTTACGCATGTCGGATATCGTTAAATTAAAGAAACAAGACCTGATTTCCTCAAAAAATCCCCGTATTGTCGAAAAGAAAACGGGTAAGACTCGTATTTTGTATTTGAGTAGTCTGCAGGACTTGATCCAGGAGTACACGAAAGACCTGGCAGCAGATGATTATTTATTTCCAAGCACCAAGGGTGGTCATTTAGAAGTGAATACCGTTTACCAGATGTTTCAAAAGGTCGCTCAGCTGTTAGGAAGAGACGATATCGGCACGCACACGCTGCGTAAGACGTTCGGTTACCATTATTACAAAAAAACCAAAGACGTGGCCACACTGATGGAAATATTTGGACACAGCAGCGAGAAAATTACAAAACGCTATATCGGGATCAATGAAGATGAAATCAGCGAGACCTTATTAAATTTCAGATTAGGATTTTAAATAGTTTAAAGGTAAACAAAAACGACAACTAAAAATTAGTTGCCGTTTTTGTTTTGAATTAACATTAATACAAAAAGAGGAATGAAAATTAAAGATTGTACAATAAGTGTTTGAAAAATTGCTCCCAAAAGACCTGAATTATCTGAAAATAAGTAAATATCTATGAATAATACTATAAATGTGACACTAAATAAAATTATACTTTTTTTTAGTGTGATCTTTTTTCCCATTTTCTAGCTCCTTTTTAAATTCAAGTATTATAAAAAGGAAATTACGTGCCTACTCTAATTATAATATTAGTCTTTTTATTAGCTATCCTGATAATTTTTCGGGAATAATAGGTTAAAATGTAAGGTAAGTAACCTATAATTGTTGTTCACCTTACATTACCTTAGTTCTAATGGCCTTGATTACTTGATAGCCTATTACTATAAATACAATTAGTGAAGCCAACAATAATAGCAGTAATGGAGGAAAATTTAGAGTTAATCCACCAAATAAAACGATTAAAAATACCGTTCCAAAAATAATGATTGATTTTAAAATGTCTTTCATATCCTGACTCCTTTCTAAATTAAATTATTTTTTACGATTATAGATAAATTGTTTGATCAAGATTTCAAGTATTTTATATGTAAATAAAATTAGTCCAAGGGCTAAAGATAAGGAACTTAATTGCATTAAAAAGCTACCTATAGTTGTATGAAGTACATTATTCAAAATAAATGTTACAGCTGCATATGAAATTGCTAGGATCCAAAATTGTTTTTTGTTTATTTTCATTATGTCACTCCTTTTGTACAAGAAAAAGTCTATTTTTATTGTCATGCTGCTTGAAAAAATAAGTATAATTATTTTTTGGTAGAAAACTTCTAAAATATTCGATCATATAATATATTCTGAATCAAAAAACAAAATTAAACAACCGTCATCTTAAACTTTGCAGCAGACTAAAAAATAAAAGAGCCCACTTATAATTCAATAGTTTACATAAAACTATTTATTCTATGTTAATAAGTTGAAGGAGTGATTTTAATTGAATGAAGGACGAATTAATATAAGGAAAATCGAGAAAAATGATTTCAAATACTTAAAAGAACTATTGCAAGATGAACAACTAATGATTCTTGGATGGGGAAAAATTTATCCAGATAATGAGGTTAACCTTTGGATAGATAAAATAAGAGAACAATATGCTAAATATGGATATAGTTATTTTCTCATTGAAAATAAAGACACCAATGAATTTATTGGAATAGCTGGATTAATTCAAACTGAAATTAAAAACAGTAACTGCACAGAACTTGCATATATCATAAAAAAAACCTATCAAGGTAAAGGCTTTGGATCTGAAGTTGCAAGGAAATTAATTCTAATGGCTTTTAATGAATTCAATTTAAATAAGGTTGTAGCACAATTTGTTCCTAGTAATATAGCTTCAAAAAAAGTTGTAGAAACCATAGGCATGACGTATAAATTTACTTATACACGAATTCAAAATGGTAGTGATAAAGAACATTTTGTATATGAAATTAAAAAATAAATATTTAAAAGCTTAATTAATACACTCGATATGTTTATCAAATAAAAAAGCATGTTTAAAATACTCTTACTTTTTTTAGTATAAGTTATTATTATATATATTACGAAAGGGGAGATTACATAAATATGAAAAGATACCATACAGCATTTGGAATCTATGGAATACTTTATAGACAAGGTAAGCTTTTAGTCATAAAAAAAACTGGTGGTCCTTATATCTATAGATTTGATTTACCTGGAGGAAGCCAAGAATTCGGAGAAAGATTAGAAGACACTCTAATCAGAGAAATCAAAGAAGAAACTAATTTAATAGTCACCGACTTTCATCAGTTAGGTGTAGTTAATTTTATATATCCTTGGAGCTATAAAAATACAACTATGACTAATCATATAGCTACATTTTATGAGATTGATTCTTTTGTAGGGAGAAATTTGGAACAGGTTGATCAATTTTCAGGTCAGGACTCTGCAGGTTCCGTATGGTTACCTTTGAACGAACTAACTGAGGAGAATTCTTCTCTTTTAGTATTAAAAGCAAAAGAATATATCCAAGAAGGAACATTTATAGATAAAGGCTGGATTCTTGATAAGTGGAAAATATTAGATTCACCAGTATATTAATTAATAAAAGCACTAGTTTACATAATTCCCAATTAACAAAGTATATTTAAAAACGCTACAGACGTTATATCGCATAAAACAGTAGCTAAATTTATTTCTTTTTAAATAAGCGCGTAAAGAAAGTTTGTTTTTCTTCAATCGGTTCTGAATCAGAAAACGGTTCTTCTTCTGGCTGTTCCAAAGCAAGTTTCATTTCTTGGTTATCCTTTATTAATTGATCGTTCTGTTCAATCAATTTTTGAAGTTGATTCCCAATGAAATCTATTTTGTTATGTAGCAGCTTTATTTCATCTGTTTTAGGCGTTTTTTTCGCTATATCATGTTGCGTCCCAAGCGCTTGATTTTCTTGTTTGTATTCATTTAAAACTAGGTCAATAGAGGATTCTAAATTAATATCAGGTGATTTTTTCAAGAAAATTACGCGTTCTAGTATATCAGCCGCTTCTTTATCATATTTCCGTCCATTTTTATTGTCTCTCTTGAAAAAAGGCTCACCGTTTTGTTCGTCAATCATTCCACTATATTTTCTTAAAGTAGAAGGATTAATATTTAACTTCTCACTAAGTTCTGTGGGTGTGTACACCTCTAGTATCTCGACTTCTTCAACTTCTTTCATAATATATAAAACTCCTTATCATAAATTAAATTAGACGCTACACGCGATATAAAAATGTGTTTTAGAGCTTTCTATTAGATTTTAAACATGATTAAGCTAAATGTCTAATTAATATTATGAAACTCAACAGGGATTGAACGGATTACTTCTGGTGCAGCTCTGAGATGATTACATAAAAAACTATAATGAAATCTACATTTTATCATTGGAGATCCTTTTCCTTTACTAAATAATCTCTTTTTAAATCCTTGTAGGCATTTATTGTATTTTTATATTTAGTAGTAAGTTCTTTCATTTCAGGCTGTTTATCTTGGATTTCATCTGTTATTACAGGCGTTGTATCATGAAAAGTATACTCCTTTAATATTTCATTTAGTTGAAACAAATACATTTTTGTATATTCAATCATTCTAATGATTTCAAATTGATTGTCAGAACTCATATATTTTATTTCGTTTTCAAGCAAGTAATCCATTCTTTTATGTATTAGCCGGAGTTCAGTTCTATATTCACTTTCGGTAGTTCTATTTAACTCATTGGTAAGCTCATCTAAAGGATTAATATATTCTTTAAAAAGCATTTCTTTTATTTTTCTCAATTCATTCCATCTTTTATATTTACTATAACAAAAGGAAATAAAGGGTATAAAAGATGCTGTGACAGCACCAATTAATATATTTTTTAGTTGTGGGGTCATTTATTCACGCTCCTGATTTTTTTGCTAAATACCTGGATCTTTTTAAAACAGGTGTTACTCTAGTTATATGGATATTTAGCGAATTAAACAAATAAAAAAGCACCCCGTTTATTATCAGTAAACGAAATGCTATCGACTAATTAATTACAAAATAAGTGTATAGCTTTTTATGGTTTAGTTCAATCCCAGGGTGCTGTAAGGAGTAAATATGAGCCTATATGAGTCAATATCAATTCTTTTAACCCTATTAGCTTTGTTGATCCAATTAGTACGTGAGTAGTTGTTTTCAATCCTTAGATAGCTAGTATGAAAAGTAAATAAATAAAAAGGGTCATAATGGATATCTTCACAGAGCGATTCTGAGACGATTTCAGATTGTTTAGTGAATGACGACCGTGCACGAAAGAGAATTCTAGAGCTCTTTAAAAAAAATAAAAATAATACTTATTTATTAATATATACAATAAATAACATACAAAAATATAATATATTTCATGCTGTTAGCAACATTATTTAAGTTGTAGCACAATTTTTTCCTAGCAATATAGCTTCAAAAAAAGTTGTAGAAACTATTGGTATGAAGTATAAGTTTTCTTATAAACGAATACAAGATGGTAAAGATAAAGAACATTTCGTATATGAAATAAAAAAGTAATCAGTCAAAAATTAATTTAAGCAACAGAGGTTATCAAAAGGAAAGGGACTTCACATGAAGTTTCTTTCCTTTTGATTGTATTAATGTACTTTTACGAACGGTTACTCATATGCATGCAATCGGTCCTAAGCACGTTTTTTTTAATTGCTGGTATCGCGTAAACCTTATTCGTTTTTTTGACTTTCTGAAATCATAATGTCCTCGAACGAAGCTCCCACAAGAGGTGCATTTCGTTTTCGCTTACGACGAATTTCATTCATTAAACGAGCAGTTACTCCATCATTATCGTCCTCATCTAGTAAATCTAAATCAGATTCAACCTGGACTGATTGTGGCATCTCTTCTGTTTCTGTTAATTCAGGAAACTCAAGTTCATCGGCACGTTTATTAAACATAACCGTTTCAGGTTGCTGTTGTTGATTCGGCGGTCCGACTAAACTTGCACAGTGTGTAATGTAGTCGTTGACTGACTGTCTTGACGCTTGATCAATCAATAAACGAATACTGGCTGACACATTTTTTTGGTTTGCTAACCACTTTTTAGTAGATTCGTCTACATCATCCACACGAATGGTCATTCGTTTCATAGTTGGTTTAGTCTTCTTTCTTGACTTTGGTGTTGGTTCGCTATTTTGTGAAGTTATAAGGGATCCATCTGATGGAATCATGATTCATCACCCCAATCCGTTTTCTTTTGTTCTAACAATTCTATCGACGATTGTGTCGATTGTTTTAATGCATTTTTTATAATATCTGTATCAGCTGTTGATCCAATTTGGGTAATCAACATTTCTAATGCATACACTATCGACTGTGATTTGTTTTCTTGCTGATCCAACCAGTCGTCTAACATTGGGTAGTCTTTAGGTTCATAACGAAACATCACTCTTCTTCGTTGCTCAGTTGTTTCAGCCATTTTTTTCTGTCACTCCTCTTTTTTTTAGAATAGGTACTTCTTGAATTAATGGACTGCTTAGTTAAAAATGATTCTCTTTGGGACATTTGGATTCAACTTTCTTGAATATAGACGCTGCTTTCTTATCTATCTATAGTTTAGCACCCTGTCACCTTAGTGTAGGCGGTTTAAAACGATTATATAAATATGAACGATTGTGCTGAATTAAAATGACTGTTGGTTGACTACCTGATTTTATTTAATGTAGTAATCAACTGTCCAATGACTGTCTATTTATTATACTATTAAAATAAAGAACTGTCTATTGACTACCTGATTTTATTTAATATAGTAATTGACTGTCCAATGACTGTCTGATTTTGTTTATTGTAGTAATCACCTGTCCAATGACTGTCTGTTTATTATGATGTTAAAATAAATAACTGTCTGTTGACTGTCTGATTTTGTTTATTGTAGTAATCACCTGTCTAATGACTGTCTATTTATCATGTTGCACACTTTTTAAAGAGACAGTCGTCCGACGGTTCTTTAAAAAGTGTGCGTCTGATTTAGGGGGTCACCTATTTGTCTGTACAGTTTTATAACATTGACCGATAAAATCAATGACAATCATAATGATTCTGGATAACCTGCTTGAATAATCAGTTAAAACCAATAAAGTGGTATACATTGGATAACACTGTTAGATTTTTCTGTTAGCCACACGTGTTCTATTTTTTTGCCGTCGGGTCCAAGACTTGTCGGCTTTTAATTTTTACTAAATCACGCTAAAGCGTATCAGGCTTCGGCGTCATCCAACGGCAAAAAACTAAGATCGTTATCAAAAATACCGTGAACGAACAGCTGATAAAAAACACTTATTCAAAGAGCTGCCCGTAACGCCTGTGTCGGACAAACGACCAAATACACAAGAATTAATTCACTCGTTTAGGCTCATATTTATGGTCCGTTTGACTACTAAGACCAGACAAAATCGTTTGGGGAAATGCGCTGAATAATCCCTCTTTATCGGGCAACCGTTCAAGAGATCTATATGGATACCCTGACAAGGTCGTCAATTAGGACAAGTGCACGTTCACAGTCAAAAGATAGCACATGGATCAGGTCGATTTGCTGGGGACCCCAGCTTGCCTCGGTTTCAGTTTTTACGGCATTGCGCTAAAGCGTCTCAGGCTCGTTAAGCCCCCAGCAAACGACCACATACTATCCGTGGAGAATTACGCTAACAGCAAAGAAACAAGAACCCAATCGAACAAGAAGACCTTAATGGCAACGATTGCTTGAATTTAGATATCCTGCTTTTAAGGCGGACCCAATGGCCGTTCGGCTTTGGGATGTCAGACACCTCGCTAAAGCGACACAGGCTCACGCCCAGCCCCCTCAAAAGCAACAGGCTACAATCATAGAGAAACACTCGTATCGACTGAATTGGACTAAACGATGGAGTTCTTTCGCTAACCGCTTCTTCGTCCATACACGCGTCACGCATGATGTCCACAGGGAGTGAACGAAGTAACCGACAAGAGACCAGATCAAGATCAAAACATTTTGGGATTTACGGTAACCTCTTCTCTAAGCGACCACTTGGCACGCTAATTTTTGGCATCCCCCTTTGTCCATACCGCTCGACCTTTTGAGGATTTTTTTGTAAGGGAATTATGCCTTACAACTGACCTAACAGTAGAACCTTATCTTAGCCGTTTTTCTTTTTCTTGGGGGAATGCGTGAACATACGTTCCCCTTTGACCCTGTCCTACACGTTTTTGAATAACGTCCGTTTTGGGTCAGAGGGTCGGCTTGACGTAGCAACGTTTGCAGGGGGTGTCTACACCTTGGTCAGACCAAACGTGCTTTTTCGTTACCCCCTTACACCTGCTCAAAGTTGTTTGTTATCAAGGGTTTGTTACGGGTATTTGTATCGGGTGTCTGATAACGCGTGGTCAGAGAAGAAAGAGCATAAGGGGAGTGTATTCACAACAGCCTGCGGCTATTGTTCTGCCGGCATAGCCGGCCACTCCCCATACTGCGTAAATAAAGGCTTTCGCCTTCATTTTCTTGCCCTGCGCTACCGCTTGGGTGCCCCTTCTTTTTGCGCCAACTGCGTATGGCTAAAAGAAGCAAAACAACAACGGGTGTCTAATTGTCTATGCGACAATCATTCCCTCTTATGTTGCAAAAGCATGATCCGAAATGTCTTTCGACTCACCTAGATCGGGTTAAAGTAATCCAAACTCTGATGACGACCTGTGTGTCATCTTCGTCCTACACTACCCTCTCTTTTAGACAGACTCCATCTTTAACCTGCGCCATCATCCACTGGATAATGGTTTGATTAGATGGAAAACGTCTGCCCCAATCAAGTGATTTTTAGAGCACAAAATTCCTCTCCGATAAATTTAGTATCAGTAACAAATATGCAGTACGTATTCTTCAAGACGAATCGATAACGTTCGTCGAAAAGATAGCTCGCTTTGTAGCAATCATCTGTGTATGTACAATCACGGATACATGCTAATCTCACCACACGAATAAAAAAGACTAAACCTTATTAATAAACTCCGAAAATGAGTTTATTGAACTTTTACAATATCTGGATGACCACAATCGGACATGAACAAATATATCATCACCCCAGTACGTCAGTATGTTAGTTAAAAAATGATTTGATATAATTTATGCTGAATAAAGAATTTGTCCAAGATAAATATAAACCCTCTATCCAAATAACTGCAAGAAACAAGAACAACACACCAATTCCCACACAAACAAATACACCTCAAAATAGGCATGAATCCCGGTTATACGCAAAAGAGGTGTTCCTATTTTTTTTGAAAACTATTATATATACTGTAATGCACTATAGCTATACCACTTGCTAATTGGTACATGTAGTAATGGAATTACTATTTACATCTCTATATTACTTTCTATTTAAAATAGGAACAAATAGGAACAAAAGTCCATTTAACCCCGACCTTGTGGAAAAGAGGTGTTCCTAATATCGCGTTTTTGTTCCTAAAAACAGGTGTTTTGTTCCTATTATTGGCTGTTTTGTTCCTAATTTCGACGATTTGTTCCTATTCTTAGGAACAATTTGCAGTTTTTTAGATCAATTCATCCTACTTTTTATGACCCAACGACTTTGTGGAAAGATATTAAAACATATACCAGTGAAATTTTATCATCTTATTCTAATCTTAGTATAATCGTTATCTAACTGTTTGTTCCTAATTTTAACGATTTGTTCCTATTTTCTGCACAAAAATAGGAACAAATGACCCTTTTTAGGAACAAATATGGTGTTTTTAGGAACAAAATGGCCCTTTTTAGGAACAAATCGTCGATAATAGGAACAAATGAAATTTTTACAGATGTAACTAATGTATACAAAATAATGTATATTAATTTGTTTATGTACATATTGATATATTGACTACCTTAAATAAATCTTATTTCTTCTATAATTACCTAAATTACCTAACGACTAGGCCGATTAATCATCCGATAAAAAAAGAGGTAAGCTTTATAGCTACCTCTTAGGTGAATAGGTTCTCTTCATTGTGGGACCAAGCAGCCCATATTGTAACGGTTCTTGTTGCCTTAGCTATCGTGAAAATAACCCTATGTTTGTCGTTGATTCTCATGGATTGGACTTTTTTATTTTTTAGTTGAAATACTTCGTTTAGCCTTACTTGTTCAAATGGTTTTTTTTGTGGAATTTTTATTATATTATTGAAATCACCTTTTAAACCATCTCGTTCAAGTAATGGAATGTGCTTTTCCTTAATATCTCTATGTTGCAGGATCTTCCAATAGGTATCGGTCATTAAACTTCCTCAAAATCAACGTCAGTTGAGTTCTCCATAGCGTTTAGTACATACCTAAGTGTTCCTGTTCTTCCCAAGTATAATTCTTCCTGCATTCTTTGGTATTCTTTTTTAGGGATCATCACAACACCATCATTAAACCCTTGTTTGGATTTTATAGTAATTTCTACTGTTTTATTTTCAGTAGTAACACGGTCCAATATATTAGAAATATCTTTTCTGAAGTTTGTCGTTGTAATAATGTCCATTGTCATCCGCTCCTTTTTTCTACTTGTTCTTTATATATATTATAGCGTACGTTTTTCAATATATAAGGATTTGACTCTTTTAATTATTTCAACAACTTCAATACTTTTAGCTTTGCTCAATGGAACCTTGTGTATCTTCCTTTTCTCATTTTTTTTAAAGATAAACAATTATAGAAATATAATCATAACTTAAGAGTATTAACTATGGTTTTCAGCTCCAGTAAAATCAAGGCTTACACGGTGTCATAACTAATAGCCAAAAATAGAATTAAATAAAGGGTGAATATCATGAAGTATGGCTATAAGCGGATGAATAGTAATCACTAACTAAATTATTAGCCTGCCCATTTCAAAATCAAACCTTGATTTTGACTGGTTTGATTGTTTATTTTAATGTCTATTTAGGGTATATCTATAAATAGCACATACAAATTATTGTTTTTATTGCATTTATAATGTGGAGTACAAGTATCGATTAAATAATTAGAAAGGATAGAAGTGAATAAGTTAAAAAGATAAAATTGAATATGATTATAATAGTGTACACTTGTTCTCACTAATTTTTAATTAATTAGTTGGTCTTCTTTTATATAGGGTAATGAAATATAGTTTAGCCAAAGGGTGATATGATGAATGGTAATCAATATGGTGACAGTAAAGATCGTAAGTTAGTTATTCTGAAACGCCTCCTTGACAAAGAACATCTAAGTTATCAAAAGTTAGCAGATGAGTATTGGGTTTCAAGGAGTAGTATAGCTAACGATATCTCTTATATTAAAAAAATATTTGCAAAAGAGGGGGTTAGTCTTACATTCGATAATTCTGGAACTTATTTTAAAGGTAACGAGGTGCAAACGCAACGAATTTTAAAACGGATTACTCTTAATAATATTAATAACTTGAAAAGAATCAAAATATTGATTGATATCGACCTACTGTTAAAAATTAATGGTGTTTTACGAAAAGAAATGGAAAGTAAAAATATTGAGATACCTGAAAGTTATATGCAAAGTATAGTAGTTTCAACTTTATTGATCGTTCAAAGAGGAAAAAATGGGCATAAAATCAACTTTGAAGGGCATAATCAACTTGGTAAACTATTTTTAGAATTCAATAAATATCCTATGGTATACGAATTGTTGAAGAGATTAGAAGATTTAGATATTTATGTTTTTTCTTCAAAAGAGGTTCAGTATCTAACCTATCTTATTGTTGGTAGTGGCTTAAAATTTTTCTTGAAAAATGACACAATCCCAGATTCTTTTAGAGAAGAAATAAGAAATCTAATTCAAAGAGTTAGTGAAGGAATACAAGTAGATTTAACACAGGATAGTAGGCTAGAAGAAGACGCAATTATTCATCTTTATCAATTAAATTTACGTGTAGAAGCCCATACTACTATCGTTAATCCTCTATTAAACGAGATTAAACAAAATTATCCAGCACTATACGGGATAGTTTGGTTTGCTCTTAATGACTTTTGTAAACCTTACCAAATTGATATTTCAGAAGATGAAGTCGGATTTATTGCTATTCATTTTCAAGCTGCAATAGAACGAAAAAAAGAATTAAGCAAAATTATTTTTGTTTGTCCAAATGGTATCGGGACTAGTTCGTTTGTTTCAGCAAAAATTCGAAGAATATTGCCCGAAATCGATAGTATTGAGACAACTTCAATAGCGAAATTAAAACATCTTGATTTATCTGATGTCGATTTTATCATTTCTACTGTTGATATTAAGGAATCTAGAAAGCCTGTTGTAAGAATTTCACCCATGGTTACAACGAGAGATATGAAGCGAATTATGAATTATTATATTGATTTAATTATTGATAATGAAAAATATCAATTTGAAAAGCAAGATCTACCCGAAAAAATAAAATTACTTCTCTCAAAAAATATATTCTTTGGTGATTTTCAATCAAAGAAGGAAGCCTTAAATTTTTTAATAGAAAATAAATATTTTTCAAGTACAAACACAAAAAATAAATTTATTAATTCTATATATGAACGTGAAGAAATTCAATCAACTTATTTGGATAATGGATTTGCAATTCCTCATGGGAATCCAAAATTAGTTGAGGAAACAAATATTTCTATATTAGTATTAGATAAACCTATACTTTGGGGAAATCAAAAAGTAGATATCATTATACTTTTAATGATAAGAGAAGAAGAAGTAAAAGAAATAGAACCAGTAATGAAACTAGTAATGCAAGGTATAGAAGATAAAAGCTGGTTTATTTCAAAAATGTTGGAGGTTAAAAAATGAAAGACCTACAAGAATTATTATCTGAAAATCATATTAAGGTAATTGATTATGTGGAAAACTGGAAGCAAGCCGTAGAAATAGCAAGTGAGCCTTTAATAAAAGAAAATTTAATTTCTCATATTTATGTAGAAAACATGATTTCAAGTGTACAAGATAATGGACCATACATGGTTTTAACTGACTACTTTGCTTTAATGCATGCTAAACCTGGTGAAGGTGTTAATCAACAGAGTATGAGTTTACTTGTGACAAGAAATGAAATTGACTTAGAAGGAAAACCTGTAAAAATATTTTTGATACTCGCTGCAGAGGATAGCCAAAGTCATTTGAAAGGCTTACAAGATGTTATAGCGATTTTCATGGATAAAAACAAGTACCAAACAATTTTAAATGGACAAAAAAAAGATATTATTGAGTTATTTAATTAGAGGAGGAAAAACAATGAAAATTTTAGCAGTTTGTGGTTTTGGAGTAGGTAGTTCTATGGTTTTAAAAATGACGATAGATAAAGTAGTTAAAGAGATGGGAATTAAGGCAACTGTAGAAAATACTGATTTATCATCTGCTAAAGCGGAGGCTGCAGATGTCTATTTTACTAGTAAAGAATTAGCAACAGAGTTAAGTAATTCAGTAAAAAATCCTGTTTATCCTGTAAAAAAATATATGGATAAAGAAGAAGTTAAAAGCCAAATGGAAAAATTCTTGTCAGAAAAGGAGGGCTAAAAAATGTGGTTTATTGCAGAGAACATATTAAAAAATCCACCGGTTTTGTTAGGAATTATTGCAATGATTGGTCTAATTATCCAAAGAAAAACATTTTCAGAAGTTGTTAAAGGCACTTTAACAGCAGCATTTGGTATGGTTATTCTTACTGCAGGAGTAAATATGCTGGTTGGAACTATTGCACCAATCAACGCTGCAGTACAATCACAACTAGGAGTTGAAGTGACAGAGGGATTATCTGATATAACCTTCACAGCTGAATATGGTGGAACTGTTGGTTTAGCAATGTTTGTTGGACTTATCATTCATCTGCTAATTGCGCGCTTTACGCCTGTAAAAACAATTTTCTTAACTGGACATATGCTTTGGTGGTTCCCATTCGTTTTTGTTGCAGCTGGAGTTGAAGCAGGACTGAGTGGGTTATTATTGATTGTTGTTGCGGCTGTATTGTCAGCTTGTTATTGGTCATTTATGCCATGGATTATGAGGAAATATGTCTGGGATGCTACAGGTGATGAATCATTCTTGATTGGACATCCAACGGGAATATTATCTCTAATATCTGGTTTTGTTGCTAAGCGAGTTGGCAATAAAGAGAAGTCAACAGAAGATATTAATGTACCTGAAAACTTGTCTTTCTTCAGAGAGATTTCTATTACGGGAGGTCTAGTCCTATTTTTGATGAATTTAGTAATGGGGATTATTGCACCAGGTCTAATACCTGAAGATGGTAGTCTAATATTATTTTCAATAGAAGCTGGATTAAATTTTGGAGCGGGACTACTAGTGATGTTATATGGTGTACGCTTATTAATTAATCAAATTGTACCTGCTTTTCAAGGAATTGCTGAGAAAGTCGTTCCTGGAGCTAAGCCAGCATTTGATGTCCCTATTTTATTTAACTACAAACCAAATGCTGTAATAATTGGATTTATCGTAGCGATGATTACCTCTACAATAGTGGTTATCATTGCAGATAGTTTTAATATTTTTGGAGTATTAATCGTTCCACTTATTATTACTAGCTTCTTTGAGTGTGGAGGAGCAGCAGTAATTGGGGAGGGACAAGGTGGTTTAAGAGGAGCTATTATAGGAACAGCGGTAGCTTCTATCGTAATGGTAGTTTTAGTAGGTCTTTCAGCAGTAGTTTTTAGCTCAACTATTCAAAACTGGATATTAATTTTTGGTGGTAATGATCTTTCCCTATGGGGAATATTAGGAAGAGGAATTAGTGAGTTATTAGGAGGATTTTAAAATGTTTCAATATATGGAAAAAATTAGTGAACTATTAAAGATAGTTGCTAAAGAAGAAAATGAGAGTGTAGAGAAGGCAATTGATTTAATAACAAAAGCAAACTTAGAGAAAAAATCTGTATATGCATTTGGAGCAAGCCATGCCGGTATATTAGTGCAAGAATTATATTATCGTGCAGGTGGAATGATGACTATAAATCCTATATTTGGACGAGAAGTCATGTTAGATCGTTCTCCTATTACTTTTACTAGTAAAATGGAAAGACTAGAAGGTTACGGGAAAGTGCTAGCTAGTACTGTAAATTTCAAAGAGGGGGATGTTTTAATACTCCATTCGGTTTCTGGTAGAAACCCTATAATAATTGATTTAGCAATTGAAGCAAAAGAAAAAGGTGTAGAAATATTAAGTATTACTAATTTGACATATTCCAAGTCAATAACTAGTCGCCATTCTTCTGGAAAACGTCTGTTTGAAGTGTCAGATATTGTGATTGATAATCATGGCGACATAGGGGATGGCTGTTGTGATATAGAAGGTATCGAGCAAAAGGTAGGTGCTTCATCTACAGTAATTGGTGCAACTATTCTCAATACTATTATAGTGGAAGTTTGTAAAAAACTAATAGAAAATGGAGTAGAATATCCACCTATTTTTTATTCTGCTAACTTAGACGGAGGAGATCAATTGAACCAAGAGTTATATGAAAAATATAAAGACTCGATTCATTATGAGTTTAACTAGAAGCGTTTAAAAATTATATAAATGTTTTAGAGAAAAGTTTAAGGTACTTATTTTTTAAGTATCTTAGGTTTTTTTTTATTTAGGAGACCGATAAAAGGTATTCCTTTATGCTTGTCTAAATAGAAAATAAATGAATTATCCTGAAGAATTAAAGTCACCACAACCCATCCAAAGGCAGAACTCACTTGCTCCATCAAATGATATGAGAAATATGTTAGTTATTCAAGATGAAAATATTTTATTTAAAGATTAATGCGTGGAATATGGTTACTATAAAGGAAAAGAATATAAATTTATTAAGGGTACCTTGACGTCCTCCTACGAAATGTCCAAAGTATCTGACGCCTAATAGCTATTATTCCATTTATCGAAATGACAATCAACTGTCTTGGATCACCCTTCCAATGAGCGCGATCTACCCAATTTATTTACTTTTAAAGAAGCAGCGTTCATGTGTAAAGCAGACTGATCGACCAGTAAGGCCAAAACACTGATTGTAAAAGTACAATATTTTATGGTCAATAATTTTAAAACTGAAATTTTTGACCATAATGTCCGTATGATGGTAAGGTTATTAGCTTATAACATCGTCAATTTCATACGCACTCTTCGTTTCTTCTTATTTAAAGTATGTGGTAAACTTTTTCATTCTGGAAGAAAGACATTTTTTTAACTCAGTTCCTATCATGTTTACCAAGAACTCTTTTATAAAATCTTGTAGAATATCCAGCATTTTAAATGGCAGTAGCACTTACACCTATTTCAAAAATTTAAAAAAGCAGACTAATTTTAAGGAATTAGTCTGCCTGGAAATCTTTATTTCCCGACAAAAAAATAGTAGCTTAGAAATTTTAAGTAAAACAAGTGAAAGTAGCAACCTACTGATATGAACGAAGTAAAAAACATACAATTTGTTATTTTTTTAAAAAGTATGAATCATTCAGGTTAGTAAAGACAATAGATAATTACCAAATTAGTTTTAGATATCTGTCTTTTAAATTTAAATCAAGCGATCAATCAATGCATTATTAGTCTTGTTTCTCAACGATTGTATTTTTTCTTTATCCAAATCTACAATTTTTCTAAACAATACGTCCATAGTATACATTTGAGAGACCTTTGAAGCAAAAGAAACGTAAACAGAAGAATACTCTTTTGGTGAACAGACAAGCGCATTTTCTGTCAAATTAGTCACGCTAGAGTTCGAGTAATTTGTAATAGCAGCAAGAAATGCCCCGGTCTCGGACGCAATATTTAGGTTCAACAGTACGTCTTTTGTATTTCCAGAAACAGTAATAGCAAAAGCAACATCTTTATTGGTCATTACAGAAGCATTTATTGCTTGTATATGTGAATCTGAATGAAAGATTGCTTTTTTACCGATACGTATAAAACGATTTGCACAATCCGCTGCAAGAGTTCCTGAGTTACCAACCGCAAACAAGTAGATACACTCAGCTTTCGATATGTTTTCTGCAATACAGTTCAATTTTTCTTCTTGCTCATTTAAAAATTGTTGTGTATTTATTAAAATTTCTTGTAATTGTTGCTGAACAATCCAAGAATCTCCTTTTTTTTCATCCATATAAGGAAGTGCTTCTCTTAATTGATTCTTAACTAGCTCTAATTTGAATTGTTGATACCCATCAAATCCAATTTTTCTTGTGAAGCGAACAATAGTACTCTCTCCAACTTTTGCTTGTTTTGCCAATTCCTGAATGGAGATTACTTCAATTTTATCTGGATTTGCTAATATAAACTGAGCAACTTTTTGTTCGGATTTAGTTAATGAGGGGAAAAAACTGTTTATTTTTGCCAATAAATTCATTATTTTTCCTCTTTCTTCTCTTATTTACTTATTTATTTTAACACACAGTTGGAATACTCCATAGAGAAAAAGAGTTGACGTGTTAGCTATTTTTCAACTAGCAAACTGTGTCAACTCTTTTATTTTAGTTTGTTTATATTTTAGTTTGTTTATATTTTAATTTTATTTGTCAGCTGTACGAAAGGCATATAAATTAGTGTCCCAATAACAATCAATAAAATTTGTAGAACTACTGCTTTCCAATCCCCACCAGTTGCTAAGAAACTTGATAGTATTGGCGGGGTTGTCCAAGGAATCATAACAGATGTTTTCTCTATCAAGCCAATGTTAGTTGCTAAGTATGCCACGCTGATAGAAATAGATGGAACCAAAATTAAAGGGATTGCTAACAAGGGATTAAACACTACCGGCAACCCAAACATCATTGGTTCGCTAATGTTGAATAAAGAAGGAATAAGCCCTACTTTTGTCAATGCACGATAATCTTCACGTTTGGATATTATTAAAATAGCAATCACCAAGCAAATAAGATTGCCACCTCCACCCATCCATCCAAATGCATCTATGAATGGTTTTGTAACTATATTTGGCAATTCAATACCTGCTTTTAAAGCGTCTATGTTCTGTTGAATCGAGGTTAGAAGAATCGGTTCACCTATGGAACCTAAAATAGATGTCCCATGCAAACCAAATGCCCACAGTAGATTACTCAGAAATACGTAAAGTAAAATACCAGGAAGTGACTGAATTGATCCTACTAATGGAGCTTGGAAGAATTGTGTAATCAAATCAGGAATATCAGATTTGAATATAAGTAAAATTATAAATTCAATTAGCGCCAATATAAATGTTGTTAGAAAGATAGGTATTAGTACATTAAATGACTTAGCAATTGTTGAGGGTACACTTTCTGGCATCACGATTTTTAATTTTTCAATTGTGATTAGTTTACATAGTATTGTAACCCCGAGTAAGGAAGCAATGATTGCAAGAAACATTCCAGTAGCACTTGTCAGTCCTTGGGTCAAGATTGCTCCTGCTTCAAAGATCTCTCCATCCACACTAGTTACCATTACCGTCGCAGGAAGCAGTGTCACGAAGGAAACAACACCTGTATAGCCACCTACTATACGATCTTGATCATAACTATTTGCTAAGCGACTCCCTGTTGTAAAGGCAATCAAAATTGCTAATATTCCTAGTGTTGCATTATACACGCTGTTTCCAATTTCTGAAAAAATACCAATATTAGGAATGAAACGCAAGAATCCTGTATCTGGATTTAGTAAAATATTATTCATTAAAACCCAAAAGGATGCGATGATAGTCAAGGGTATTAATTCTATAAAACCATCTCTTATCGCAGAGATATGCCTTTGGTTCGCAAATTTACTAGCTACATTCACCATTCCATTGACAAATTTATTATCTTCATTAAGCACTTATCATTCACTCCTTTTCATTATACAATTAGATGAATTAAGACCTATAGCTACTTTATTGATAATTGGCAAGAAATCTCAAACATCCGATTCCATGGAAAATCTACAGAAATTTGATAAGAATCTGTTGAAAAAGTTTGCTTCAAAAAGGTCTTTTTTTGTTGCTCTAATTTTTCTTCAATTATGCATCTCACAATTTCTTTTTTTTCTCCTAAATCAAAATAATTTAGGCCAAGTTTTGGAAGTTCATTTTCTGTCACTTCCATACGAACCAAGCTTTGATAAAAGAAATCATCAAAAAGGTGCATTAATAAGTTTTGTTTTATTGCTTCAGAATTCCCTTCACCTAAAGCAAATACACCTGCTGCAATAGTACTGCCTAATGTATTTCCATTAGTGTTCCAACCTTTGTAACTAGACAATTTTTCCAACAATTTTTTACTATCTAATAACTTTATAAGCTCCCCATCTCCCCCGTTCGAGTAGGCTGAATCTGCTATAATAACTGGATATCCATTATCTAAGTAATTTTCTATCTCTCTAACAAATGTAGGTAAGTGGCGGTATGATGAATAAGTTATATCAATGTTATCGGTAAGTTGATCCCATGATTCTTGCATTTTTTTACCTGGTGTATTATATGCCAGTATTATGTCTGCTTTTTCCGGAGAATTCACTAATTCACATCCATTGACCATTATATGCGCTTTCATAGTTTCGTTGATTGGTCTGTCCTCATATAGAGGAATGATATAAGGACCCAACGTAGAAGAATAAATTGGAAATATTTTTGGTCGTTGCTTTTTCTGCTCATTATATGCTCGAGCTAATAAGCTAAAGCCCACTTCATCAGCCCCAGGATAAATCATGACACTTTGTGAATAATCTTCATCTAGCCATTTGAAAACCTTTTTTTGGTCCATTGCAGTGTACCCAAATTCTGCTGCATCATCTTGAGGAATGACAAGAAAATCAATGATTTTATTATTAAGTAATGAAATATTTAGTTGGTTAATTCTAAGATTGAATTTCCGCCTATTTTCATAATCTTGTATGTGCTCGATGGGAACATAGGTCTTTACGTAACTGAATTGTTGAAGTTCTTCATTGGACAAACCTTCACGTTTTTTCTTGTCTTTCAGCCATCCATATTGAAATATTTCTGCTCCATATTCTTCATAATAATCAGGTTCTTCATCGCTGCTACTGGAACGTGGTGTTCGCATAATAAGATTAGATACATAAAGTTTCAAATTTTCATTTTGAGACTTTAGTTGTCGTATTGTTTTCTCGTAGTTTATAATGATTTCTTCATCAGAAGCGTGTAAACGCGATGGTAGTAACCCTCCATAAGCGAGCATTTCAGTTGAAATGACTGCTGCATCTGCATCACTAGATTCTTTTAACAAAAATTTTCGAAGTCCTTTTATGTCTCCTTGTTTTTTCTTTTGCCCCAAAAGTCTTATATTGGGTGTAATAATTGTCCAATCAGAAGCTACTTCTGATGCTTGCTTGGGATAAGTCGTGTTACAAGGACGCTCATCTAATGGTAAATAAATAATTTTCAAAATAGTTATACTCCTTCCTAGTATTTTCTAAATATAGCTAGTGAGTAGTTCTTCTATACCACAAACATGATAATCAGCAGCTTTTATCACCTTTTTATCGCAATGTTCCCCAACAGCGAAAGAATTTCCAGCATATTGGAACATTGTAATATCACTTTCAGCATCTCCTGCTGCTACAATATTCTCTTTGTCTATATTTAATTGTAAAGAAATATATTTTGCAGCATTCCCTTTTGAAGCTTCTTTTGAAAAAATTTCCAAAGAAGTGGGGCTCGTTTGTACAATAGAAATTTCAGCACCTAAAGCTACTTGAATTTCTTTTTTTATTATCTCAAATTGAGCTTCTTCCCCAAAATTAAGATAGATTGTAGGATTCAAATTTTTTAATGCATAATCAAATAAATTTTCTTTTACTATAGATGTATCTATAAATTCTGCAATGTTTTCTGGATTTCTCGGGCTAGGATAATATCGATTTTGGAGATCATTAATTTCAGTTCGTACTTCATGATGAGATAAGATATTATTCAATACACCTACATAATCTTTAGCAATCTTCTTGTGGAAAATTACTTTATCATCTTTAGTTTTAATAACTGCTCCATTTTGGCTAATCCGAAAACTACCTTTAATTCCTAATTTTTTTTCTACATATTCAATGTCTTGATCTAAGCGTCCCGTACAAATAATAAATATACCACCGTCATTGACAAATTCTTTTATTTTTTCTATATCTCCTATCTTAATTGTTCCATCACTTTGCACCAAAACACCATCTAAATCACAAAAAAATAATTTTTCTTTTCTTATATCCATTTTGTCTCCTTTATAATATCCGTATATAGTTTGGTAATGTATTGAGGTCTAGTGATAATAGACCCAACGACCACAGCAAAGGCACCCAATTGTAATCCCTGTTTAACATGTTCAGGTGATCGTGTATGACCTTCCATGATTACAGGTAAATGGATATTTTCTTTTATTTTCTTAATCAAACCAAATGCTGGTTCATCCAAGTTTCCAGAATAATTTGTATATCCTGCCATTGTTGTAGATACCAAATCAAAACCTATTTTTTCTGCAGCAATAGCCTCCTCCAAAATAGAAATGTCCGCCATAGCCAATCTTCCTGCGTCATGAATTTGATCTACTAATTCACTCAAGGATGTTTCAAATGGTCTAGTCCTGTTTGTGCCATCTAAAGCGATAATTTCACAATCTGTTCCCAATAATGCATTAACTTCTTTAGTGGTTGGAGTTATGTATACATCAGAATCTTCATAGTCTTGTTTAATAATGCCAATAATCGGTAAATTTGTTTCTTTTCTGATAGCAATAATATCTTCTACACCATTAGCTCGAATTCCCGCTGCGCCACCTTCCTCCGCTGCCTTAGCCATCCTAGACATAATAAAGGAACTATGTAGCGGTTCATTTTCTAAGGCTTGACAGGAAACAATTAATCCATTTTTTATTTTTTCAAGTATCATTTGTTATTCCCCTCTCTTTTCATCAAAATAATAACATGAAAACGATTTTATGTAAATGTATTTTATTTTATTTTTTATTTAGGTACATTGTTTCAATGTTGAAAATAAGTAAACTTAACGGTAGCTTAAATTTTTATTCGATTGAACTAGTTTCTAAAGATAAGGCATTTGATTATGTCATTGCTACGGGTAAAGGTAAAAAAGATATTGTAACCGTTTGGTTAGGAGAAAATACTGCTGATATCTGGTTAAAATAAGACGTTAAATACTGTGTGTTGGTTAAGAATATTAATCAAGAATTAAATATGGAAAAATAAAGGATATAGTTAAACTAACCGAAAATGAGAAAGTATCGATGAATATTTTTTCAACTCAATTCAACTCTGATACAAAGAAAGTATCATCCCCAGCGTTATGAAAATGAATGTGGATTTAGGATCAAATTGGTAAAGTTAAAAGGATGGACCAACTGGTTATTAATCAGTTATTCCATCCTTTATTTATTTTTTTTAGTTTTTTTAGAGCATTTTAAAAAAAAAAATTAAATGTATCATATTGTAAGTATGTAAACTTTGAATGAGTTCTGCGCACTTATTGAGTAGTATTATTAAGTTAATTCTTCAGCTTAATAATACTACCCATCTAGTGAATGTATTTAATGATATACTATTTAATGAGAATTTAACCATTCATGCTCTTTTTCTAGAGCTTCTTCTTCTGTAAATTCATCCATATTTTAATAATAGATGAAATATTTCGTAATTAGAATAGATTTATCATATCTCCTCTTAAAGATTGCTCTTTCTCAGTAAGTGGCTTTTTAAGGAAACCTATAATTAGACAGGTAACAATTGAACCTAACAGAACACAGCCAATATAGAGTAAGGGTTTGTTAGAAGCGATTGGGATTACAAAAATCCCACCATGAGGTGCTTTTAAGCTAATATTTAGAGCCATACTAATTGCTCCACCTATTGCAGCTCCAATGATATTCGCAGGAATTATACGTAAGGGATCAGCAGCAGCAAAAGGAATAGCTCCTTCTGTAATAAAACTAGCACCTAAGATATAACTTGCTTTACCTGCTTCTCTTTCTTGTTCGGTAAATCTATTTTTAAAGAATGTCGTTGCTAAAGCAATTCCAATTGGAGGTACCATACCACCAACCATCAAAGCAGCGGAAGGTTCAAAAATGTTTGCTGAAAACATTGCGAGTCCAAATGCTGAAGCGGTTTTATTAATCGGACCACCCATATCTGAAGCCATCATTCCTGCTAATAAAGCCCCTAATAATACCGCATTAACTCCGGTCAGACTGGTTAGCCAGTTTTCAAGAAATATATTTAACATTGACATTGGAGTATTTAAGATGAAGAACATGAATGCCCCGACAATTAAAGTACTAAGCAATGGCACTGCTAAAACAGAGACTAATCCTTGGAATGATTTGGGTACTTTTCTCATTGACCTACCAATAATTAATGCTGAAAATCCACCAATAAATCCGGCTGCCATACCACCAAGGAAACCCGAACCGCCGATACTTGCCATCATCCCACCAATCATAGCTGGTGCAAGCCCTTGTTTATCAGCTATACTGTATCCAATGTATCCTGCCAATATAGGGACCATAAGAGCAAATGCAGCTTCTCCTCCCATCTGACTAAAGAACTCTGCAAAGACATTGTATTGACTGCTATCAGGATCGGCAGCATAAATTCCGAACATAAAAGAAATTGCTATAAAGATTCCGCCAACAACTACGAATGGAATCATATAAGAGACACCACTCATAATATGTTTATAAAAATTTAAACCTTCTTTTTTTTCTTCGTTTTCTGGTTCAATATCACTCGTATCATTAAAATTACTATTAGAATCTTTAATTTTATATGATAAAGCTAAGTCAATTAATTCGTCAGCTTTATTGATTGCTTTTTTTACAGGGACGTCAACAATTTTTTTTCCTTTGAAAATAGATTTGTCAACGTTTACATCGTGTGCAATGATAATTGCATCTGCTTTAGCAACATCGGATGGAGTCAATTTGTTTTCAGGTCCATTTGCTCCATTAGTTTGAATTTTTGCAGTCATACCTCTTTTACGAGCAGCTTCTTTTAACGATTCAGCAGCCATATAAGTATGTGCTATTCCCGTCATACAACCGGTGATTCCAATTAAATATTTCCCGGATTCTTCAATATTAGTTAGAGTAGAAGTTTGTTTTTTTTCTTGTTCTTTGATAGCATTAATAACATCATTATTAGTTTGTGCTACTAACAATTTTGCACGAAAAGTTTCATTAATCAAGAAGGTTGATAATTTGGATAGTAAGGATAAATGCTCGTTTGATGCGTTTTCAGGTGCAGCAATCATAAATATTAGATTTGTATTTTCACCACCGTATTCTATTCCTTTTAAAGAACGACCCATCATAATTGATGGCTTTTTTACAGCGAAACTTTGAGCATGAGGTATAGCTATACCATCTCCAATAGCAGTAGAAACTTCGTTTTCTCTTTTCCAAATAGCATTTTTAAACGTTTCAATATTATCAATTATTTCATTTTCTTTAAGTTTAGTTACTAATTCATCTATGACACTAGCTTGGTCTTGTCCGTTTAAAGTTAAAATTATATTTTTATCATTAATTAAATCCTCAAGTTTCATTACTTTCCCTCCTAATAAAGTAGGAAAAACACTACTTATTTATATAAAGTTGCTTTTCCAGTAGAATTAAATAAATCCATTTTATGTTTAACTAATTCTTTAGCAGATTCACGAGCACTTGGTATGATAACGTCAGGTTCATATGCATTCTCATTTTCAGTTAAAAATGTGCGCATTTGTTTGAAAAATGCATTTTTCATATCTGTAGATAGATTAATTTTAGCTACCCCATGATGATATGTTTGTTGAATTTCTTCATCTTTATTGTCGCTTCCTCCGTGCAATACCAAGGGAATATCTACTAGGTTATTAATTTCTTCAAGTAAATCAATTTTTAATTCAGGTTTTCCTTTATGTCTGTACTGTCCATGAGATGTGCCTATAGCTACAGCAAGAATATCGATTCCGGTTTCTTTTATGAATCTTTTAGCATCTTCAGGATTAGTGTAAAGAATTTCATCGGCTCCACCTTCAGAACTACCCTCATTTGTTCCAATAGTTCCAAGTTCTGCTTCTACAGAAACATTTACAGCATGAGCAATTTCAACAACTTTTTTTGTAATAGCTATGTTATCTTCAAAACTGTCATGAGAAGCATCTATCATTACTGATGTATACCCATTTCTAATTGCTCTCAAAACATCTTTTACTGAAGCACCATGATCTAGATGGATAGATATGGGGATACGTGTATTTTTACATGCTTCCACGACATAAGTGATAAAATCATCTCCAACTAATTCAACCTCATTTGGATGAATTTGAATAATTGCTGGAGCCCCTTTTTCTTCTGCTGCTTCAATTACAACTTTAACAAATTCACTATTAGCAACATTAAAAGATCCGACCGCAAAATTATTTTCGTAAGCAACTGTAAGTAATTCTTTTGTATTCATTAACATATTTATTACATCCTCTCAAATTTCATTCCATTTTTTTATAAATTGTTCTTTTGTCTTTGTTTTTATTAATTTTCTAACATCTGTAATGTCTTTTGTTTTTTGATAAAATTCTTGAAAAATAAATTCATTTCTTTCAGTATCTGAAGAAGGAATATAAACTAGTATCAATTGGACGGCTTCTTTACCCCAAGTTACTTCTTGGTTAATAATGCCTATAATTATCTTTTCTTTATATTCACTTTTCCCAATGTAGGGGTGTGGAATAGCGACTAAGTTTCCAATTGAGGTAGAAGAAATTTCTTCGCGTTTTAATATTGAATCAAGCATAATTTCTTGGCCTTCTATAACCAGTAGTTTTTTTATTATTTCCTTGGGATCATCAGCATTCAGACAATGAATAGTTGCTTTTTCTAAAAAAATCTTCTGTGATTCAAGAAAAAAGTTAATCTTTTTTATATCGTTGCTTCGGAAGCTACTTCCAAGATTAATAAAATTATTTATTTTTGGGGGAACGTTAACTAAATTTATTCCGACATAAAGATTTTTTTCGTGAAATTTAAAATTATTAGTATATTTTTCTATTGCTATAATCTCTAATTCATCGAAATAAGTGATTAATTTTGATGATAATAATTTAGATCGTTCATAGTTTCGACTGTATAAAATGACAGTTTTGATTTTCTTTTTATCTTGAGATTCCAAAATTACTTGGATATGATAAGCTAAATAAGCAATTTCACTATCCCTTATTTCTAAATGAAAAAACTTTTCGAGTTTAAGTGCAATATTTGAAGCAATACTAAATGAAAAAATATACTCTGATTTCGCTTCTTTCACATGTGGGTTATATATTAAAATGTTCTGTGAAGCAGGGTGTATTATTCTGTAAATATGATCTGATATGTTGTTTCTAAAACGTTTTTTTGAAAATGTTTCAATATTATATACAGATTCTATTTCTTCTAGAATTGAATGAATAGTTGCTAAAATCATTGAATCTTGTCCATCTGAAGAAATTTTCCCTAAATCTAATTGAAGAGAAATAAGATAGTTTACTAGAAATAAAGACTCTCCATCATCTAGAAATATAAGTTCATTCAGTTCTGTTTCTATTTTTAAGGCTACTTCGTACTCTTTGAATATTTTAATTTCTTCTAATTGATTCTTATCAAATTCAATAGATTTTTGAATATTTATTTGATGAACCATAATAATAAGTTGAGTTATAGTTTTTTTATACATTAAAAATTCGAGATTTAATTCAAGATCTGTATTTATCTTATCAACTATTCTGAAAATTTTTTCTATTTTCTTAGGTTCAATCCAATTATCAAAGCTCTTGATAACCAAGTCTTTAAACATTTCTTTTTTCACAAAAATATTGGTAAAAAATATTTCTAATAATATTCTTTTTTGAACTTCGCTTCCAATTAATTTGATACCTTTAAAAACTTTTGTATCAATTGTAACTTTTATCCCTAATTCATTAATGGTTATTACGAGTTTCTGAATTCTACTTCTAATTGTTTGGGGTGAGTAGAAAAATTTATTGGCTATCTCATCATAAGAAGTATAGTTATTATTGTTTAATAGAAATTGAATGATTTGAAACTCTAATAATTTGTTTTCTGAATCCGATTCATTAAATTCTCCCTTCTCATGTATGTGTTCACTATCAGTGGAAATTATCTTGTATCCAAGCTGAGATGATGAGATCATAACACCATTTGAAACATTACTATTTATCTCCTTGATATAGTTCCTAATACTTCTGTCAGTAACATTAAGTGCTTCTGCAAGAACTAATGCAGATACATACTCTCCATTATGACTACTTAAACATTCGATCAGTTGCCGATATTTATTTTTCATGTTGACCTCCTGATAAATAGTATTTTACAGCGACTATAATGTAAGCGCTACAATGATAAGCTTTCCTACACATAGGAAAACTTATCATTATGAGCCGTCTTTTATTATGTATAAGATAAGAAATATTCTTCCGACTATTAAACCAAATTATTTTTGTTAAATAATAAAATAAGGCTATATCATGGCAAAACACACCGGTGAAAAAGGTAGAAAAGCAATAAAAAGTATATGTTCAAAAAAAATAACCAACCAACAAAATCAATAGCAGGAAAAACGTTAAAAAAATTAAGTTAATTAAATATTTTTAAAAAAAAAGAAACTAAAGGATATTAGCTCAAGAGCTTTAATCTTTAGTTTCTTTTACTGTGTCTTTAATTTCAATTAACGTTTGTTTGAATTCTCTTTCTTTTATTTTCCTATATAACGAACCTTGAGAGATACCAGTGATTCGTATAATGTCTCTAACTGAATAATGTCCTGAATCATATAAGCGTAAAGCATCTGTTACCTTTTGTTTATCCATTATCGGTCTACCAAGCTTGACTCCACGTGCTTTAGCGGACGCTAAACCTTCATTCACTCGCTGTACCGTCAGATCACGTTCCAATTGAGCAATTACGGCCATCATTTGAAACATAGCTTGGCCGGTTGGAGTAGAGGTATCTAAATTTTCTTTTAACGAAATAACTTCTACGCCTTGCTCTTTAAGTTCTTCAACCGTAGACAGAATATCTAGCGTTTTTCTACCTAAACGACTAATTGATTCAATAATAACGGTATCCCCTGATCGAACGGTATTAAATAAGCTATCTAGTCCAGCACGTTTTTTCTGTGTACCTGTAAATTTCTCTTGAATGAGTTTATCATATCCAATTCTTTCTAAAGCGTCTAATTGACGATAAAGTTCTTGTTTATCTGTTGATACTCGAGCATAAGCAATTCGCATAACTCCACCTCTTTAAAAAGTTTCTTCTATTATATAAATATAGTTAATAAAATAAAGTAACAATGTGTCCTTTTCTAGTATATCATTAAGCTTATTATTTGTAATAGTATTTGGTAATCATTATGGTAATGTGTTTTGGTAATGTAAGAAAAGTAGATTTTATAAGGATTTTTGTTGTTTTTATTTTTGTGTAAAACTAATTACCAAAAACACTTGTATTTGGTAATTGGATTAATCACTTAATTAGTCTCCTTTAAATACAACTACACACTAAAAAAATTGAAACGTTCTTAAAATGCTCCTGATAGACACTTGAAATCAAAAAAATTGAAGAATAAAAGCCAAAAAAGCTTATTCTTCAATTTCTTTGATTTTTTCTTGATCCATATTTTGAAATGCTATCATTCGTTTAGTTTCTTTATCTAGGATTGATTTAGCAAAAGTTAAAAAAGAATCTACGTCTTGAGTTGCTAAAATTTCAACATACTGTGCTTTTGTATCCTTTTCAATAATTAATGGAGGAAATCCCTCCTGTAGTAAAGAATAGTTCATCATCATCCGACCAGTTCGGCCATTCCCATCTGAGAATGGATGAATCCGTTCAAACTGAATATGAGTATCCAAAATAGCCATTAACTTAGCTTCCCTATCTTTAGATATACTTAAACGATAATTTAAATTATCAATTAATTGAGAAACTAACAAAGGTGTTTCTGATGGTGAAGCTGTTTGAAATTCAGCACCTAAAATCATATTTTCATTCTTTTTAAATTGACCTTTATCGTATTGTAATCGATCTGTTAAATCAGCGTGTATCTCTTTAATAATGGTGGTAGAAAGGGTCTCTTCATTTATTAAATGATTTATCATATGATCAAAAGCTTGCTTGTGGTTCTCAATCTCATAAAATTCTCTAACTGTAGCGCCGGAACTAATGGGTAAAGTACCATTTACAATGATAGAAACGGTAGCAGGTAGAGAAATCGTATTTCCCTCAATCCCTGCCGAATGATGAGCTAATCGTACTAAAATATCTTCAAAGTAGTCGCTAGTTATGGATTTGAAAAATTTATTCATTTGAAGGCCTCCTACATTTAATATCTACACAAAAGTATACTTACGCAAGCTATTCAACAGTGTCTGTGTGAGTATTTTTAAAATTCTAAGCTTAAAAGTCTTTTGTTATCTACGGATCTTTAAAGTTAACTATACAAAAGTATACTAGTATACTTTTGTATAGTTAACTTATTTTCTGCAAACTTATTTTTTTGAATGCTCGTAAAGATGTTCGTACATTTGATTATAACCCTCTCTTTGACGGTTAGTTAAGCGCGCGTTTACATAACTTTCAATTAGCATTTGCATCATATCGTTTACAGTTGATTTATCCATTTCTTCTAACTCTTCAATAAAAGGTTTTAATGTATTTAGTCTTAGTAATACATCAGGAGATAATTTAGCTGTTTTTGTAGCTTTAAAAAAGTTTTCGGGTACCTTCTTCTCTTGTGCTTTAAATTGTTTTTGAATTTGTGTTTTTTTGATTTCAATTGGAAGATCATTTGGTGAATGGATAGGTGACCTACCAAAGTCATTAGTTCCTTTTATGGATACATTTTTTTCTTGGAGACTACTTTTTTGTCTTTTGATAATTGGTTCAAATGACTTACTCATAAAATACTCCCTTCTCCCACTCTAAGCAGTTAAATATTTTCTAAATACGCTTCATGGTCGTTCAATTCATTTAAAACATCTATGAAAATTTGGTGAGCTTTTCCATCCCACATTTCTACTTTTCCATTTGCATTAGTGTTCATGTGAACACCTTCTACATCATATACTTTTAAACGTTCTTGGTAATTTACAATAGTATCAATAACATTGCTGCCATACATTTCTCTTGCTTGATCTAAAACTCTAGTATCCACTCGTCCACCTTGTCTTAACATCATAGGAATAATTCCAACAACTTGTAAGTGGGCATTATAGTTTTCTGATAAAAATTGCATGTAAGCAATATATGTTTGGGCACCATCTAATGAGAGTTCTTGGGTTTGAAGAACAATAATACAATAATCGGCAGCTATCATAGCATTGTCTGAGTAATCAGATATTGTGGGTGGAACATCTATATAAATGCGATCATAACTATTTTTGAAGGGCTCAATTAGTTCTTTTAAATAAGAAATTTGAGCTATTTCATTATCTGGGTATTTATCAAAAAGAATCTTTGATAAGTTTCTAAATGATGTATTTGCTGGTATCATATCTAAATTATCCATGACATGAACGATTTCATCGGTAAGGTTTCCGTTTCGAAAACCATCAGTAATTGATTTTGATATGTTATCAAGATTTCCAGTTTTAGCAAGCACTCTAGTAGCATTGCCTTGAGGGTCCATATCAATAACTAAGATACGTTCCTTTAAATATGTAGCTGCTTCATATGCCAGCATAGTTACGGTTTTTGTTTTACCAACCCCGCCCTTAAAGTTTCCAACAACATAAACTTTTCCGTTCATTTGTTTACCTCCTAATTTATACATAAGTATACTTATGTATAAATTTTAACATTTACAAACATAATATGCAACGGTATACTACTGCGAAAGTTACTTATGTGTAGATGTAACAAAAATGAAATAT